>CALHGK010000001.1 GCA_938030095.1 uncultured Candidatus Saccharibacteria bacterium
TTTCCAGCGCCTCCTCGCCGCTGGTCGCCGTCACCACCGTAAAGCCGCGCTGGCGAAGGAATTGCTCAGTGCCAGTGCGGAGGGTTGGTTCGTCTTCAACGAGGAGAATATTCACTACTCGTCCGCTCATACGTCTATGCTAGACTCTTCTTTGTTATATTGCTGCACAATTTTATCTCCATCATACCAATGCATACGACTATTGTCGCGCATCATAATTTTATATGAAAAGTGTTTGAATCTCAAAGCCTCACTGTTCTCTCGCACTCCTCGCCCGCACTTCGTCCGATGGAGTATGAGCAAGGAGAAACTGGCACTAGAAGAAGAGCTTTTTACGATTTATCTAAAAGTATTGTGAAAAATATGCGCAGTGTGCTATGGTGTTAGTATGACATATCGACACAACATCGTTTTCGTTGCTCGTCGTCGCCGCTCTGACTCAGAGGGCTAATTAGTCGTATAGTATAAAACCAACGAAAGAGCCCTCATCCGAGCGGCTCTTTTTAATTATTATAGAAAGGAAGGATATGAATCACGACACACCTCACTACACCAAAGTTGCCAGCCACGAGGCGACAAATGGCGAGTTTGATACGTGCCTCTTACTCTATTCGGGAGGCCTCGACACCTCCGTCATGCTTAAGTGGCTCCAAGAAAAATATAACTGCAACGTCATTACCCTCACGGTTAATATTGGCCAGACGGTTGACGATCTCGACGCCATCGCCGAAAAGGCTAAAATGCTCGGCGCTATAGAAACCATTACGGTTGATGCCCGCGACCGCTTCGCCGATGAGCTACTATCACTGGCCATCAAAGCCAATGCTGATTACCAAGGTGGCTATGCCCTCTGCACGCCACTGGGGCGCATCATTATTTCACAATTAGCCGTCGAATATGCCGAAAAGTACAACTGCACAGTCATCGCACATGGTGCCACTGGTAAAGGCAACGACCAAGTTCGCTTCGAAACTTACATCACCACGCTCAACCCTCAACTCAAGATCCTGGCACCAGTGCGTGAGTGGAGTATGGGCCGAGAGGAAGAGCTCGCCTATGCCAAGAAACACAACATCCCCGTGCCACATACTCAGGAATCGCCCTACTCAACCGATGAAAACATGTGGGGCATCACTAGCGAAGGCGGCGAAATTGAATCACCCTCACTTAAGCCAAATTACCACGCCATTCTCAATTGGTGCTCAACCATCAAATACACACCAGACGAAGCCGAGGACATTACCATCGAATTCATCAAAGGCGTGCCAGTTGCCGTCGATAACCGTCACTTTTCACTCCAAGCACTCATCCAGCACTGCAACCAACTCGGCCGCAAACACGGCGTCGGCGTATCAACCCTCATCGAAGATCGACTAGTCGGACTAAAGGTACGCGGCGTCTACGAAAACCCTGGCGCTGCCATCTTGATTGCTGCTCATCAAAAGCTCGAGCAATTGGTGTCGACCCGTGTTGAAAATGAACTCAAAGCCGAAATGGACAAAAAATGGGCCTACCTCACCTACGCAGCGCAGTGGTACGAGCCAACCGTCCATCACATCAATGCCTACATCGACGACCAGAACCAAAAAGTCACTGGCACGGTGACAGTCCGCCTGTACAAAGGCACCATCACCGTCGTCAGCGTGGACTCACCACATTCGTTGTTTGATATCAATCTTGCAACCTTTGATTCCAACGACGCATTCAACCAGAATTCGTCCGCCGGATTCATTGAATTATATTCATTAAGTCAGCGAACAGCTGAAGGAGCATACTCATATGGCAAGTAAACTATGGCAATCAACCGCAACTGGCTCACTCCACCCATTGGTCGAGGCATACACTGTTGGTGACGATCAAACATTAGACCAGTATTTACTCGGTCACGACATCACTGCCACCAAAGCACACGCCCACATGCTGGAAAAAATTGGCGTGTTGACTAGCGATGAATATCAACAATTAGCGGCCGCCTTAGACGAGCTACTTGACGAGTGGAAAACCGGTGCCTTCACCCTTACCAGCGAACACGAAGACGGCCACACCGCCATTGAGCTGTATCTAACAGAAAAACTCGGACCGATTGGCAAAAAGGTTCACACTGGCCGAAGCCGCAACGACCAAGCTTTGGTGATGATGCGACTGTTCATCAAAACGGAACTTGAAGCAGTTGCCGAAAAGCTGGAAGCAGTCGCTCAGGCCTATGCTGGCAAAATTGCCGCCATCGGTCAAACTGAAATGCCTGGCTATACTCATACCCAAAAAGCTATGCCGACTACCGTCGGTATGTGGCTTGGTTCCTACCATGATGCGTTTCATGACCTCCAGCAATTAGTCGCACACAGCATCGCTGCCATCGACCAAAACCCGCTGGGCAGTGCTGCCGGTTTTGGCGTTACCTTACCACTTGACCGCCAGATGACAACGAGCGAACTAGGCTTCGCCAAAGTGCAGGAAAACCCCATGTACTGTGGCCTGTCGCGCGGCGTTTTTGAACTGATTGCCGTGCAGGCGCTGAACCCAATCATGGTCTTTGCTGGCAAATTTGCCGAAGACATGTTGCTGGTTACCTCTCAGGAGTTTAACTATTTCAAGCTGCCTGTCACCATGACCACTGGATCGTCCATCATGCCGCACAAGCGCAATTACGACGTCTTTGAGATCATGCGCGCCACCGCCCACGCTTATCCAAACTACGCTTTGCAACTCCAAGCTATTTCGACAGGTGCCGGCAGTGGCTATCACCGCGACTTGCAGTTGACCAAAAAGATCACCATGGATGCCTTCACGTCGGCACTCGACACTCTGGAAGTTCTGACACTCTGTGTCAGTGAACTGGAGGCTAACACTGACCGATTGGCTGAGGCGATGACCGATGAGCTCTATACTGTTGCCAAAATCAATGAATTAGTCGAAAAAGGCGTGCCATTCCGTGACGCCTACCAGCAAGTTAAGCAATCGTTTTTGGCGAATAATCACTAATGTTGAGAGAGGCGAGCAGAGCTTATATATTAACTCTGCGCAAACCTCTCTCTTCTACTACTCTATTAGGGAAGGTAGCGGCGCATCAGCTTACCGCCGCACGACACGCTTACGATACTCTGCGGCCGTCATGTAGGTCGTCGTATCTGTCACTCTGTCAAAGAAAAGTATGCCTTCACAGTGGTCAGCCTCGTGTTGAAAGACATGAGCAACAAAGCCATCCAGCACTGCAGCATGATGCTCACCCCACTCATCATCCCACTGAGCGTTGACCTGCTGGTAGCGCTGCACCTGTGCAAAGAGCCGCCCCTCATCGCCGCTGGCGCAGCCCTCCCACATGCCTGTTGTCTGGCCAATGCCGGTATATGATGGATTGATAATAACTTGCTCAAATGGCTCGCGGTCTGGGCGGTTGGGCGTTGGCTTAATGGCGATCACGCTCAGCGCCACGGCGTGCCCCACTTGCGGCGCAGCGAGGCCAACACCATAGTCTCTCTCCGTCACGGTATGCTTAATATTTGCAATAAGCTGCTGCACCGCTGGCGTGGTGATCTCTTCGCGGCTCACGTGCCTCGCTTTCTCACGCAGCACCGGATCGCCCGCTTGACAAATTGGTAGGAGTGTTTTTTCTTGACGCATTATCTAGTGCATAGTATACACGAAAGTAGCTATCAAAAGCTATTTCATCTTTTTTCCGTTTTGTAATATAGTTTTTGTCTATGGCATACGATATATCATCTTCCTTTGAGTATAACGGCAAAACTATTTTTGTTTCTTGGTGTACTATACGTCAAAAATCTGCTATACCCGATCTCCCCTGGCAACAAGTCTATACGATCGGTGATTTAGCTGGTTCCGTTCCCCTCGTCTATAACGCGGTCAAGAAGAGCTATAATCTCCCTGGCGGCAAAACTGAATCTGGAGAGACAATTGAGCAAACCATCACACGAGAGATGGTAGAAGAGTGCAACATGCGCGTTATTGAATGGCAACCACTCGGATACCAGTGCTGTCTTGAGCCAAACGGCACGCGCGTATACCAGTTTCGTGTCTATACAAAGCTCGAGAAAATTGGCGAGTTTACTCACGACCCTGGCGGTGATATCATTGCTCATACCCTTGTTGATATCAATGACGTAAACCGCATCATTAGCCAAGGAGATATTGGAGCATGTATGATTCAACAAGCGAAACGGTATTTTTCTAATACCTAATCACATTTAGATATTTATGCCTTCTGCTCGTTGTCTTTAGTCCACGAGTCAAGCTGTTTGAGAAGAATTGCATCACTCTGTGTTTTTGCTGTTTCGTTCGCGTTATATTCTCCTCCAACTCGCATACCACGGATAACAGGTGGACCGAAGAATACATGGCCAGCATTTGGATACACCTCAAGGCGGCTCGAACGCGGATAATGCTGCTTGATGGTTTGCGCCATCGTCGCCGATGGCCATACACTATCTTTGCCGCCAGCAAACATAAGCAAGTTAGCTCTAACATTATTCGTTGGAATAGCAGCCTCTGATTTATTAGTGGCTCGCTGGATAATGCTCTCATACATAGCCGCAAATTCTCTTGGCCGCCCAATAATCATATCAGCGAAGAACCCTGCCGTCGCCGAACCTGATGCATCACTTAATTTCAAGAAGGGCAAGTCCTTACCTTTATATGTCCATGATGACTGTACGTTTGAATAATTCATCGACAGGCCCTGCCACACATACGCTGAGGGCGAGTACAGCACTAAGTTATCAATATCATTTGGATAATACGAAGCGAGCAGTAGGCCAAGCTCAGCACCCTTCGACGTGCCAATTACTGTTAGAGGCTTTGGCTGCTGAGTATTCTCCGAGACATATGCCTTGATATGCTCGAATTGCTCCAGCGGCACACGCATTAATTCTTTTTGGAGATTCCCTTTACCGAAGAAATACATTGCAAATACTTCGTAACCATTCAAAGACAATAGAGCTGCCGTATTTGGGCTTACTGATCCTTCGCTACCACCAAATAGTATTATTGATCCCTTGTGTTTTATCTGTTGAGGCTTAAAGTGATAGCCATTGATATGCTGGTTGTTGATTGGCGATATCGTTACGCCCGACAAAGAACTCTTTGCAATATCATCACGGTTTAACCCCTTGAGATAGCTATGTTGATCATAAGTACGCTGCTTCACCTTAGATAAACGCTCGCCTTCAGCACTATTTACCCAATACAAAATACTTATAATGACTACTATCGATACAATCACTATAACTATGCCAAGTAGAACCTTTTTTACTCTTTTCATGACACTATTTCCTTGTTAGTTTTACCTATTGCTTGTGCCCCTATAGTATACCAGATATGTTGTGATTATCTACTTTTTACCTTGCACTCCTACCTAGAGTTATTTGATCCAGCAATAGACAAACCAGCTTAATGGGCTTGCTGCTAGCGAAAGCAACAACACTCCATAACAAAAGGACCAACACATCTGTGCTAGTCCTGAGGAGGAAATCTGTTAGAGGGTAAATTAGGCATCTGCTTGCTTGAGAGCGTCGATCAACACTTGCTTTGGCTTCATGCCGACCAGTTCTGCCACCACAGCACCGCTCTTGAAGATCTTCATGTTGGGGATACTCTGCACTTGGTGCTGCAGGGCAAGCGCTGCATTGTCTTGACTGGCCTCGGTGTCAACCTTGACGACGTCAAACTCTGTCTCTTCTGCAATCTGCTCGAGCAGCGGTGCCATTGCGCGGCACGGTGGACACCAAGGTGCCCAAAAGTCGACCAGCACTGGCCGCTCACTCTGAAGAGCATGCTCCTCAAATTCTTGCTTGGTAGTGGTATTGTATAGTGCCATGATTCTTCTCCTTATGAATTATGGTTATCGTGATGACAGGGGTAGCATGTGCCAGTAATGATGAGCGGCCCATCGACAAGGCAGTCTGCTACCTGCTGCGCAAGCTCATGCCGCAGCGCTGGCGCGATGGTGATATCGTGCAGGCCGTCGCAGGAGCTGCAGACAAAGTGGTCGTGCGGCACAGGATTGCTATCGTAGCGCAGGCAGCCATTCTCCGTTGCTGGTGCCAGGCCAATCACCCCATCCGCTTGCAACCGCTGGGTGATGCGATGCACGGTGGTCGCACTGACACGGGGGTAGTCGTGGCGTAGCGCGGCCGCAATCTCGGCGTTGGTAGCATGCTGCAGCTGGCGAAGAATCACGATCACCCGATCGGTGTATTTCGTCGTCCGGCGCTGTACTGCGTGCTCCATGCAGCTATTGTAATTCATTTACAATAAAAAGACAATGCTTTTCCTCTATTATTTTCCAAACCCTATATGTTCAGTGCGAGCGCCTTTTACTTCTAGTGTTCGTTTTGAGAAGCCATCCGCTCAAAGAAATATCACCTCGTATACTACTAGCATAGGGCTTCAAAGCCTGAGGTATGAAACTTTTGCAATAGATACTACACCCGAGTCATATTGGTTATGCTATACTAATAGCATGACAACATATCCAACTCCCCTGCGCGAATTACTGAAGCTGACAAACAAGACGGTGCTCATCACTGGTGCCGCGATGGGCATTGGCAGGGCGATTGCATGGCGCTACGCCGAGGCTGGTGCTACCCTCCAGCTCGTTGATCGTGATGCCGACGCACTACAGCAAACCGCCGCCGAGCTGCGCGAGCAATTTGACGCTGCCGTCACGACGTACATCGTCGACCTCTCCGACCACAACGCTGTCACCGCGCTATGGCACGATATCACCCCAACGCCAGATATTCTCATCAACAACGCCGGTATTTTTGCACCAGTCAAGCTCGCCGATATTGACCAGGCAACCTTCGACAAGACAATGCAGATCAACACTCGGGCCGTGCTCACCATGTGTCAAGAAATGATCGCTCGCCGCACAGCGCCAGGCACTATCATCAATATCAGCTCCATCGAAGCACTCAAAGGCATGACCTACGACATGACGCTCTACGCCATGAGCAAAGCCAGCGTCCTTGCGCTGAGCCGTGGGCTCGTCAAAGACTTTGGGCGGAGTGGCTGGAGAGTCAATACTATTTTGCCAGGCGGTATCAGCACACCAGGTGCTCAGAAGATGGGGCTTGCGGCGCTCAAGAAGCTCGACTTCTCCATCATCAAGACTGGCCTCACCTATAACCTTCGCCTTCCCGCCAAGAATCTGGGCCAGCCCGATGACGTTGCCTGCACTGCGCTGTGGCTTGGTACGCCAATGAGCCAGTACGTCAATGGGGCGGAGATTGTGGTGGATGGCGGATTCCTCGCGGTGTAGCGACTGCATAATTACGGCCTATATAGCGGAAGAAACCAGCCTCACACGACTGGTTTCTTTTATGATTAATCGCTCTTGCAAGTGCTGCTTGAGGGTCTCTCGCTAGGAGCTACGCTGCTGCATCGTCGCTACCCTGCTCGGCTGCAACGTCTTCAGCATCCGCGTTTTCGGCGGCACCAGCAGCGGCTTCATTAGCGGCAGCAAGGGCACTTGGCTCGTAGGCACTCGCAATGACGAGATCCTTCACCGTCACGTCATCATCGGCAGTACCTTCACGGCCATCGTCGTGTTCGACCAGTTCAACACCCTCAGGTAGTGTGATGTCGCCCACTGTGACGCGGTCACCTTCGCTAGCCAAGCCAAGCACCGACACATCAAGCGCCTCAGGCAAGTCCATCGGCAAGGCCTTCACCTCAACCTTCTCAATCGCTTGCAGCACGACCAGCCCATTTTTCTCAGCCTCAGACTCACCCATGCCGGAGAGACGGACTGGCACCTCTGCCGTAACCGGCTCGTCTGCACGCACTGCATGCAGGGCAATATGGCGAATCACACCCACTCGCGTTGGGTCGTAATCGATACTTTTGATAAGCGCAATCCGCCGCTTGACCCCTGTCAAGTGAATCGGTGTGTGACGGCCGGCTGCGGCCACAACCTTTGCTACTTCGCCACTTGGCGCCTGCACATCAGCAGCCTCCATACCAGCACCATACACCACCGCTGGCGTTATGCCTTGGCGGCGCAATTGGCGAACTTTCTTACCATGAATTGATCGTGTCTCGATCCTTAGTGTTATCTTATCTCCCATAGTTCTCCTTTCGGATATGTTTCCGGAGTTAAGTAATATTGCCTCTTTAGTATAACATTTTTGTGCCAGGTGGGCCAAAAGCAGCAAAGAACTCCCTTCCCCGAGCAAAGTATGGTATACTAAAGCGCGATGGAATCACTTATACATGCAATTACTGGCCTCGGCATTGCCGCGGTTTTGCTCGTGGTCTATGCAGAGTCTGGCCTCTTGATCGGCTTTGTCTTGCCGGGGGATAGTCTGCTCTTTACGGCGGGCTATATGGTGAATCAAGAGATCCTTCGCCTGTTTGGGCAGCCGCTCAATATTCATCTCTTCGTTGCAGCGATCGCTCTTATGGCAATCCTGGGCGATAGTACTGGCTATGCGTTTGGCCATAAAGTCGGGCGCAAACTTTTTCTCAAGCCCAACTCGCGCTTTTTTAAGAAAAAATACCTCGAGCAGGCCGAGCAATTTTACCAAAAGCATGGCTCACTGACCATCGTCCTGGCGCGCTTTGTACCCATCGTGCGCACCTTTGCTCCAATCGTGGCTGGCGCGAGCAAGATGCACTACAATACCTTCCTCTTATTCAACATCGTCGGTGGTGCTCTATGGGCTGCCATCTTCACCTATCTTGGCTATTTTGCAGGCGCAATCCTCACCAAAGCTGGGGTCAATATAGAGGTCGCTGCAATTATTATCATCCTTATCTCTGTTGCACCGATGGTCATCCATGCGCTTAAGCAAAAATCGACTCGCGATAAGCTCAAGTACCAGTTTTCTGTCCTGCTACGCAAGGGCACGCGGACGAAGAAGTAACCTCTTCACACTATTTGTAAAACAAAGAGTCAGCGTATGAGCAGCTGACTCTTTGTTTTGTCTTGTTCGACTGTCCAATATTTTGTGCTACACCTATTACCTGGCAGCCGGCGGTTCGTCGCCATACATCTGACGAATCTGCTTTTCGTACTCTGCAAATGGCGGCAGACCCATCGCTGCACGACGCTCATCAAGCCGCTCAGCATCTTCGACTGGGTAGAGACGAAGGGTTTTACCCCGCCCCTGAAACTGCGAGCCATATATCTGTGGCCGACCACGCAGCAAACACACCCGATCCTCGAGAAAGGCGATATCGCGCAGCGCGACCTCGCCACGTGGCGCTGCCTTCATTAGCTCAAGGCAGTGCTCCATAAAGTCGATATCTGGCGAATGCTGTAGTAATAACCACGCCGCAGCCGAAGCCTCCTTACCCACCATACGTATTGTTGGCCAACCAATTGCCGCCACAATCGTACGCAAAAATTCAGTCGAGTCAGCATCGAGCGATGCATCCCACGCCCCGCCATCGGCCAAGTACTGCTGGCGCATTGCTTGATCGCGCTGGGCATAGCGGAGGATGGCAGTGCGATATGATTGCTTATCAGGTTGTGACTGTTTTGATTTCATGTTGGATATTAGCCCAACAGTGGCCGCAAATACTTCCCCGTAAACGATGCTGGGTTATGTGCCACCTCTTCGGGTGTACCACTGGCGATGACGGTGCCGCCGCCCTGCCCGCCTTCGGGGCCCATGTCGATGATATGGTCGGCGCACTTGATAACCTCAAGATTATGCTCAATGATAACCATACTATTGCCGCCCGCTACGAGACGTTGGAGAATCTCGAGTAGCTTCTTGACATCAGCGGTGTGCAGGCCAGTGGTGGGCTCATCGAGAATATAGAGTGTCTTGCCAGTCGTGCGCCGGCTTAGCTCGGTGGCAAGTTTGATACGCTGCGCCTCACCGCCGCTAAAGGTCGTGGCAGGCTGGCCGAGCTTGATATAGCCAAGGCCTACTTCGTTGATCGTCGTCAACTTGCGAGCAATTGCAGGAATGTTAGCGAAGAACTCACAGGCTTGCTCGACCGTCATATCCAGGACGTCGCTAATTGTCTTACCTTTGTAGGTGATCTCAAGCGCCTCACGATTATAACGTTTACCATGACACTCAGGGCATTGAATATAGACATCCGGCAAGAAATGCATCTCTATCTTAATAACGCCATCACCCTGGCAGTGCTCGCAGCGCCCACCCTTAACGTTGAAGCTAAAACGCCCTGGCTTGTAGCCGCGAATATTCGCCTCGGGCGTGCCCGCAAAAAGCTCGCGAATCTGTGTAAAGACACCGGTATAGGTGGCGGGGTTGGAGCGCGGGGTGCGACCGATTGCCGACTGATCGATGACAATTGCTTTATCGAGCTGCTCGACCCCATCGATTACATCATGTGCACCTGGCACTGCTTGGGCGCGGTGTAAACGGGCAGTGAGCTCGCTCGCGAGAATGCTATTGACGAGCGTCGACTTGCCACTGCCACTCACCCCTGTCACCAGCGTAAGGACGCCAAGCGGGATGGTCACGTCGATATTCTTGAGATTATTCTCGCGTGCCCCGCGGATTATCAGCGCACGGCCTTGCTCAATCGGACGACGCTGGGCTGGCACTGGGATCTTCTCCGCGCCAGACAGATACCGACCGGTGATACTCTGCGGCATACGTGCTACCTCTGCTGGTGTACCATACGCCACGATCTCCCCACCGTGCACGCCAGCGCCTGGCCCAACATCCACCAGGTAGTCAGCCGCCGCAATCGTATCTTCGTCATGCTCTACCACAAGCACGGTATTGCCTAGGTCGCGTAGATTCTTGAGCGTCTGGATGAGGCGATCGTTATCACGCTGATGGAGGCCAATTGATGGCTCATCCAGCACATACAACACCCCCTGCAGGCCACTACCAATCTGCGTCGCGAGGCGGATGCGCTGCGCCTCACCACCACTGAGCGTGTTGGCTGCTCGCCCTAGCTCGAGGTAGCTGAGCCCGACATTGTTCATAAAGCCCAGCCGCGCCATGATTTCTTTGACAACAAGCTTAACGATGTGTTGTTGTTCTGCAGTAAATTCCAGCTGGCCTATCATATCCAGCGCATTGGCGACGTCGAGATTGCAAATATCCATAATGGAGAAGCCATTGACTGTCACTGCCAGCACCACTGGTTTGAGCCGTGCACCCTTGCAGGCCGTACACTTACGCTCCCGCATGAAGCGCTCGATATCTTTGCGCATAAACTCACTATCGGTCTCGCGATGGCGACGCTCGAGGTTAGGGATGACTCCCTCGTAGGTCGAGTCGTAATAGCGATTACCACTGAGGTGAATGCGGTATTTTTGCGTGCCTGTGCCATACAGCACTTTCTGCACGGCATCATCACTCAGCTCCTTGACGGGCACGTGCAAGCTAAAGCCATGCTCCTCAGCCACCGCGGCGAGACGCTTCATGTACCACGCTTCGGCATTAAAGCGGTTGAAGGGGCGGATCGCTCCCTCGGCAATTGTTAGATTGGGGTTAAGGATGAGCTCCGGATCAACCTCCAGGCGTGTGCCAAGGCCCGTGCAGACTGGGCACGCCCCCTGCGGCGCATTAAAACTAAAGAGCCGCGGCTCAAGCTCGGGGATATCCTCACCTGGGTGATCCATGCAGGCATAGCGCTGACTATACGTCGTGATCTCGCCACTCGTGGCATCCAGCACCTGCACAACCCCACCGGCAAGCTCCAGCGCTTGCTCGACCGACTGCGAGATGCGGCTCACCATCGTTGGCGCCATCACGACACGATCGACCACCAGCTCAATATCATGCTTATAGCTCTTCTGTAGTTCTGGGAACTCATCGAGTGCATACACCACGCCATCCACCCGAGCTCGCGCAAAGCCACTGCGCATGTACTGCTCGGGGATGTGGGCAAACTCCCCTTTCTTTTGGCTCACGATCGGTGCCAATAACATGAGCTTGCTCCCCTCAGGATGTTTCATAATTTCGTCGATAATAGACTGAGCTGTCCGGCGCTGGACAGGCTTGCCACAGCGCGTACCATCGGGCATAAGAGCTGGGCAATGCGGCACCCCCACCCGAGCAAAGAGCAGGCGTAAATAGTCGTAAATCTCCGTCACTGTAGCAACAGTGGAGCGTGGGTTGCGGCTCGTCGACTTTTGGTCGATGCTAATACTGGGGCTCAGGCCATCAATGGAGTCAACGTCGGGCTTATCCATAATACCAAGGAACTGCCGTGCATAGCTGCTCAAGCTCTCCACGTAGCGGCGTTGCCCCTCAGCGTAGATCGTGTCAAAGACGAGGCTCGACTTACCGCTACCACTCAGGCCCGTCACCACCACAAACTGATCGCGTGGAATGGTCACGCTGACATCTTTGAGGTTATTCTGGCGCGCCCCAACAATCCGTATCTGCTCCGACATATCGTCTTATTGTAGCATGTATACTGGTGAGATACTAGATTTGTGCAAGAGGCCAACTGAACCTCCCCGCATCTTTTAGGGTGCTACACTCGCGATGTAAGCCGCTCCTTCTTTGGTCGGCTTGCCGCAACATAGGAGACGAGGCCACACCAATACAATGGCATAATACTATAGATAATCCATGCCTCAGATACTTTACCAAAGAGCTGCAGTGCAAGGGCCGACTCCGAGGCGGCAAGTATTGTCCCATTGCAACTGCCCACGCTCCACCGCAGCCGATAGTCCGTCAGAGCTGCCGCTGCCCCGCTCGTCATCAGCACCATAAGTACAGCAGCATACACTTTTATTGCTCCAGCAAGGAGCGGGCTTCCTACACGCGGCAACACGTTGTGCAGTGTCGAATATACCATTATTGCATTACCCATGAAGGTAGCTAGCAGCAATGCCCAATTTATGCGCCTGGCAGCTCCCTTCGCAAGAGCAAAGATGAGACGCCACAAATTTATAACACAGAGCACCAGATACGCCAACAAAGACACCCCCAGCCCAACGATAAGATGCGAGAAGGGCAAGAACGCCACCAGCGAGTCGGCCACAGCAAACAGCATAAGTGCTACAAGAAGGAGCCACGTCGTTGGCTGCCGCCGATCGCTATAGCGCCAAACTGCAAGAAAAATCATCATCGTTGTGAGTGGGCTCATTGCTTTTTGCAACCACCACCACTGGTCTGCTGGGGCAAACTGCAGCAGCTGCCACACCACCGCGCAGAGAAACGCTGGCCAGAGAGCCCTCAAGAGTTTCGTTAGTTTCATCGTTAAATTCATAGAAAATATAGTAGCCCATCCTACGCACAGATTGCAAGGCAACCAGTGTATTATCCAGAGCCAGATGTTTCTCACTCAAATTTACCGAGCGAAATACCGAGCAATAGCCTCTTCCGCCTCCGCCCAGGTGCGACACTCAATAGCGCGTGGATCGTCGATCGTAGCGCCTGGGTGCCATGGCCGTTCGCCAAACAAAATCGCCAAGCCAAGCGGCGCATCATCTCCTTCAAGGCCACGCTCGAGGTGATGCGGCGAGTCATCAATCGCAACCTCCATATTATGCTGCCGGTATATCTCTGTCTTGGAGTCGGTCATTATCTTGATGCCATCCTCGGTTTCGACTGGCCGCCGCGTCAAAATAACCTGCTCAAAGACACCAGGCAAGTACTTTTCGATACTCTGCTGTGTCACATCTGCTAAACCATAATGCCGGGCCGAGACTGCATAGAGTCGATACTTGGCCACTAGTCTTCGCAACGCCTCAATCGTCTCTCTGTCTGGGACTTGCATCTCCTCAAACCAATCAGGCTTCGCCATGCCTGGTGTCGTCCCCAATTGCAACCCATTAAATCGCTCCTGCACTTCCTCTGGCGATACATCCCACGTCGTCTGTGATATGTTGGGCTGGAAGTTGGTACCATAATGCTCATTATACGCTGCCACCAGCCCTTCAGCGCACGGAAAGACGACATCATCAAGGTCGACGGCAATAGCAGGTTTGTCATTTTTTGTTCGTTCCATATTACTCCTCCGTTGTTACTGATTTATTGTCATTGCTTAACACTCAAAGCCCACACTTCTGTTATTTTGTCCAATAGACGAAGCTGAGGCACAAGCGAAATTATCGCGCTGCTGCGTGGCTCTTAATCATTACTGGCTACAGCAGCTCTGGCCGCTCCTGCTGCACATAGTGTCGCAATGAGCTGATATAATGCACCGCCGCCGCAAAGGGATAGTCGGTTTGTGGCGTAATGGGCTGCTGCATCAGGTCATCTGGTGTGAGCCATTGGTAGCTACTGTGCTCCCAGCTGAGGGTAATTTCTGGCGCATCGTCATCAACGATTGCTGCATAGCACATATAGCTTAGCCGCTGACCATCAGGGTGCGGCAGTACATGCTCGAAGGCCACACTCAGCTGACTCGGCGCAAAGCCAAGGCCAGTCTCTTCTTCTATCTCCCGCCGCGCTGCCTCAAGTGGTGTCTCACCAGGCTCGACTATGCCACCAGGCAGGTCGGCACCATGCGGAAAGAGCGGATGCGTACTACTGCGCTCAAGGACGAGAATTTTGCCAGTCGCATCAACAATCAGTGCTTTGGCTAAGAAATGGGGGTGGCTATTGTCCGGTTGGATTGCCCGAGTAAAATATATGTTTGTCATGGCGTCTATTATACACAAAAGAATGGAGACTGATTGCTGCTATATCCTTTTGGTCCTACTCAGGGAGGTTAGTCGCCGAAACATCAATGTCTTATATTGCTCTTATGAGAGCACACTTGACACTAAGAAAGCAGTGCTAAGCAAGTCAAGCACACCTATCAAAACTCGTATTAGTTAGCACTCTTGCACCGAGAGTGCTAATTTGCTACTATACCAATAGGCCACGCGGCTGACACCCAGCGCGATCGGCCACCCGTTTTTAAGTAACTCACCGGGCGTTCTGTTGCCCGCACTATATAACTACAAGGAGGGATATATGCCACCAAACATGAACCAACAAGATAACAAAAAGCCTCTCGAGCAATTTGGCACCGACCTCACCGCCCTGGCGCGTGAGGGCAAGCTCGACCCGGTGATTGGCCGGGACGAAGAAATCCGCCGCACTATGCAGATCCTCAGCCGACGCACCAAGAATAACCCGGTGCTAATCGGTGAACCGGGCGTCGGTAAAACCGCCATTGTCGAGGCATTGGCGCAGCGCATCGTTAAGGGGAACGTACCGGCGTCGCTGCGGGATAAGCGGCTGATTAGCTTGGAGATTTCGAGCTTGCTGGCCGGTGCCAGCTTTCGTGGTCAGTTTGAAGAGCGCCTCAAGGGTGTACTCAAAGAGGTAGAGGAAGCGGCTGGCGAGATCATTCTCTTCGTCGATGAAATTCACACCATGGTCGGCGCTGGCAAAGGCGAAGGCAGTATGGACGCCGGCAATATGCTCAAACCTGCCCTGGCCCGCGGCAAGCTACACATGATTGGTGCCACCACGCTGGCCGAGTACCGCCAGTATGTCGAGAAGGACGCAGCCCTGGAGCGGCGCTTTCAGCCAGTTTACGTCGGTGAGCCGAGTTTTGATGACACCATCGCTATCTTGCGTGGCCTCAAGGAAAAGTACGAAGTCCACCACGGCGTCAAGATTGCTGATGATGCGATTGTGGCGGCAGCGCGGCTGTCTACCCGCTACTTGCCTGACCGCTTTTTGCCTGACAAGGCGGTTGATCTGCTGGATGAAGCCACCAGTGCTCTGAAAATGCAGCTGGAGAGCGTGCCGATTAGCCTCGATCGGCTCAATAACCGCCGTTTACAGCTAGAGATTGAAGAGGCCGCGCTCAAAAAAGACAAATCCGAGCACGCCAAGGCCCGCAAAGCAGAAATCAAGCAGCAGATCGCTGACCTCCGGGCTCAGGCTAAAGCGATTGACAGCAAATGGCAGCATGAAAAGGATATCCTGCAGACTGTCAACACCGCTGCCGAAAAAATGGATAGCCTGCGCTCTCGTCTTGAAATCGCCGAACGCGATGCCGATCTGGCAACCGCCAGCCGTATCAAATACGGCGATATGCCGGAGCTGGAGAAAAAGCTGAGCGCTGCCCGCCAGGAACTGGCCGCCATCCCACCGGCCGACCGCTTACTGCGCGAAGAAGTCACGCCTGATGACATTGCCAGTGTGGTGGCGCGCTGGACGGGCATCCCTGTGGAGCGGCTGATGGAAAGTGAATCAAGTAAATTAACCAAGCTTGAAGACTCAATCGGCCGCCAGGTTATTGGCCAAGACCGCGCCGTGGCTGCCGTAGCGAGCGCCATTCGCCGTTCGCGCGCTGGGCTCAGTGATACCAATCGGCCAATCGGCTCCTTCCTCTTCCTTGGCCCGACTGGGGTCGGTAAAACAGAGGTAGCCCGCAGCCTGTGCCGCGAATTATTTGACGATGAGCACGCCATGATCCGCATCGATATGAGCGAATACATGGAGCGGCACGCTGTGGCGCGGCTGATTGGTTCGCCACCAGGCTACGTCGGCTACGACCAAGGTGGGCAACTCACCGAAGCAGTGCGCCGCCGCCCCTACAGCGTAGTACTGTTTGACGAGATCGAAAAAGCCCACCCCGACGTCTTTAACGTGCTCCTCCAGGTACTCGACGACGGCCGCCTGACTGATGGCCAAGGCCGGACAATCGACTTTAGTAACACCATTATCATCATGACGAGCAACGTTGGCTCGCAGATGATTATGGACTTTACCGGTGACGACCTATCTGTACTGGACAATAAAATGCTTGAGGTGCTACGCCAGCATTTCCGCCCAGAGTTCCTCAACCGCATTGATGACATCGTGATCTTCGACCGTATTCACGAGCAGGCGATGCGGGCCATCGTTGACGTGCAGCTGGAGCGCGTTGCCCGCCACGTCAAAGACAGCCGCGATATCACGCTCCAGTTTGATGATAGCATCCGCGATATGCTAGCCCGCGATGGCTATGACCCGAGCTTCGGTGCCCGGCCACTCAAACGCTTAGTGCAAAAACGTATTCTTGACCCGCTGGCGCTGGAGCTTATCGATGGGCGTATTCGCGAAGGTATGACGGTGGTAGCGAGGGCAGCTGACGGGCGAGTCACCTTCAGCCCGCAGGCGTCCTCATAGCTTTTACTCCCCAAAGATGCTATACTAGTACGATAACCATTAATGAAGGAGACAATCAACTATGACTATACTCGTATGGCTTATCATCGGTGGTCTTGCCGGCTGGCTGGCATCCAAGGTGGTAAATAAAGGTGCCGACTCAGGCGCACTGACCAACATTATCGTTGGTATCATCGGTGCAATGCTGGGTGGCTGGCTGGTCAGTCTGATGGGCGGCAGCGCCGATGTGCTGACCGGCTTTAACGTTGCTAGCCTGCTGACCGCCTTCTTTGGCGCAGTTGTGCTGCTGGTTATCCTCAAGCTTATCAAAAAATAAGCTCAGGGCTCACCGCCAATTTCACCACAAAACACCCCAGGGGATGGCTGGGGTGTTTATTTATCACCATCACCTCGCTAAGCCCTCACACACACTCGAGGTTCAAGGGATTTGCCCACACTGCCAGTGTCTTCGGTAGGCTCGCTAATATCTGCGCTCTCGCAATTGAGCGTCTTAAAATTTATCGTTAGTTATGTAACACTTCGTCTATTCAAACCACAAAGTTGCCCACGAATTTTCACGACTCTCCTCTCTACTATTTTTGCTTCAGGGATGACAAGGGTAAGTATGTACAGCATAGTGACTTCTCGGCGTCAGAAATAAAAACTGGTTATAACAACCAGCTTATTACCCTACTCGAATGAAATGGTAGAGAGCTAATGGAGAGAACATGGGGATTTTTAATACGTAGGCTTCGCTAATCACCCACCGGTACCACAGCCTCAAGCCACAGCTGCAGCTCCTGCAATATAAACTCATCTGCCGTACCTGCCTTGGTTAGACGCTGCAACGACGCCATAAAGCTCGGCAGCTGGGCCTGTAGGTGGGTGCTCCGCCATTGCTCCCACTGGGCTTGCTCATCATCACTGAGGCTCTGCGGGAAGCTACGCGCCTTGTAGTGGAGTAGCAGCTCAGGCAGGCGCTCATCACGAAAGGCTGGGTGGAAGTCTGCCAGTGCCTTGGTATCGGCATTGCGCACTGCAGCGATGTGCGTCTTATCTGCGTCCGAGACGAAGCTGTCGTAGAGCTGCCCTTCGGGGTCGGTCGATTTTTTGTACTCACGCTTTTTTTCGTAGAGTGTGCGGAGTTTCTCAGCAAAGTCGGGATGGTGAAGCAGGATATCGCGGTGACGAGCTACAGTGGCCGCCTCGAGATGGATCTTACTCCAGCCATCGCCCTGCTCTAGCACACCAAGTGGTGCAACGGCTGGGCAACGATTGTATTGCAATGGTTTGACAGGTAGCGCCACAAAGCCATCGGCCTGGCGCTCCTCCCAGGTAGCAAAGATTTTCTTAGCAAGTTCCTGCTGGCTTAGGTTCACAAACGGCGTTGGGTCGTAGCGCAGGTCATAGACCAAGACATTACTATTGGGTGCTGGTGCCAGCGGAAAGGCGACGGTCGTCTTGGCGTGTTGCTTGTCGTAGCGGCCACTAGTATAGACGAAGGGCTGCTTGGTCTCGAGATTGACGAGCCGCTGCACTGCCCTCTTGTCGCGCATCGCAAGGAGATAGTCAAAGAGCTGGGGCTGGGCACGCTTCACTAGCTTCGTTACTTCTATCAGAGCTGCCACATCAGCGAAGGCGTCGTGTGCATTGTTGTGTGCAATGCCATTAGCTTTAGTAATGAGTTCCAGACGGTTGGTAGGCTGACCATTCGCATCCATCGGCCACTCAATGCCATCTGGCCGCAGTGCCCGTGTCAGCCGCACGACATCAAGCATATCCCAGCGGCTCCGCTCATCCTTCCAGCTCCACTCGTATGGATCATAAAAGTTCCGCCACAGCAGATGGCGGATAAACTCGTCGTCAAAGCGCACATTGTTGAACCCCACAGCGATCGTCCCTGGTGTGAAGATCTCCTCGCTCACCATCCGCGCACATGCTGCCTCACTATAGCCCTCCTCTAGCGTCTTCTGCGGCGTGATACCGGTCACCATCAGGGCATCGGGGCTTGGTAGGGTGTCGTCATTGAGAGTGATGAGGAAGTTATACGGCTCGCCAATTGGCTGCAAGTCCATATCTGTCCGCTGCCCGGCAAACTGCATAATCCGATCCGTCTGTGCCCGGAAGCCACTCGTCTCAAGGTCGTAGAAAAAGAATGTTTGTGCCATAGGTATAGTATAGCAAATTATAAATATGATGACTTACTGCCCGTTAGAATTTGGTTCATTATATTAAATACCATAAACGCATTATTTACGCTGTATGTCTGTGTATAATACATTATATTAGTAATTAATAACTATCCAAGGTCTATTTATCGTGCAGGAAAATGCAGATTTAATTAAAGAATTCAAAAAACTACAAAACCTAAACAAGGAGCTTATTCAAGAAATTAAGCAATTTCGATCCCTTGGTAGACACACTCCAGATGTTGATATGTGCATGGAAGGCAATCTACGCCTTGCAAGACGAGCAAAGCAAGACATTTTTACATGTTGGAATATTTTTCGATTTAAATGGCGGCGAGCACACCCACGAATGCTTCAAGGAATGGAAGACATAAGTAGAGAGTACGAAGAATATTGCACACGAGAAAGCAAAGCGTGGAAATATCCAGACAGCAAACATATCAGAGATATAGATTGTCATTTATTTTATAAGCGTGAAGAAATTGAAGGAAGTATTCGAAGCAGTTTAGATACACTTGCAGAACTTCGTTATATCGCGCAAGAATACAGACGTCGCTATGGAGAGCATGAATACTTCCTCAGCGATCGTTCATTTAAATGGATAACTTTCATTCTTGGTGCAGTATCTGGCTGGGTTGTTAGCGCAGTAGCAACAGCAGTCAACCATATAATAAGGCAACCGTAGGGCTCTTATTGCTCCACCAGCGGGAACGGCTGACTATCGCCAATCTGCACAATGCTGTCGCCCTCTGCTCCTTGACGGATGAGCTCGTGCGTGACACCAAGACGCTTCATAATGTCGCGCAGGCGATTAACTGCCTCAAACTGGGCGAAGTTCGTGCGACGAGCGAATTTCTCGAGCTTTTGGCCAGACACGGCAAAGACACGCGGCATCTCGGCATCCTCTCGTGGGTTAGTGAGGCCGCTCTCTACTGCCGTCTCGGCGCAGCGCTGCGCCGCATAGCCCTGCAGTTGCTGCACCGCCCAGGCATCGGCCTTAGCTTGGCTACCGAGCGTAATGGTCGCAAGCTCCTCATCATCAGCAAAATCATCATCCTCTTCAGCTGCAGCCTCGGCCGCCCGCGCCTCTACTACTATCTGGCGCAAAGCTCTCAGTACATCAACGATTCCCTGATGAGCCACTGAAGAGATCGCAAAAATCGGCGTCGCTTCGTCAACCACCTGACGCAAGCTATCTATCTGCATCTGAATGATATCGTCATCGAGCCCATCACACTTCGTTAGCACTACGACCTCTGGCCGCTGAGCGAGCTCGGTGCTGTATTGCTGCAGCTCGTGACGAATCGCTTGGTAGCGCTCGGCTACATCATTACTATACACATCAACGAGATGGAGGAGCACAGCCGTCCGCTCGACGTGCCGCAAGAAGGCATCACCCAGACCCTTGCCCTCGCTCGCTCCCTCAATCAAGCCAGGAATATCGGCGATTAAGATAGATCCATCATCAATATCGGCCACTCCAAGGTTAGGTGTGAGTGTGGTAAATTCGTAATTCGCAATCTCCGGACGGGCATTACTCACCACGCTCAGGAAGGTTGATTTACCAGCATTTGGGAAGCCCACTAGACCAACATCAGCCAGCAACTTCAGCTCCAGCTCCGCCTCAAAGCTCTCCCCTGCCTCGCCCAACTCAGCCATGCGCGGCGTTTGGCGCACACTAGATTTAAAATGCGCATTGCCAAAGCCACCGTCGCCACCCTTGGCAATGACGGCCTCTTGCCCTGCCTCAGCGAGGTCAGCGATTACTACATCACCTCGCTTCACCAGTGTCCCGACCGGCACTTTGACAACCAGTGGCTTACCAGACCGGCCCGCCATCTTTTTCTTGCCACCCGCCACACCGGGCTCTGCCTTGAGCTCTGGCTTGTAACGAAACTTGAGCAAGGTATTGAGCTGCTCTGTTGCAACAAAAACAACATCGCCACCGCGGCCTCCATCACCACCATCAGGCCCACCTTTATCCACATATATTTCGTGCCGAAAGCTCACCGCGCCGTCGCCACCACGGCCTGCTACTACTGCTACCTTTGCTGTATCTACAAACATATACTATTAAGTATACCAAAAACACCTCTGCGGCAACAGAGGTGTTTGCTTGGCTTAGTTTATCGAATTAGTAGATGTACTGGTAGCGACCACCGACTGCTTCGTTCCATGGGATGTTACCAAAGCCAACGCGGTTGAATCCACCACCCCAGCGGAAACCGTTCATCTCGCTAACGGTGACCGAAACACCAGGGTTAACACTCTCGACGATGGCAACGTGGCCATACCCACCGCCATTTTGCATTACTGCACCAACGGCTGGCGTTGTGCCGACACCGTAGCCAGATGCGCGGGCGAAGCTAGCCCAGGTAGCGGCATTACCCCACTGGCGGCCAATTGGCCGGCCGAGCTCAAGACGGCGCTCGTAGGCATAGAAGGTACAGTTGCCCCAGGCGTAGCCACCACCGTCACCACCACCCGTCCAGGCGTGGGCTGTGCCGGCAGCACCGCCGTAGGCACCAGTGCCGTTGTAGCTATTTGTGCCAGTTGTTGCGCTGGCTGCACGAGCAGCAGCACCCGAGCGTGGCGCTACGTAGCCTGGCTGCTCCTCTGTTGGCAATGAGCCATCAGGGATGATAAGCTGCGAACCTTTAGCAGGGGTAGAGGTCAGCTCAAGGTCGTTGTAGAGAGTCAGCTGGTTCTTATCTGCTTTGTATTTAGCAGCGATGCTGTCGAGCGTATCACCATCCTTAACGGTGTAAAGAATACCATTGACTGGCAAGATAGTTAGCTCTTTGCCCGGCTCAAGTGCATCACTGGTGAGTTTGTTTACCCACTTGATGGTCTGCGTGCTAATCTTGAACTTATCGGCAAGGCTTGGCACGCTATCGCCAGCAACTGTGGTGTATTTCTTGATGGTACGGTTGTCGGCTGTTGGCTGGACAATCTGTGGCTTGTTGATCGTTGTGGCGCTTGTTTGGGTAAACGAGTTTTCTGCTGCAATCGACTGCGAAAGGTTGGCGACGTTGTTGGCAACAGGCAGGCTAGTGCTCTCAGCGATCGACGTCGCAACATTGGTTGCAACGAGCTGATCTACCCCATCTGCCGATGGCGTTGCTGCTGTTTGGCGCGTTGCACTAACGGGCGCAGCGCTAGCTAGAGCGGTGTTTTCTGCCAAAATTGGCTGATAACTCATGGCAACGAGCGAAAGAATCAGGACAAAAACCCCGACATAGGCCGATGTCCGTACCGGTGATAATGACTTATATAGTGGTCGCGGGCGCCGACTCCGCACGGTAATAGGCGAAAGTTCGAGTTGTGAAGCCTGCTCGGCTGCTTGTTGTTGACGAATGATCGTTCTCCTGCGCATCTATTACTAGCGCGCGACTACCTCACTCTGTCTTTCTTCTCTTATACACGAGAACGGAGCACACATGTCGACCGATTTTATTATGATATTAAAAAAATTGATTTCGGCGCTCGTACGACATTTAAAGGCAGGCCATTGGTAGAGCAATTCCCCTCTCTTGCATTCCCTGTATCCTCACTCACCGACTGGCTACGATCCATTCTACTACGCAGTTGTGATTTAGTCAATGGCCCACCACTGTGGTGGGAGATGATATTTTGTGGAAATTGCAACAGTCTTAGTCTGGTATCGTTATGCTCCAGTTTTTATTCTCATATTCTATGCCAATGCGGTCAGCTTGGCTTCAATAGCACTCGTTTTTGCAGATTTCAGCCCCTACTACATTATTTTGCAAAACACGTATGTCTGCTTTCTCGCATATTTACGATATTGTGATATAACCATCTGGCAAATATAGTGCTCGCCCCGCATCAAAAAGAAATATATGAGGGGTAGGCTTAGGAATCTCTATAGCTCAGAGCAAAGCTTCTTGCAGTGCTGCTTGATATTGGCCTGGTGCTCGGCATCGGTATTGGCGAAGTAGACATTGCCATCATCACCAGCGAGGAAGAACTCATAGCTACCAGGTGCTGGATCGGCCACTGCTTTGAGTGCGCCGAGGCCAGGCGTGGCAATTGGCCCAGGTGGCAAGCCTGGCTTGATACGGGTATTATACGGCGAATCAAGATTAACGTTAGGGCTGACACCGGCGATATCTGCCCCATAGATGAAGGTCACGTCCGAGCCAAGCACCTTATTCTCGCGCAACCGCTTGTAAAAGACCTGGGCAATCTGCCGCTGGATCTGATAGCAATCTTGACTCGCGCCGCCACAACCCATCTCACGCTGGATGATGGAGGCAAGAGTGATAGCTTGGTAAAGATTGAGCTTTTGAGCTGCGAATTTGTCGATCAAACCATTGTTCTGAATCTGCTCATACATATGCGCGAAGGCTGCCTTGAGAGCTGCCTCTGGCCCTTGGTTGGCCGGCACAGAGTATGTATCACCAAAGATATAGCCCTCGAGCGAGGTGCCAGCTGGCTTGTTGGCAAAGAGTGGGCTGTCGTACGTCTTAGCAAGTGCAGCTTTGATCGACTCCTCGCTGTAGCCAGCCCGCTTGAGAGCCGTGGTGGCATCTTGACCTTGCGGCTTATAGCGCGAATCGACAACGGTGCCGCCTGGCAAGAATGTGACAACGCGATTATCATGGCAACCCTGCGAAAGCTTGGTTGCAATCTCAGGCAACGATTGCGCAGGACTAAACTGACACACACCAGTGTGCAGTTGATTGCGCGAGCCCGACAGGCGGGTGTAGATATCAAAAGCGCGAACATCACGAATCAGCCCCTGCTCTTTCAGTGTAGCAGCAACAGTCTTGAACGTGTCGCCCTCACCAATCGTTATCGTCTTGGTCGTGGTGTCGGTCCGATCGACTGGCTGTAGATTTTGATGATACCACCAGTATGCTACTGCAAGGATGAGCAAGATAAACAACCCAATACCGCTCAGCCACCACAGCCAGCGGCGGCGACCGCGCTGTGGCCGCTCAGTGTTGTAGCGTGGAGATTTTTTCTGAGAGCCAATCGTCCGACCTTTTGGTGCATCATCTGTAAAAAGTGGCGAAACACCGTCATTACCAAGCAAACTTCCCTGCTGCGGCTCCGGCGTGGGCTGCTGCGGCGGCTGGTCGTCATCAAAGCCGTAGAAGCTATCGTCATCAAGCCCAGACGGCAGCGCATCATCTGTAAAATCATCAACCGGAATGGTGGCTGGTTGCGGTTGAGATTGCGGTGCTGGCTGCTGGACTGGCACTGCGTATGTGTCACGAGATGGAGTGCGGTGAGGTTGGGGCTGAGATACTGGTTGAGACTGAGGCCTACTTACCCGCATGTAGGGGTCATATGTCTGCTGTGGCGCAGGCGATGCTGCTGGTTGTGGCTGGATAGGCTGTGGTTGTTGCCCCACCCCTGGGCGATGTGGCTCCGAGCGGTGCATATACGGTGACGTAGCTCGCCCCGAAGCCCCCACTGCAGCTGAGCGCCCCGACCGCGGCGTGATGCGTTCTGCTGGTGGTGGCGACAGTGGTGGGTTTGAGCTTCCCACCTGGAAGCCTCGGCCTGGCTGGCGGCGAAAATCAGTCATAGTGCGTCTCCAAATAGTCTTGCAAAATAATACTGGCAGCGACGGCATCGATAGCACCCTTGCTATACGGCTTGCCTTGAGCACGAAGATACTCCTCAGCTTGCACGCTGGTGAGCGACTCATCTTGAAATGCCAAGCGCGGCGCGATATCTGTCAATTGGGTTGCAAACCGCTCAACATAGGCGGTTTGAGCCGTTGGCTCGCCCGATTGGTTACGCGGGTAACCAACGACCACCACCCCAACACGCTCACTCATAATCAGCTGAGTGATCTGCTCAAGTTCACTACCATCCACTTCAATCGTATCATATGCGACGGCAATTCGCACGGATGGATCGGCAATTGCAACACCAATCCGCCGTTCGCCGACATCAAGCGCTAAGTATGTTCTCTTATTGTTCATTGAGGTCAAATACCACCTTTATCCGATTCGTGTCATTTGGTGCTGATTGCACCCAGAATGGTGAGAATGATACATCGGCCGAGCTCACTCCCTCGATCTTCTCAACATGCGAACGAACCTCGGCATAGCGCTTGCCCTTAGCGTAGTCTTTGAGCTCTGGCTCGTCTACCTTAGGGCCAATCTTACCATTGGTCGTGATGGTGGCATTGTAGGCATTACCATTAGCCGAAACATTGGTCACCGAGAGCTTATTGACGCCGTTGCTATGGACTTGCTGGTTGGCTTTGCCATCGATCTGCTGCTTGAAGTACGCGTCAAGGAAGATACCCGCCTCGCGCTTCTCTATCGCCGAGAGGGAGTACTCTACCGCACCAGTCAGCTGGGCTTTGCCATCGGTTGCTTCACCACCCACCTTGACATTGGGCTGGATATCGCTGTCGTTTTGCTTGAAGGTGTCATTGAGAATGATATAGCTGTCGCCATTAAATTGTGAGGCAAGCTCGCGCTTAGCGCCATTACTATCGAGCGAGCTACTCAGCCTATTCCTTGCTTGCTCAACATCGCTGCGCTGCACCGTAGTAATCGTCTTGTCTGTACCACCAGAAGTATCACGCGTAAAGGAGACTGAGAAGCCAGAAGGTCCCTTGGCCGAGCCCGACGCGCCATTGTACTTCGTACCACTCTCTACTGCAGTGACCTCTGTTGTGCGGCCTCGCATCAGGTCGCCACCCGACGCGTTAGAGTCGAATACCACCGACGATGTCGTTTTATACTGCATGCCATTTTCGGATGTGATGGTCGTCCCGGCGTCGATCGTTGCTCCATTACGCAAGACATCAAACGAAGCTGGTGTGAAGCGCACCGTCCCCGTTGCCTTTGCACCAACATCTTCTTTGCCAGTGGCAGTGAAGTCGACCGAGACGGTTTTGCGCGTTGTCTTGGTTGTTGTCTTGATTGTCCCTTCTTGCAGGTTCGAGCCAAGTGAATCGCCAATCGTGACGCGGGTACTGAGTGGCAAATCAGAGGTACGCGCCTTGATCGTGATGGTCGCATGTGGTGCGAAGAAAATCGCCCATACCAAGAAAACAATCAGGACAACGAGTGCCGCACCGCCGATCAAGAGCTTCTTGCGCATCTTGTTGAAGTCTGGCACCTTCACCTTTTTCTTGAGGTCTGAGGCAGCCGAAGCATCTGCCGCTTTGTCATCATCTGATGCAGTACGAGCAGCTGGGCGTGTAGTAGGACGAGCCGGTACAGGAGCATCAGGTGTTACTGGCTCAGGGTCGTCTGGCTCGAGCTCACTACCATCAATGACATCTTCGTCATCAACCTCCAGTGCTGGGATCTCAGCCATCTCCGGCCGGCTTTGCAGCGTCCGTGCTGTGGGGATACTTGCCGAAGCCGCCAAAGTCGAGAGTGCTTGGTTGCCAGTAATAATGACGAGCCGTTTGCCTGCTTGCTCAGCAGCACGCTGGACAAGCTTGAGATTGACGGCGCTCTGCATGGCGCCAATCCGCTTGGGTGGCACAAGTGCGACGATTTTTTGCGAGGAATCCTTCACCTTGCCAATGATAGCGGTAATGTCGTCCTCGGTATCGATATAAATGACATCTTTTTGCATTTAGATCCTCAACATTTTATTCAATTTATTGCGTAGTGTTTCTGTTTCGCTTGCCCCAATCATCGTATCGTAGCCCACGCGCAGGAGACCCATCGCAGTGATGAATGAGTGGTCGCTGACCTTGTTCGTCAGGTCGACCACGCCCGAGACGTCACTGGGCTTAATATGCTGCACCACTGGTCGGCGTGTAAAGGGGAGGTCGGTATACCAATCGCGCGTCTCGAGAGCCTTGACTAGTGGCTTGAGGCTTGCCCCACCACCGCAGAGCAAGATGCGATTAGGCAGGTGATCGACCGAGCTAAATTCGCTAAGAGCAAGATCAACTCCTGCCAGCCAGACATCGAGGGTTTTATCAATTGCGGTATCAAAATGCTGCTTAAGTTCTTGTTTCATCTGCTCGTGATTGGTCGCGACCTTGAGCTTCTCGGCCTCGTTGTAGCTAATGGCGCACTCATTGGCGATCGTATTGGTAAAGCTGCGCCCACCAATGCCAAACATCCGCGTCCCTTCCACACCGCCATCATTTACTACCGCAATATCTGTCGTACCGCCACCAACGTCGGCAAGAATAGCCGTAAATGAGCTATTCGCATCTGTACCTAGTACACTCCGACTCACCGCAAAGGGCTCAGCCGCCACCGCCACGAGGTCGAGCGCCAGCTCATCAGCCACGCGCTCGAGTGCGCCAATGTGCACCATGGGAGCAAACGCTGTGTAGATCTGCACCGCTACGTCCTTACCTTGAAAACTAATCGGGTTGCTGACCTTGTAGCCATCAATGTGAATGCTGACGAGTGCGGAGTTGACGAGCTTTACCTCTACGTCTTGGTTACCCGTCTCGAGAGCGATCTGCCGCTGCGCCTTGATGGCAGCGCGGTCTTGCACCTTCTCGATGATGAATTCCATCTCGGTCTCATCTAGTGGGCGATCGGGCTGCGGACGACGGTAGCGAATGGTATTTGTCACACCCTTCACAAGCTCGCCAGCAATACCAATCACTGCACGGCGCGCCTGTACGCCAGCCTCAGACTCGGCTTGGGCCAGAGCATCTTCGCAGTTGCGCACAACTGCGGCAATATCGGCAATCGCACCCGAGTGCATATCGCTGCGGTCTTGGTGCTTGCGCCCCACACCAATGATCTCAATCTCCTCACCATTAACCCGGGCAAGCAGCGCCTTGACGTACTCTGTCCCAATATCAAGGCCAACGAGGCATTCGCTAGCGCTGTTATCTGCTCGGGTAAGAAATCGATCGAAAACCATAATCATCTCTATTATATACCATATACACGCCTGCCTGCTAGCCCCAAACGGTGATTATTGGCGAATTTATGATGAGAATATTCATTTTGTACCGAGCACAACAAACGCCACTATTACGCAATAACCACGGCTTGGATTGAAAGGCGGTGAAATATTTATCGCAATAGATTCGTATACTCTGTAGAGAAAGATTCAGAAAAATCATACAGTGGTAACATCTCCTTGACAAAACAGAGGTAACCACTGTACAATACGCTCACTATGACCAATCGAGAGCCAGTCGATGCCGCGTATATCGGCATCTTTCCACTTGAGAACTACGAGCCAACCAAGCATACCCTGCTTGGCCGTCACCTGTATGAAACGGTCGCAGCGCTTGAAGCGCACCATGCCATGCCCGACGAAACAACGATAGCTTACCAAGCTCCCTTTGGGCAATATAACGAAGATGGTACATTGGCCGTTGACCTCACAGCTGATGCCACTGGCTTGACTGCTGGCCAGCTCGCCTTTGCCGACCCCGATAAGCACCATTCTTTTGCGCTAACACTGGCGGATAATCGGCACTACTGGTATAGCCGGACCGACCCTAGCCACACGATGCCTATCACCCACAACCACGTGGCACGCCTACTCGACCGCTCGCGCCCGCCTGGCGATTCGGAGTTATTTAGATGGTATGCAACCAACCGCGGCACAACTGCTGCCGACCTCCAGACTCTTCTTGACGAAGCGGTCCTCCCTACGGTTAATCCTGAGCAAGTTCGCCGTGATGCGACCTACTGCTATAATGATATTATTCTCAAAGGCGAACAGTGGTCTGGTGTGCGTCTTGCACTGACAATACGTCGGCTTGGTCAGCTTGCTATGGGCACTACAGCAAATCTAAAAATACCCTACAGCTGTGATGAGCTCGACGCACCGGTGACTTGCCGTATTACCAGTGACGACTTAGAATATACCACGCTTGCCTGCTTTTATGATCATAACGAAACAACCTCGCAGCGTCGCCGTACATATGTTGAGCCAGACATCGCAGAGCTAAGCAACACTATCGCCCAGCTAACAGAGGATATGATTGCTGAGCGCTGCGCTCTCCAGTAGGGCCGCACCCCCCTCTTCCGCGCCCTTGTAGGTGTTATTAATGCCAACACAACAACACCAGTAAATATATTACTGGTGTTGTATTGTTTATTCCTGTTATTTGCTAGCGTTACCGCAAAACTGCCTTGATCCGGCGGATACCGGCTGAGCTCGACTCTTCCTTGGTAATTTTGAACCACTTACCGTCTTCAGCCAAGACGCCAGTGTGCTCAACGTGCGGCCCCCCACAAACTTCGAAGCTCACGCGCTCATCACCTTCGCCGATGGAATAGACCTTGACGGTGTCGCCGTAGCGCTCGCCAAAGGCACCGATTGCACCGAGCTTCAGTGCTTCGTCGGTTGGGTACACGGCAAAGCTCACAGGCAAATCCGCCTCGATCCAAGCGTTAACCTGGTCTTCCACCGCTTGCTTTTCCTCTGGGGTGAGCTTGTCATGATTGAAGTCGAAGCGTAGGCGCTGAGCGGTGATGTTGCTCCCATGCTGCTGCAAATCTGGTGCTTTCAATACCGTGCGCAGCGCTGCTCCGAGCAGGTGCGTTGCCGTGTGATACTTGAGATGAATTGGGTCGTGACCTTCCAACCCGCCACTAAATTGCCCTTTGCGCGCTGTCTTGGAGCGCTGGCGCTGCTCAGCCATCTTGGCGTCAAATTCTGCTCGCCAGTCCTCGGAGAGCGAAATCCCCTGCTTGTATGCCTCCTCTGTACTGAGCTCTACCGGGAAGCCAAAGGTATCATATAGCGTAAATAACTCCGCGCCAGTCAGGCCATCTGCGACATACTGCTGCATCTGTTTGAGCCCCTTGCGAAGCGTCTGCCGGAAGGCTTTTTCTTCCTTGGCGAGCACGGCGATGATCTGTTCGCGCGCTGCTTTGACCTCCGGGAAGTCTGCCTCGTATAGATCAGCAATCACCGGCACCACTGCCTCGAGGAAGTTCTGCTCGATGCCAAGGTCGAAGCTGTAGCGAATCGCCCGTCGCAAGAGGCGGCGCATCACATAGCCTTGCTCCTTGTTGCTCGGGATGCAGCCATCGACCGCCATGAAGCTGGCTGCTCGCAGGTGGTCAGCAATCACCCGCATACTCTCGGTGTGCGAGGCATAGCTCTTGCCACTGAGCTGCTCAAGCTTTTCGATGATGGGCCACATCAGGCTAATCTTAAAGACGTCGGGGTCGTTATTGGCCGCCGCCGCAATGCGCTCTAGGCCAGAGCCGTGGTCGATATTCGGCTTATCTAGTGGGACAAATTGCCCCTCGGCCACCTTCTTGTACGCCATAAAGACGTTGTTGCCGATCTCCATAAAGCGCCCGCAGTCGCAGTTGGGGTGGCAGTGCTCACCAAACTTCGGGTCGTGCTCGATGAAATCAAACTCATAAAACATCTCGCTGTCGGGCCCGCATGGGTCACCGACTGGCGTCGTCTCGGGTCCGCCGTTGCGACTCCACCAGTTTTTGCTGCCGTCGTAGTAGAAGATACGCTCACCTGGCTGGATGCCACGGGCTGCGCCATGTTCTTCGCTGCCGATGTCGGCACTTTTCGCTTCGATCCCCTTTTCGGCAAATTTCTGCCGCCACAGCTCGGCTGCTTCGGTGTCTTTGGCAATATTGTACTCGGGCGCACCAATGAAACACGTTACATACAGGCGATTCGGGTCAAGCCCTACTTCCTCGGTGAGGAATGTCCACATCCACGTAATCTGCTCTTTCTTAAAGTAGTCGCCCAAGCTCCAGTTACCGAGCATCTCAAAGAAGGTGGTATGGCGGTTGTCACCAATATCGTCGATGTCTTGAGCACGCAAGCATGTCTGCGAGTCGGCGATGCGCTTGCCCTGTGGGTGTGTCTCGCCCAGTAGGTATGGGATCATCGGCTGCATGCCCGCACCGGTAAAGAGCGTCGTCGGGTCGTCGGTTAGGATGAGCGGGGCCCGCTTGATAATGGCGTGCTGCTGCTTGGCATAAAATTCGAGGTATTTGTTGCGGATATATTGAGCATTCATAGGGGGTATTATAGCACGGACGCACTGCCCTATGCATCTTTGGTGGTATTCCACGCTTACCTCAAGTTTTGGCGCGACCTCATCATCACACCGAGTATCACTTCTTAGACTATTCCCGAGCATGTATAGCGTAATGGCGTTGAGAAGTTTTTCGCATCACAAAAAGAACATCATTAATGTGAACACCCACATACAAAAATCGACTCATCCGAGCCGATTTTTGCGGTGTCATACTACTACCTACTAACGCTTGAATAACTTATTGCGATAACGCCACAAGCCAACTGCCCCACCAACGAGAGCAACGCCCACCCCGCCAAGGAGCCAGAGGCTGGCACCAGTGTCGGCAAGCGCAGCTGCTACAGGATGTGCCTGCTCGGGCGTGTGGGCTGCCTTTTTAGGTTCTGCGGCAGCTTGCTGTGGTTGTTGTGGTTGCAGTGCAGCGCGGACGATACCAACCCGTCGCTGCAATGCCGCCTTGGCCGCATCGTCTTTGACAGTATCGACCACTGATTGGGTTGTTGCAAGCAGTGCAAGATCCGGCTTGGCTTCGAGCGCATCAACGGCTTGCGCGGCTGTCTTTTGGCGTGCTTGATCCTCCTGGATGGCCGTGGCTATAGCAGTAGTGAGCGCCTTCGTCGCTTTGGCAAGCTCTGGCGTTGTGGTTGCTTTGAGATTTGCGAGGCGATCTGCCTCTGTCGCTGCTGCAGCAACATCCTTGTCTGCTGCGACGTAGGCTGGCGCAGCAGCAAGCTCTTGCTTGGCTTTGTCGTAGTCGGTGTGGTCGACTCGCAGATCATCAATTGCTTGCTGGAGCTCTTGCAATGCTTTGTCGATCACAGCCTGAGGAGACGTCTCATCAGCCACCACGGCACGGGCAATAACCTGTTTGGATATTGCCTCCGCCCTGGTGTGTGGGCTGTAGCCATCCAGCACCATCGGCTCAGCTAGCTTCGCTTCGAGCTTTTCAGTGGTTGTGATCTCTACCTCGCGCGTTACCTCTGCTTTATTGTTGGCATTATCGACCGCACGGTAAGTGATTGTGTATGTGCCTGGTTTTGGGTTTGCAAGGTCAAGGTTTTTTGCGTCGATAACCACGCCATCACTATTAACACCTGTTCCGTCGGCCCCATCATTCGCTGCCACAGTACGCACCGCATCGGCAATTGAGCGACCCGCTCGCGCCACGAGCTTCTCTGGCTTGGCTGGCGTAAAGACTGGTGCGGTAGTGTCAGCATCAGCATACGCCTGATGCGCCACAAGCTGCGGCCCCACAAGCCCAATGCCACCAACGACGACTGCAGCCGCGGCAATAACTCTCATCCGAGAGTGAGTGTGTTTTACCCTCATAATAATCCCCCTTATGGTTGTCTATAAGTGTCAGTATACGAAACTGCTGTTTAGGTTGTCAACAGACTTGCTACTGAGGTTGCGATGTACTATTCTCAGTTGCGGTCATACCCTCTTGCACATTAATCTCGGCTGTCGTTTCCGGAACAGCGCCTAGTGATCGGGTATATATGCCTTGCAGAATGCAGAATAGCCTCTCTGTTTTCACTCATTATTGAGGTAATAAAGCAGCTATAAAGCCATGGAATCGACGACAATCCCTCCGCCAAGGCACTCTGCCCCGCGGTAGATCACGGCCGACTGGCCGGCTGCCACAGCGCGCTCAGGGTCACTGAGGTGGAGAGTGGCTTGAGCCTGGGCTGAGTCATACTGTAGCGTGCATGACCTCAGCTGGCCACGGTGGCGCAGGCGGACGGTCAGCTGGTCATCTGCCGCTGGTGCACCGTGAATCCAGTGCAAATCACCCACCAGCACATCATGGCGCCACATCGCTTCGTCATTCATATTGCGGCTCACATACACCACATTTGCTGCCATGTCCTTGCCTACCACATAGTATGGCAAGCCACCGCCGACATCCAGCCCATGGCGCTGGCCTAGGGTGTAGAAGATCGCGCCATCGTGCCGGCCTAGCACCACCCCTGTTTGCTTGTCGATAATATCGCCCGGGCGAGTGGATACATACTGGCTGAGGAAGTCTCGCATACCAACGTTGCCAACGAAGCACACTCCCATCGATTCCTGCTTGCGCGCTGTCCAGAGGCCACGCTCACTGGCCATGTGCCGCACCTGCTGCTTGGTATAGCCACCAAGCGGGAAGAGTGTATGTTGGAGTGCATCACTCGTCACGCGGTAGAGGAAGTAGGTCTGGTCTTTGGCTGCGTCGGTGGCGCGGTAGAGGCAATCAGGCTGGAATGAGTGTTCTTGACTAGTCGCTGCGCTGTTATCCTCTGCACATGCGCCACCGGTCTGCGCATAATGGCCAGTAGCAATGAGGTCGGCCCCACGCTCGCGCGCTGTATCGAGAAAAAGCCGAAACTTAATCTCTTGGTTGCACATAACATCGGGGTTAGGCGTGCGCCCAGCTTGGTACTCAGCTAGCATGTAGTCTACCACCTTGTGCTTGTAGTCATGCTCAAAATCAAAGACGATAAAGTCGATACCCAGCTGCACCGCGACCCGCTTGGCATCAGCTAAGTCTTCCGCCCAGGGGCACTGCATGCCAGGCAGATCTTGGCTCCAGTTTTTCATATACACGCCGGTTACGTCGTAGCCCTGCTCCACCAGCAGCGCTGCTGTAAGGCTACTATCCACCCCACCACTCATCCCGACAAAAACACGCTGCGTCATGATTGCACCGCCTTAAACCAACCAATTTTCACCAGCTCTTCGATCGTCAGCTGCCAGCCACTTGGCGTGAGCCACCAGGTGTCTGACCACTGTTTGTCGGTGGCAACAGGGTGGCTGCGCATGGCAATATGCGGCACATACTGGCCAAACTCCAGTGCAACGCGGCGCGAGTGGTAGGCGCTAGTAACGAGGATGATCGAGTCAAGATTCTTTTGACGGAGGAGTTGGCCCGTTTTTTTAGCATTTTGGCGGGTGGTTTCGCTTAGTTCCTCGGTGAGAATTGCACGGTCGGGCACACCAGCCGCCACAGCTTGGCGGCGCATTGCCTCGGCATTGCTGGGGCCAGTCTTATCGGCGGCAGCACCCGAGAAGACGATGAAGCGCGCCCAGCCATTTTGGTAGAGGCGAATCGCTTCGGCGGTGCGGGCCTGGGTATCGCCACCACTCACTGCCACAATGGCATCAGCAGCCTGGCACTGCTCGGCACTGCTCGGGGCTGCTTGGCAGGTGGCCAGGTCGTCGCGCGTTAGCCAGCGCCCACCAAGCCAAACGAGGAGCATCAGGGCGATAAATATCCCGGCAAGCCAGCGTAATAATTTCATCGCTGCGCCCCCTTCACTCGCTCCTGCTCGTGCTGGACCGCTGCAATAATGCACTGCGCCGCACGCTGGCAGTTCTCCTCGGTCGAGAGCCGCCCCAGGCTGATGCGCAGGCTTCCGTCGGCTACCTCTGGTGGTAGGCCAATTGCCGTCAGGACATGGCTGCGCAGCCCTTTATTGGCCGCACAGGCGCTGCCAGTTGCCACGAGTACACCATCGCGCTCAAGCAAGAAAATGAGCCGCTCGGCATCCACCCCGGGGAACGAGATATGTAGATGACCCGCCAAGCGATGTTTCACATCACCCGAGACAACTGCCGTGGGGATGTGCTCACATAGCGTGCGCTGCATACTGTTACGCAGCCGCTCAAGGCGCTGCGCCTCGGATTTGCGGTGTGCTTGAGCAAGCTCCAGCGCCGCTGCAAAGCCGACCGTACCAGCCACATTCTCTGTCCCACTGCGCAGGCCACGCTCTTGCCCACCACCAACGATGAGCGGATCAAGCCGCACCTGGCTAGCCAGCCACAAGAGGCCAACTTGCTTGGGGCCATATATTTTGCCAGCATTGAGCGTCAGTGCATCCACCCCCAGGCGCGCCACATTAATATCGAGCTGGCCTGCCCCCTGTGAGGCATCACTGTGGAGGTAGAGCGGCGTTGATTCACCTGCTTCGAGTCGTCGCTGGCGCTCACGGGCTACCACTGCGGCGATCGCCCGCAACGGCTGAATCGTCCCCAGCTCATTATTAGCCAAGGCAACACTGACCAGCACAGTCTCTGAGCGAATCGCCTGGGCAATCACCTCGGGTGTCACTACGCCTTTTGGGTTCGCTTTTACTACTGTCACATCATGCTGGTGCGCTGCTGCTAACACAGCGTGGTGCTCTATATTTGCCGTTACCACATGGCCGTGTACACCAGCAAACATGAGGTTGATCGACTCTGTTGCACCAGCCGTCATAATAATCTCATCTGGCTTGCCGCCCAGCGCCACCGCAAGACGGTGCTTTGCCTGGCGATAGGCTTGCCGCACCGCTACTGCCGGCGCATAAGGACTGGACGGGTTAAAAAACTGCTCAGCAAAGTAGGGCTGCATCGCTGCCAAAACACGGTCATCCATCGGCGTGGCCGCTGCGTGGTCGCAATATATCATCTCTGGTTTCACTCCAATTAGTATAGCACTCTAGTCCGGATCGGCGAAACGCTGGCCAGTATTGGGGTCAACGCGGTAAATCTCGCGCGCTACCCGCTCATAATAGAGGCGCGTCGCCATGACAAAATTACGTAGTTCATCACCGATCAGGTAGCTGTAGCGAGCACCCTCTTGTGCTTTGAGAATGCCTTGGTCGTTAATCTCGTAGCGGATAGTATTGGTCTGGATGTGGCGCTTTTCGTCTGTCCACTCTTCGTGCCAGATCCAGGTTTTTTCGTCTAGGCAAAAGAATTCACGGTGCCGCCCCTTCTCTACCGGGCCAAATAGCTCTGCCCCAATCTCGCTCTCAAGCGTGATAAGCTCGCGTTCGGTATAGCGCTTAAAGGGGCGCTTCTTCGACTTACCAACGCTAGTATCGCCCGCCAGCAGCGCATAGGCCTTGCCAAGGAGCGAGCTCGGCTTTTTCACTAGGCAGCGAGCCCCCAGCGAGACTTATCATCCGGCCCAGTTTCTTCTTCTTCGTCAATCTTTTTGTTCCAAAAATCGGAATTAATCTCATCATCAGCAGTAAAAGACTCCTTAAGAGCACTATTCACACCAGTCATTCCACTATTCTCTTCAAGTAACTTGCTCGCATCTTGGCTGCCACTCGTCCTAAGCTGATCTTTACGCATTTCTAGCACAAGACTCGTTACCTGTGCAGCATAGAGTATATTCTCACGATAAATTGCTTCTGGGGATACCGTCTTACCCTTGTCTTCATCCTTTGTCGTGCCATTATATGCACGCAAAGCATCAGCAAGTCCTGCTGCAACACGCTTCGCCCGCCGTTCTGCCATGAGATCCTCATACGACATAATACCCGAGCGGTTCTCTCCTGGTTGTGGTTTTTGCTCCTGCGTAAAATCGCCCTTCCTGACGGGCTTTTGTTTTGTGTGGTCTTTTGTGTGACCTATCGAAAAACTCTCACCGCTCATATATGAAATAACCTTTGTACATTTGCCGTTGTGGTGGTGGCGACGCGCGCAATGGGCAGGCCTTTCTTGGCTGCTTGGTCGCGGGCTACCTCCTCCACATAAGCCGGTAGGTTGATTCTACCACGGAAGGGTACCGGAGTCAAGAAGGGGGCATCGGTCTCGAGCAGTATGGCATCGAGTGGGAGATCGGTATAGAGCTGCTGCTGAGCACTGTCTTTTGTGAAGGTGCTGATGCCATTGACGCCAATAAATAAGCCGCGAGCACGGCCCTGCTCAAGCTGAGCCTGGGTATCGGTAAAGCTGTGCAGAACGCCGCGCACTGGCTGGGCATCGTAGATAGGCCAAAAGTCCTGCCATACTGCGCCGTGCGCTTGCTTTTCGTCGCGCACGTGGAAGCTAACGGGCAGCTGGAACTCCGCTGCGAGCTGCAACTGCGCCTGGAGGCATTGCTGCTGCGCTGGGCGGGCGCTATTGTCATAAAAATAATCTAAGCCAATTTCCCCCACCCCCACGATGACGGGCCGGCCCTGCCGGAGTGGCTTCTCAGCGAGAAGCTCGCGGATAGCGGCAATACCCGCTTCGCCCGCTGCTTCGGCATCATGGGGATGAATACCTACCACTGCATAACAGTGATCGCGCGCCAGGGCAAACTGCACTGCCTGACGCGAGCTGCGCACATCCGTCCCGACGCAGATCATGGCAATGCCAGCCTGGACAGCCTGCTGATAGGCTGCCTCGCGCGCTGCATCGTCGTAGAACTCGCTATCGTGCAGGTGGCAATGCGAGTCGATAAGGCGCGGCATGGGTGATGTGCTGCTGTGAGTAGGTGTCGTGTTACTTGTCATAGCTTACTCCTTTGTTTTATGAGGCGGCGTGAGCTCGTGGGTCAGGAGTGTGAATATAGCGCTTTGGGAACAGTGGTGGGACGTCGGCTGGCACGACGCCAGTACCAAAGATAGTGTGAATGGCCTGAGCGGTGGCAGGCATGAATGGCACGAGCTCATCGGCAATCTGCAGCAAAGTACTGGCCGCATAGGCTAAGACTTCGCTCAGGTGCGACTCGGCATCGTGGTCGGTGGCGCGGCGCTTAGCGATCTCCCATGGTTTGACCCGCTCAAGGTATTGGTTGAGGCTGCGGACAGAGCTCCATACTTCATCGAGTGCTTTGTCGAACTCCAGCCGCTGCATCATGTCGCGGTAGATGGTCATATCGTGCTCGGCTTGTGGCGCATCGCCAATCACTCCTGCTTGGTAGCGCGTCAGCATGGCTGCCACCCGCTGCACAAGGTTGCCGAGGTCGTTACCGAGCTCACCGTTGTATGCCTTCTCAAATTTCTCCCAAGTAAAGTCCCCATCGTCTTGGGTAGGAATATGACGAGCAAAGAAGTAGCGGAAGGCATCAGCCCCATAGCTCTGAATAATCTCCATTGGGTCGACCACATTGCCGACTGTCTTGCTCATCTTACTACCTCCAACGTGAACAAAGCCGTGAACGAGTAGTGTCTTAGGTAGTGGGAGGTCGAGCCCGAGCAACATAGCGGGCCAGATCCCCGCGTGGAAGCGCAAGATATCCTTACCAATGACTTGCACATCGGCTGGCCAATACGCCTGCCACTCGGCCCTATCCGGATAGCCCAGCACTGTGATGTAATTGGCTAAGGCATCGAGCCAGACGTACATCACCTGGCTGTCGTCGCCTGGCACCGGCACACCCCAGCTCAGCGTCTTGCGCGGGCGGCTAATTGAGACATCTTGGACGCCATTTTTGATAAGCTCGAGGAACTCATTTTTGCGGAACTCAGGCACGATCTTCATCCGGCCTTCAGTAATGGCTTGGCGAATTTGCTCGGTAAAGGCACTCGCTTTGAGGTAGTAGTTCTCCTCTGAGACGCGCTCATACGGCGTTTGGTGATCGGGGCAGATGCCACCCGTCTCATGAACTTCCTTGTCGGTAAAGAATGCCTCATGCCCCACGCAATACCAGCCCTCATAGGTGTGCTTGTAGATCAGCCCCGCCTGAGCAAGCCGCTGCCAGATGTACTGCACTGCTGCAACGTGGTGCGGGTCAGTCGTGCGGATGAAGTCAGTGTATTCTGCGCCAACTGCCTCCATCAAGACTTTGAAGTTGCCATACATGCTGTCTACATAGCCCTGCGGATCGAGCCCATTCGCCTGAGCCTTAGCAGCAATCTTGTTGCCATGCTCGTCCGTGCCAACTTGGAAGCGCACCTCGTGGCCATTCTGCCTCTGATAGCGCGCCCAGACATCGGCCAAGAGGTAGTCGAGCGCATTACCAATATGCGGCTTACCGTTGACATAAGGAATGGCAGTGGTGATGTAGGCGTGTTGTTTGGTCATAGGGGTATTATAGCATGGGGCGGAGTGAGATGTCTTGGGTTAGGGTTACTGCCTGGCAACATCGATGAGTACATAGAGCTTATCTGTACTCTGCATAAGAGTAATGGTGTCGTCTTGGTCGGTTGTCCAGATGGTCGAGATAGCCAGACCTTCTGCAGCATGCTCAGCTTCGTCCACCTCATCGCTTGGTTCACCCCACGCTGCGTGCCCGGCCTGCACGTATTGGTGGTAGAGGTCGAGGCATTCTGCCGTGGGTGAACCATTAGCAAACCATACGACGACCATCGATACAGCACCACCTTCGCTCGACACCATAACGCGCAACGGCCCATCATAATACCACCAGGTATTCTCCTCTTGCTTCATGAGCTGCCAACCTTGGCTCTGCATTGTAGTATCAAACTGCTGCATAGAGCGCAGTGATGGCTGGCTGAGGATGCGGTCGATCCAGCTAGTGAATCGCTCTGGAGAGAAGTATGTCTCCTTGTTTAGTTCGCTCTCTAGGCGGGGCAGCGGGTCGGGGCCCGGATAGGGACGAATCGTGCGCGGGCGACGGGCACCATCGGGCGGTGCACCAGTTTGCTCGCTGACAAGGACAAACATGATTGTCTTATCCTCCTCGTTGAGGTTGATACTAACGTACTCCCGCGAAGCTGGTGTTTGTGGAGCAAAACCCTTCCACACTGTACCAGTGAGATGACCTGTGTGTCGTACATCGGTCGGCCAGCCCCAGGCCGCTGTGCCAGCTGCGCAGTATTCGTCGTAGAGTGCGCGGCACGCGTCTGCTGGTAATTGGTGAATTACATCGATGACTGGGCTACTCGCCACCGACGTTACAACGTCATTTTCTATTGTAGCAAGCAACGACATGTGACCATCGTAGTGCATACACTGCTCGTGCCCCGTCTGCGGCTCTTGCTCACGTGGCTTGACGAGCTGCCAACCCAGCTCTTGGATGAGACTGTCATACACCTCATACGTCATTGGCCAGGGGAGTTTGCGGAGTGCATTAATAAGTGAGACGAGTTGTACACCATTAATAGGCTTCGGCGCTTCTGCTGGCTGAGCCGATGATTGGTCTGCGTTCATAGTACCTCATATTTTCTTTATAGATTTCTCTTTAGCGTTAACATGTTTGTATCGTACCACGTTTTGGTATGACATACTAGCGTTCAGTCATATTGTTGACAATATTGCAATCTATACTATATAATACACTACTCTGTTATGGAACATCACCCATCACCCCACCTCCCCGAGCACTCGCCACACGATGCGGATGCACCGCAGCTGGAGAAAGACCGCCAGTATCTGTTATTTTTGCTTGCGAATGACCTTGGCTATGACACGCGTGATGTATCTATCTCTTCTGAGAGTAGCGACGCAGAAGCGTCAGTCAACCCCGCTCACTACATGATAACAATACCGCCGCGTCAGGAGTGCCAGCAACCAGGCCGAACGGTGGCTATCTACCCTGATATCACGCTTGTATTCGATACGCAAGCAGTGCAGCAGTGCAGCTCTGAGCAGCATATATCGCTTGAGAACTACACAAAGGAGGAGCTGCTTGATCTCATCAAGCAAGACGCAGCCTGCGGCCTAGAGCTCCCTCATGGCCAGCGCTTTACGGCGAGCATGGTCGATGCGCTCACTCATCCGATTACCGAAGCCCGGGCGCGCATCACTGAGGCTATGGAGCTGGAGCAGAAGCACCATATAGCTCAAACCCGGCGCTCACTTGGTAAAGTAACCATCCACCGTGCTGCCGAAGAGCTCAGGGTCGCACCACAGACTGTCGAGAAAGCTCTGGATGATCCTGTCATTCGTGAAAAACTTGGCAAAATCGCTACCACCCAGCGCGGCACAGAATTGCAGCATCTCCTCACACCGCGCCAAGTAGCGATCCTCGCCGAGCACCTCCAGTCTACCCCACCACCAGAGGGATATCGCACGCTTAATGGTGTTGCTAAAAAGCTTGGCATTGGCGGCAATACAGTGCGGTGTATTATTGATGAGCTTAATAGCACCGGGGCTGATATTCACGGCGAGGAGTACCACAAAGCGACTGGACTATCATACCGCTACTATTCACCCGCCGACCAGCGAGAGATCGAGAGCTGGGCGCGTGAAAAAGGGCTCTTTACTCCTGCGCCGGCGGGATATCTGCTCCGCACGGCTGTTGCTGAGAAACTCCATGCTACATACGCGACGATTAATCACGCTGTTAAAACCCTCGGTATAACACCCGAACAATACCGCGTACGGCGTCAGAATGGCCAGCCATCTCACAAGCGAGGCTACCACCTATCACCCGAGCAAGCTGAGCAGGTAGCAGCTTACCTGGGGCGATCGCTTCATACAACGGTTTGCTAGGCATTTAGGCTCGATACTTGCCACCACTACCTATGCTATAGTATGGTAATACGCATGGAAATACCCCAGCGATCGGCACAGTTACCCGAGGCATTTGATAATCATACTGCTCAAGTAGAAAAGCTCAACGACTTACACAAACTTCTACGCTTTTTGCTTGAGAATGATCTCGGCCTTTCTACTCACGACCCGGCGCAGGCATATATGTCACAACATATTCAAGAAACATCTGCATCACAGCAACTCCTTCGCTTTATTGCAACCATCCAACCACACGACACCCAGCCTGCTCGTACCGTTATCACCTATCCAGATGTTGCTTTTGTTTTTGATACTCCAGCTATAGAACAAGCCACGCAGACTCAGGGCAATAGCTATCAACCATTGCATGAGTATAGAAAACACGATCTTGCTGAGCTCGCGCAAGATGAGGCCTGTGGTGTTGCCCTATCGACCGATCATCATTTTGCCTGGTATATGTATGATGCACTCACGAGCCCATTTGCTGATGTACACCAGCGTATCGTTGCTGACCAGACTAACAACAACCGGCTCCATGGCGTCTATCATCATCGCCCAGAGCCACTTATATCTGTTGGCCAGGCTTCTCGCTACCTTGATATAACACCGTATGCGGTTGAGAAAGCGTTGAGGAATCCTCAAGTTATCCAGAGGATTGGCGAGATCATTGTCGCTCCACGCGGCAATTCGATGCGCCCATTCATCACACCCAAACAACTTCTGAGCCTCCAAGAGCATTTTCGCCCCCATAGCGCCGACACTCATGCACTCATCCCTCCACGAGAAGAAGAAATGACCTGCCCACAACTCGCCAGAGCACTTGGTGTACACGACATGACCGTGCGACGAGCTATTACTGCTCTTAATCAAGAAAAATCCGAAGGTGAGGACAGTCTGACCGGCACAACACGCAAAGAGCAGGGTCGACGCCCAACCGTATATTATTCACCTGAGCAGCAGGTACGTATCCTCGCCAAGCTTCAAGAGAAAGGTTATCCTGTGCCAGCAAAGCTGCGTGACAAGCTGGGCGAAGACCTCACGCATAAAGATTAAAAATGCTACAATAATAGCTAGTATGACTGTACGACTCGGCGCGACACAAATGCATATCCCAAAAGAACCAACAGCCGTCTCTCATACACCAACACCGCTGGATTTATATACAACATTAAAGCAGTTAAGAAATCGGCCAGGATATCACTAACTTATGTGGTACAGTAACTACTTCCCCGTGATACGCACAAATATCATCTCATGTTCGTCTGGCCCTGGGTTGTGGATCTTGTGCTGTGTATCGGGCGGAAAGATAAAGACGTCGCCTGGGTTGTAGGCGTATGTGCCATCTGCGTCAGACACCTCACCGCTACCCTTGAGGACGATCATTGTTTCCTCGACACCAGGGTGGTCATGCCAGTCAAAGGTTGCGCCAGCAGGCAGCCAGCCATGAGTGATCGCCTCACAATATGGGCTCGTGGCGTGCTCAGCCGACACATAGACTTTGCGTGCTCCACTGCCGCCATGGGCAGATTCTTTAGGGATGGTGGTTGCTGGACGTTTGATAATACGCATAGGTTGCTCCTTCTATTTACTTATTGCTGCAGTTTTTGCTTATAATAAAAGGCGTTTGCCTCGATCTCTTCCACCGTGTCTGGGAATTGCTGCACAAGCTGGGTGTGGCTCAGCTTCAGCACGGCATCTTGTGGGCTGAGCTCAGATGCAGCCAGGGCTTGGCGCACATATTCGCGAATGTGCCAATACTGCTGGCCATCCTTAATAAGCTGCTCCCTTGGTGCACTGAGCGCACCAACCATCATGCCTGTGGCAGTACGGCTCGCTTTTTTGAATATGGTGATACCGACGGCAACAATCAGCAGCCACAGCCCGATAAGCAATACGATGGCGCTTTGCTTGGGGTTGCATATTGCCACCAGCACAAGCGCACCAGTTATACCAACGGCGATCTTGTGCCGCCGCACGAAACTACTCTTCTCCCCTGGCTGCTGCGCGGCCTTCGCATTGGAATCGAGCTCAGTAGGAAAAGGATATGACATCTCACTCAGCGCGCCGCACGCAATAATATGTGAAAGGTCGTCGCGGATAATTGGATCGAAGTGCTCGATGCGATAGTCGTCCTGCAGTTTCTTGGTCGATCCATCAATAATATCAACTGCCATAGCCACACCAGTCTGAGCTGCCATATCTCCCAGCGTTACACCAGCCCCAATGCCAAACGAATTTTTAAACCATCCCATAGTTACACTCCTTCTCTTGCATCCACCACAGCCAATCGATGGACAAAACTTTTCTTATCACAGAATAGCTGATGTAATTATATATTGCAAGGTATGAACGCAGCCATACCGCGGAGGAGCTTGACGTTTGTTTATCTGCGGATTGCCGTTAATTTTCTCGCATCATTGCCAGCACTGCAAACCGCCCACCAGTGTCACCCGCTGTGTGCGAGAAGTACTCAGGGTTTGTTACTGTATCGACAGGCGAGATGTGGATATTGTGCGGCGCAATGCCGGCGCGCTGGCATGCAGCAGCATTAAAGCCCGGCAGGTCAAGATGGATACCATCAGCGTCGCGCGAGCAAAAGGGCCGCCAAGCTGGGTCGGCCGCTTGGTCAAAATACTGCATCACATAGCTCTGCCGCTGCGCGCTCGGACTCATCCAAACAATGATATCCTCTGCTCGGGAGCCTTCGTGAATGAGGCGATCAATTGTCCGAACAAGCAGCGGCGAGAGTGTCGAATGCCGCCCCAGATGCAATAGCGCGAGCACCCGCTGCACCGGATCATACAGCACCGTCGCCACGCAATCGGCCACTGGCAACAGCAACCCCACCCCGGGCGAGCGCGTCACGAGGCCGTTGGCTACCACCTCCGCAGTGTGGCGAGTCGTCGCGCCGCTATCGACCTCGCAGAGCTGGTCATAGCTGCGGCCTGCGCCATAGACAACCCGCTGATACACCACGTCCGCATATGCAACCCCACTCGCCCGGCAGAAGGCTTGTCGGTGTGCTACCACCCGCGAGTGGTGTATCTCACCTAGCGTGCGGTCGAGCATTGTGCCATCACTACGCGATGACACGCTAACGAGGAGTCCTGGCGGGAAGCAGGTAGGCTGATCAGCCCGGATCATTGCGCGCGCCACTCTTGCATAATAGCGAGCCACTGGGCAATCGACACATCCTCTGCCCGCCAGTCTGGCGATATACCAGCGTTCTGTAGTATCGTCTCGATTTCTGTCTTATCTAGTGCAAGGCCTGCCGCCAGTGCACTGCGCAGCTTCTTGCGCTTGGCCACAAAACCCGCCCGTACCACGCGGAAGAAGTCCTTCTCGTCCGCTGGCGACACGAGAGGCTGAGCACGCGTCTCGAGCACCACTACCTGCGAATCTACCTTGGGTGGTGGCACGAAGAATTGGCGTGACACCACTGGGCCAAGCGTCGCCTCGGCATAGAGCTGAGCACTCACTCCTAATAGGCTCATTGCGCCAGGCTCAGCGGCAATGCGCTCAGCCACTTCCTTCTGTACCAGCAGCACTGTACGGCGCGGCTTATTCTCCGCCGTTAGCAGCTTCTGGACAATCTTGCTCGTAATGTAATACGGCACATTTGCTACCACGACATAGCCAGCGGGAAGCTGGCCAAGATCAAACTGCAGAATATCTTCATGCACCACCGTTAGTTGCTTGCCAGGGAACTGCCCTGGTAGCTTGCGCGCGAGGTCGGCGTCGTACTCCACCGCGGTTACCCTGCCTGCCCGAGCAAGGAGCCGGCTCGTCAATGTACCAAGCCCTGGGCCAATCTCTAGCACCGTATCATCAGGGGTCAGCACTGCCGCATCGGCAATCGCCGCCAGCATATCCGGGTCTTTAAGCCAATGCTGCCCTAGTGATTTTTTGTTTTGTAATGCCATAGTTGTATTATACCAGGGATTAACTGTATAAACCGTATTAACAATCTGTGTTAAGATTGATATTGAATCAAGATTATAAGGGCATTCTGTGAAACACATATTTATCGATACCAACATCTATTTAAATTTGTACGATTACAGTAAGGACGACATTAAGAGATTACAAGCTCTGTAGATTTGCAGAAATCAAGCAAACTAAGTCTGTACATAAACACCCAAATACGAAATGAGTTCTATCGCAATCGAGAGAACAAAATAAAACAAACTCTAGATAGCCCACAGTTTAATTTGCCTAACTTTACAATTCCACGGCTTGCTTCTCAATACTCTCAAGAGGCAAACCAATTGAAACAATTATTTAATGACTTTAAGAAAGATTATGAAGCACTTAGAGATAAAATAATTAATGATGCAAAAGGATATAAATTACAAGCAGATAGTCTTGTAGGCGCACTCTTTTCTCAGCCAGTTACTTTATCTGACGAGGTTTATACTAACGCACAAAAAAGACTTGCACGCGGAGATCCTCCTGGTAAACAAGGCAGTTTAGGTGATGCACTACATTGGGAACATTTACTCAAGGCTATACCGGACGGAGAAAATTTGATATTTATCACAAACGATGGAGACTGGATCTCTTCTTTTGATAACTCTAAAATGAGTCAATTCCTTCTTATGGAGTGGGAGGAAAGAAAAAAGTCGACCATTACACTCTATAAAAATCTATCTTCATTTTTTAAGGAAGAATTCCCGGAAATTAAATTAGATGAACCAAACTATCGTCAAGATCTGCTCATTAATGAGTTAAGAGGAAGTCACAACTTCGACCAGTCAAGAGAGATTCTGGCTGAACTAATGCAATATTTGGACAGGCTAACAGATCAGCAGATTATAGAAATCATTAGAATATCTCTTGAGAATTTTCAGGTATACGGCGCGCATCAATACTCTCCGGGTCTAATTGGGGATAGACTGCACAAGATGTTGAGGTATATACGTGATGTTACCCTACTCACACATGAATTAGAAAAAGAAATTATATCAAAATTTCCTCAACAATAGCGAACTGTTTGCTAGAAATTACAGGTATCTACTTCCCGTCTGCCTTCGTCCAATCCGTTGCGAGGTCGAAGCCGTGCGGATGCTTGGTGGCAAAGCTACCAGTATCGTACACTTTGCCTGGGCCCATGCTTGTTTCAACCACCGAGCAGCGTGGATAGTTGCTATAATTCGCCGCCACGAGGATATAGCCGTCTTTATCGACCTTGGCACCGTCATCGCGAATGGTGTAAGCGCCACCACCACAGTTACGCATCGCAACGTTCATCGGCAAATCGTAGTATGTCTCGCGGTGGCTCACCCCTTTGCTGTCAGTAAAGTGATGCGCGCCCTTGCTCTTCGTCAATGGATTCTTAGGCTTTGTCCCAACTACTTCTACTTGCGCAGTCGGCTGCTGTACCACTGTTTGCGCTGCTAGGCGACGTTGCACTTCAGTGCCATCCTTCATCTCGACCGTATAGGTCAAGCGGCGAATGCCTGGCTGGCCAGCTCGCTTAATTGTTTTGCTACCGATGAATTGCTGCTTATCTTTGATCGTCTCAGTCGCAAATGCAATCGGCTCTTCCGCCGTCACCGTATGCGTCGGTGCGCGGTGAATCGTCATCATCTCACTTGGCCCGTCTAGTGCAATGTTGCCAGGTGTCTGGAAACTGACTCTATCCTCGCGGTAGAGCACCATGCCAGCCGCCTTAGCAATATCCTGCGGCGTCTGTGCTGCGGTAAGCACACGAGAACGTTTCTTACCATCTATTACAGTGACTAATCGAGCACGCTGGATTGTCACTGTTGGCGCTGCTTGCGCTAGCGACGCATCAAGGTGAGGTGAGACGGAGTCATGCGAGGCATCGATCTTCATACCAGAGGTAGCGATGAGCTCACGCACAGACGAAGCAGTCGAGTAGACAGCACGCTCTCGACCATTCTCTACTACAGTAACAAGTCGAGCTGGTACCACTGCTGAGCTCTGAGCCGAGGCATAGCTTGCCACGACAAGGCCGCTTATGACACTCAGCCCCAGCAAGCAGGCAATCATTGGTTGACGATGCTGCCACAGATGATAGAGGCTCTTCGTAATCATCTCGTTCTCTTAGCTAGACTGCTAGCGGTAGATGTCTTGCAGCCCCATCTTATTCTTACAGGTTGGCCAGGGTTGCCAACCACGACGCTGGTACGTTTCCCAAGCTTTTTGGTCTTGGACCTCTGGTGGTGCTTCTGCTGCATTGGCATAGCCACCAAAGCCACCCCAGGTCTTGATGTCAAATTGGTACGCACCGTAGTAACCATTGCCAGTATTTGAGGTGTACCCCCCTTCACAGCTACGTAGTTTTGCTAGTGCCCCTGCAAAGTCACCACTAAAGGTAGTATCAACCGACTTCTTCTTCGTCCCAACGATCTCGACCCGATTGACTGGCTCTTGCGTTACCACACTACTGAGCTGTTTACGCGACTCTTCGCGGCCATTCTTCATAATAATCTCGTATGTCACGGCCTTCTTGCCTTTTTTACCCTCAGTCTTGACTTCTTTTTTACCACGCTCGCGGTCGGCGTCCTTGATCTCCTCTGTCTTGAAGTCGACTTCTTCCTCTACCGTCACCGTCTGCTTACCATTACGCCAGAGCTCTACTGTCATACCAGCCGTCAGTGGTGAGCTAGCTGGCACAGATAGCGTATCATCAGCGCCTAGAGTGATTTTCTTAGCCTTGAGCATTGCACCGACCGTCTTCTCCATCGTATATGCCTGGATGGTTTTGCCGTAAAATACAAGGGTAAAGGGCGTTGCGCGGCGGATTGTCATCACCTCTGCCGCCCCATCAGCAATAATATCGCGCGAGCGAGCCAGCACCGCTTGGTCTTCGTCGTGCAATGGAATACCCGCCTGCTCTGCAATCTGCTTACCTGTGCGATAAGCAGTAATAAGCTTCGTATCTGCCCCACCATCGCGAATCACCACTGGCCGCGCTCGATAGATGTTTACTTCGTACGAGGCGCTCTCTAGTGGTGTATCAAGCTCGGGCTCGGTGCGGTCTTTGCTATCCAGCCGCACATTCGCCTCACGCAACGCATCACGCAAGGTAGTTGCCTTGGTGTAGAACCCGCGCTTGGCCGTGCCTTCGTGCAATGTGATGATATGCTCGCCACTACCTGGCTGGCGCGATGCTGCATGGACGGACGGAATCCGCCATAGACCAACACCAACCAGCGCAACCATGCCAACGACAGCAAGATTGCGTGGCGAGAGAAATTTCAAAAATGGAATAGACTGTATCATAATCTGCGTAGCAATGTACGCTACGATGTAGTATAGCAAAATGCGGGCAAAAAAGCTAGTGGATAGCCCAGAAAAACCCTCCTTGAAACCTCACTACATCAGGGGTCGGAATATCGCTACTACTTATGCTCAGCAACCAAACTTCGCACCACTGCCGCGTCATTCCACGGTTGGCGCTGGCCATTAATGATGCGAAATTGCTCGTGGCCCATACCAGTGATAAGAATGGTATCGCCCGCCTGAGCAATAGCGAGCGCCTGGGCAATGGCCTCGCGCCGGTCGGCAATCTCCTTGGTGTGATCTGCCCCGCCAGCCTGGTGGATGCCGCGCAGGATTGCATGGCGAATGCCGGCTGGCTCTTCGTTGTAGCTCTCTTCGTCGGTAACGACAATCTGATCGGCCAGGCGAGCAGCAATCTCACCCATGATGGGTCGCTTCGCCTTGTCACGATCACCCGTCGCGCCAAACACCAAGATGATACGCTGCTTGGTAATGGCCCGCGCCGAGGTCAGTAGCTTCTCGAGTGCGTCAGGGGTGTGGGCATAATCGACTACCACATCGTATGGCGTATCCACCGGTACACGCTCGAAGCGCCCTGGCACGCCAGTGAGGTTAGCCACGCCCCGAGCAATGTCTGCTGGCGCGACGCCCAGCAATTGGCAAGCAGCCGCTGCAGCCGTCATGTTGTAAATATTAAACACTCCTGGGAGGTGTGTTGTCAGTGGTAGCTTTGTCGCATCATCAATAAGGACTGTTGCACTGCCACCCTCTTTGCGGGTCGCTGCCTGCGTGATGCGGGCTGTGGCGGCTGCGTCTTGGCCATAGGTAATCTTCTGCTCGCGCGCCGTGTATTTGTCGAAGAATGGAAACCACTCGTCATCACGGTTGAGCACAATAAAGCGCGGCTTCCGGGCAAAGAGTTTGCCCTTGGCGGCGGCATAGCGCTCCATCGTTTTGTGATAGTCGAGGTGGTCTTGGGTGAGGTTAGTCATGACCGCAACGTCAATCGGCACGCCATCGAGCTTATGCTGATCAAGGGCGTGGCTGGTAATTTCTAGCACGACGAAGTCCACATTGGCTCGCTTCGCCTCGGCGAAGAACTGCTGCATCCGCGCGGTAGAGCCGACTGTCGCATTGAGGTCGTTGAGCTGGCGCTGGCCTGCCACCTCGATCAGTGCCGTGGAAAACATTGCGGTGCGGCGACCACCGGCTTTGAGGATCTCATTGATGTAATTAACAGTGGTCGTTTTACCATTCGTGCCCGTCACGGCAATAACGCGCAGATGCTTGGCCGGGTTGCCATAGCGTGCCGCTACCAGGGCAATGCGGCTCCGCCGATATGCTTCTTCGAGAGTGTGGATCATCGCTGCGGGCAAGAGGCGGCGCAGCTGCTTTACAAGTGTGTTTTTCATTTTTTTAGTATAGCATTTTTTGGCCGATGACGGGTAGTTCTAGGGAGTAATTTTCTCAAGGCGGGCATACTGCACATTGAGCTTCTTGGTAGAGCCATTTGTAAAGCGCACACTCACTGCCATGCCATCGATATCGATCACCTCACCATCGCCAAACTGGAGCGACCGTACCATATCGCCAACCTCATACGGCATGACCTCATCCAGCGCATCGTCGTATACTGGTGTGGCCGGCTCGGTATGCACCATCGACACGCCAATGCCCATATCGTCGAGAAAGCGTGATGGGCTGTTGTAGCTACGGCTACCAAATTGCAAGCGGCTCTGTGCATAGCTCATATAGAGCTCCTGCCGAGCGCGTGTCATCCCCACATAGCAGAGGCGACGCTCCTCTTCGAGCGCGGCTGACCCCTCCTCGAGCGCCCTGGCACTAGGAAATAGCCCATCCTCAAGCCCCACCATATACACCACCGGAAACTCTAGCCCCTTGGCGGCGTGGAGCGTCATAAGCGTCACGCTGTGCGCACCCGTCGCTTGATCGGCCGAAGACATAAGCGCAACTTCCTCAAGAAAGTCTGACATGCTGGCAAAGGCCCGCGCGTCAGACAATAATGCACTGAGGTTAGCCTCGCGATCATCGGCCTGAGGCGAGCCATCGAGGATATAATCGCGGTAGCCCGTCTTAGTAATCACATCATCAATCAGTTGACTTGGATCAGCCGCAGCCTCGACTTGCGCCTGGAAGCCGCGTAACAACTGACCCAGCTGCGTCAGGGTAGTCTGCGCCCGCTTGGTTAGCGCTGCTGCCTGGCGGGCATTGACCAGTGCACTAATGATATCGAGCCCACTGGTACTCTGCCAGATGAGGAACTTCTCCAGGCTCGTTGCGCCAATCCCCCGCGTTGGTACATTAGCAATCCGGCTAAAGCTCACGCGGTCATTTGGCTGGTAGATAAGGCGCAGATAGGCCAAGACATCCTTAATCTCCTTACGATCATAAAACCGCACCCCACCGACCAACTGGTATGGCACGCGCTGCTGGTTGAAGGCCCGCTCAAAGGCATAGCTCTGGGCGTTGGTGCGATACAAGACAGCAAAGTCGCTATAGTCGCGCTCACCCATCGCCACCTGCGCAGCAATCTGGCTGGCAATGGTATATGCCTCCTCTGCTTCATCATAGGCAGCTTGCACCTGCACTGGTGCGCCTGGGCCTGCTGCCGTCCAGAGGGTTTTGTCTGTCCGCTGCTGATTTTTGTTGATTACATTGCCAGCAGCTTCGAGAATAGCGCCCGTCGAGCGATAATTTTGCTCGAGCTTCACCACCAGTGCCCCCGGGAAGTCGCGCTCGAAGTTGAGAATATTCGTAAAGTCCGCGCCGCGCCAGCTATAGATCGATTGCCAGTCATCTCCTACCACACAGATATTGCGCTGTGGGTTTACCAACAGCTTGATGATCTGATACTGCGCAGCATTCGTGTCCTGATACTCGTCAACGAGAATATGCTTAAACTGCGTCTGGTAGCGCTGACGCACCGCTGAGTGGTCACGTAGGAGACGCACCGTCTCGAGCAAGAGGTCATCAAAATCGAGCGCACCTGCATCAGCCAGCAGCTGCTCATACAGCTGGTAGATCTCTGCCACTGCCTGCTGGAAGGGAAACCGCGCACTAGCCGCATAGTCGCCGGGCGAGAGGAGCTGATTCTTGGCTTTGCTAATTGCTGCACTGGCAGCATGCGGTTTAAGTCTGTCCGTACCAATGGAGAGCTGCTTCATCGCTTGCTTGATGAGCCCTTGGCGGTCGTCTTCGTCATAAATCACGAAATTAGGTGGAATGCTAATAGCCGCGCCGTCACGCCGCAAGATCCGCACGCAAATACCATGGAATGTCCCCATCCACGGCATGAAGGAGCGAGGTGGTTGGTCGGTTGGCGGTGTGTGGGGTGAGCTTGCTTGGGTGTGCCCAGCAATCTGCCAGAGGCGCTGGCGCATCTCGCGGGCTGCTTTGTTGGTGAAGGTGACGGCCAAGACTTCATTTGGCCAGACGCCTTGCTCGGTCAGGAGGTAAGCAATGCGGTGCGTCAGTGTTTTTGTCTTGCCACTGCCCGCCCCTGCGAGAATCAAGACCGGGCCATCAGATGCCACCACTGCCGAACGCTGGGCGTCATTCAATCCATCAAGTATATCCATAGTAGCCTATTATACCGGATGTCACCACGCCAACGCTAGGTAAAGAGTGTGTAATAGACCGCGCCAAGGCCAGCACCAAGCGCTAACAGCATGACGATCCACAGCAGCCAAATCCAGCCAGCAGCTTGTTCGGGACGGCGGCGCGACTTTTTCGGTGCGCGGGTAAATTCCTCAGCACTGTAGATTGGTGCGACGACGTTGCCTTCATTTTCTTCTTGGAGTGCTTGGTGGAGGGCGAGCGCAGTGTCGCCATTTTGGGTGGTGGCAGCCGCTTCTTCGATGGTATTGACGTGTGCTTGGTCGCTCGCGGTTGGCTCATCATCCCACTCAGTCTCCACCGTCATTGGCTCAGCTTCGACTCGCTCTGCTTCGCCGTAGTAGTCGATATCTGGCTCACCAGGGCCAGGCACAGGTAGGCTCAGGTCAATCTCGTCTTCTGCAAACTGCGGTCCTACCCCATCGGCTGATGCCTCGCGAGAGTCGGCCGGCTCATCCGGGTAGAACGACTGGTCTGCGCCGTAGTGATCCTCTAGCTGGTACGAGGATTCATCATCCGCCGTAGCAGTCTCTGGTGTGTCTTGCTCGGGTAGTGGGTAGTGATCATCGGTAGGATAAAGTGATGGCGCATTCTCGCTCGTATCTGTCAGTGCATCAATGAATTGCTCGGCCGATGCATGCTCATCATGCGGCGCAAAAAGATGCTGCGGTATAGATGGCTCGTTATTATCAGCCGGAGCTATGCCGAATGCACTAGATTCATCATGATACATCCCCATCGGAGTAGTATCGGCCAAAGTTGGCACATCACCCACCAGCGTATCAGCACCACCCAGTGGGCGCTTATCGACCTTGGTCTCGGCATCAGGTAAGAATGGCGTGTAGCTTAGCGGCTTTTCATCGCCAGGCTGGAGGTCAAGCGCATCTGCAGATGGTGTTCCATCAGGCGTTACTACATCGGATGCTTTAACCTCATCACCTGCCGGAGGAGTACTCTGCACTGCTCCGACGTGATGCTGCGCTGGCTCATGGCCAGGTGCAGGGCGGATATCCATACCCACCACTGGTGCGCTATTTGTCAATGGCTCAACCACCACACCTTGGCGGCGCACCCGTGGGCGAGCCGTTTGGGCAGCTGCAGCAACTGGGGCTGCGCCACCCACGATATCCATAAAGCGACCACGCGGACGCTGTATAGCTGGAGCAGCTGCTTGATCATCACCTGGCTCAGTTGGTGTTGTCTCATCTGCAGTATGCATAGCTGACGCATCAGCAACCGATAGCTCAGTCTGTTGGTCGGCTGGCTGAGAAAGCGTAATTGGCACGACATCGGGCGCATTCTTTGGCGTATCCTCCTCTTCTTGCGGAGGAGTTGGTGCATCATTGGTGGACACCTCAGGGCGAGCAGCAATAATCTGCTGCGCCTTGGCTACGACATCGTCAGCCGGGGCAAACAGTGGTGTAGCGGGTGCATATGGCTGCTCTGCTTGGTCATCAGGAGTATCCGGCAATTGCATATCTGTCGTGCCTTGCGCGATATCATTCGTATTCTCAGCAACATCAGTTGCATCAACAGCGTTCGTCTCCTCTTGCAAATCAGACAGCGGCGGGGTATCAACGTGTGGCTCAGGAGCTGCCCGGTGCTCATTATACGTACTGAGTAGTGGTAATGGGCGATCGACGCGAGCTTCTGGCATAGTGTCCTCAGCAAGCACCTCCTCTGGCTGTGACGATGGGCTGTCATTGTCCGCTCCCACATCAGGCATAGTGTGCTCAGCCGTCAACAATTCTGCAGAAGCGATATCGCCTGCCTGCGATTGAGGTGGCGCAGTGGTGGGCTCAGTCCAGGGGCTACTCTCACCATCAAACGATTCATACTCGCTTGGCACACTCACGTCAGCTGCTTGGGCCGCCGTCTGGCTATCATCCACAGCACTCGTATTTTCTACCATTACCTCTGGCCACGCAGGTGCAGTATGGTCTCCATCAGGGGTTTGCACATCTGGCTCATCATATTGCAATTCGGGCCAAGCCGGCTCGTTGAGCGACTGGTTCAGTGGCTGCACTGTCTCAGTATCAGAAGTATCGCTGCTACTCAACACTGCCGACACATCTGTACTTGTCGGTGTCTCTGGTGCATAAAGCAAGTGGTCGTCGCCAGCGTCATCAGTGCTGCTTGTGTTGGTTATATCATCAGGCTCATCCTGCAGTGTAGCTGCTGGTATATCATCAGCAGTATGCGTATCATCCGTCGGCTCTAGCGCTGTCTTGGCAGGAGGTAGCGCTGTATTACTCTCTTCCTCTTTGGGCGGCGGAATGATGAGTGGTTGCGGGGCAAATGTATCATCAACAACGGATGCTTGCGCTGGCTCAGTCTCGTCATCTTGCGTGCGGTTCACCTCATTGAGGTGGCGGACAAGCGCTTCATCGTCGTCATCATCGCTCTCAGCGTCTTCGCCCGCAAACTGATACGGCATCGTTGGCGTCTCTGACTCAACTTGGTCGATCGTTGCTGGCACTTCTTCCTCTGTAGCCGCAGCAGGTGTTTCGTCACTCGCTGCTCCATCACTCTGGGCTGATGGCGCAGTGTTATCTGTCTCCGCTATAGGAGCTGACACATCTGAATCTGTTGTGGATGATACATCATCCACTGGCGTTGCTGCACGAGGCGGCGCAAAGAACGGTCGTGCCGCCGACCGGCCAAAGAACTGCGCTCGATCGGCATACGCATCGTCACTCTCATCATCATCATCACTCGCGGGAGTAATAATATCGTCAGGATCGACCGTCACAACTGCTGCGGGCCGGGGCTGCGAAGACACACTTTCTGTCGTCGGTACTGCTGGTGTTGCTGTACCTAACGGAGTCACCCGGGCTGAGTCTGTATCATCTGTATCAGTTTGCTCTGGCGTAGCAGGCATCGATGCCGGTTCACGTTCTGATGCAACGACCGATTCTGACAGCGCTCGGGCACGGTCAACGGCTGGCTCAGGCTCAGCCGATTCATACGATTCCCCTGCCAGCTCCGCCCCGTCTGGCTGCTGCGACAGTGGCATAATTGTCACACCGCGGCGGCGAGCTGGCGCGCTATTTATATCGGCATCAGAGCTGGTATCGGTGGCTGCGGTATTGTCATCAGTCTGCACTGTATCATCAGTGCTATTAGTGTCATTTAGAGGTGCTGGCGCAGGTGACTGCTTAGCTGACACCGCATCATCTGATGAGCCCGCTTGCTGCGCTGAGTCTGTTGAGGTGTTGTCATCCTGAGCACGCGGTGTGCTTGCATCTTGTGTGTCGTCGCTTTCCTCAGGACGAGCCGAATCTGCTGCTATTGTTTGCTGGGGCGCTGCAGTTTGGGTGCTTGACGAGGCCAAATCTTTGCTTGGTGTGGCGGCAGGTGCTTCAGACGGCTTGTCTTGCGTTGCTGGCAGCTGACCAGACTGGCGCATGAGGTCGTGCACCGCGCGGTCGAGTTCGTCGAAGTCTATATCTGGCATGAACGGTTTCCTTTGTTTGTTTTTATATAAACGCTACAGTTTTTGTGTGGTACACACCAGTCCACACCCTGATACAACGAACCGAAGCCTCGTATCGAGTTTTGGATACTACCCCGGTTGTTGATCAATCGTATGCCCACAATGTATCGCTTATGTTGTTTTCTCTAGTGTAGCTTATTTGACATTGTGGTGCAACTCACCTTGCTCATTTGGTGCGAAGTATCGATACGATGACTAGCATACCCATACCATCGTGTTGCACTCTCGGCAATAGCCTACCTCTGGTCGATTAGTCGATGACTTCACAAGGAGTGCTCATGCTGTGTGATGTTATTTTTACACTACTTTTTTCATATACGATGTATTATATACAACGACACAGCATGCGAAGTTACTGCAAACGACCTGCTGCTACTCTATATCCCTATAGAATACACCAATTTTTAGTGACTAGCAGCTCGACATACTTCGTACTCTGCCTATACCCTCTTGCAATCGGCAGGTAATGCATACACAAATTGCTTCTGTTTTACTGACAAAAACACCCACCATATGGTAGGTGGGTGTTCCTATCAGTTGCTTTGGTAAGCTTAGCGCTCGAAGGTGCGGACACTGAGCGTATCCGTCCCACCAGTCGCGCCAGGCTGGCGACCACTGATAATGACGGCCGTAACCGAGGATACATCACCAAAGGCACCTTGGCTGAGTAGCTCGCGCGTTAGATCACTCCCAAGCTGCTGGCTGTCGGGCCGGACGAAGCTGCGCGTTGCATACGACAATGCAAGCTGCTGCGCCACGCGGGCATCTGATGCCACAGCGATAATTGGTAGCTCTGGGCGGCAAGCGGCAATACGTGCGGCAGTTGCACCAGAGCGTGTCTCAGCAACGATCACTGTTGCATCAACTTTGTGAGCAACATCAACAGCAGCATGAGCAATCGCATTGAGCCGGCGGTTGGTGCGGCCCTCCTCGATGGGCATGTCATTCATCGGCCAGCGCGACTGAGTGTAGCGCACGGTGTCGGCCATCATTTTAACAGCCTCAACTGGGTAGTCACCATTGGCTGTCTCGTCAGAAAGCATCACGACATCTGTCCCAAGGATAGCAGCAGTTGCAACGTCGCTCACCTCAGCCCGGGTTGGCTCGGGGTTATCCACCATACTGGCTAGCATCTGCGTGGCAACAATCGAGAGCTTGCCATACTTGCGGCAGAGGCGGATGATTTCGCGCTCGACGATTGGCACAATCTCTGGGCTCGTCTCGACCGCAAGGTCACCACGAGCAACCATCACACCATCGGCGGCCTTGACGATTGCCTTGAGTGTCTCTGGCTCGATAGCTGCTTTGGTCTCTACCTTGGCAATAATCTGCGCGGTCGAACCATGGCTCAGCAAAATCTGGCGTAGGTTGTTGATATCCTCCGCGCTCTGGATGAAGCTCAGTGCTACGAAGTCAATATCTTTGTCTGCTCCAAATTCGACATCAGCCAAGTCCTTTGGCGTCAGAATGTCGCCACCAAAGTCGGTGTCGGGCAAGTTGAGCCCCTTGCGGCTCATCAAGAAGCCATCATTACTCAGGCGCACCTTAATGGCAGTATCACTGACGCGCTCGGTCATCTCACCACGCAATTTACCATCGAAGAGGTAGACAGGCTCGCCCACCTTAACCTTATCAGCAAGGTTGTACTGGATAGGCAGACGGTTGCTGCCATCATGCTCCTCCACCGCATGGTCGAGGATGATTTCATCGCCTGCTGCAATGTCGAAGTGATTGTCCTTCAGCACACCAAGGCGAATCTTTGGCCCCTGCAAGTCTTGCAAAATCGCGACAGTGCGGCCAACGGTAGCACTTGCCTTGCGAATCCACGCAATTTGGTCAAGCCGCTCTTCGTACGAGCCGTGGCTAAAGTTGAGGCGAAAACCGTTGGCGCCCGCCCGGATCAACGCTTCTATTTTCTCTGGTGTGTTGGTGGCTGGCCCCAGAGTAGCCAGTATCTTTGTACGTTTTGTAGAGTTATTCATTGCGTACATATTATAGCAGCATAATGCCAAATAGTGAAACACAAGTGGGATTGCTTGCCGAGGTGTATTGAGCAATAAATTCGGAGTTTCATTCAGTTCTCACACCTTGTCGCTCGCTATTCCTTGTCCTCTAGCACGATAAGGGTCATTCTTTGTCATATACCCTTATACTAGAACTAAGCATAGATTATGGCAATCTGCCATCATATACTACCTGTATGAAATGGTGAGAGGTAGGTGGATAGATTGAGGTAGACATAGGAGGGGGTACAGTATAATACGTGTCGAACATTTGACAGCACCGTGCAATCACAGTATGCTAGGCTATAACATCACTTTACTATAAGGAGTCTAACACTATGGCACCATCCCTCTTACATCTCGCACTGGCACTCGACTGCTTTGGCGGTATTCTCTATCTCTTGTTTGCACCGCGCATACCACGAGCTTTCTTGCCGTGGCTGACGGCAGGGATCATCGTGCTTCATCTTGTGGTAGCTGGCATATTGTACTGGCTAGGGCAAGACGGTGAGCTTCTCGTCCTGCCTATGTCATTGTATCTTGTAGCACCAATTATCCGGCGCTACCAGGGCAAGTAAGGTTATCTATCTCTCGCAAAAGAGCTTCCCAAAGACAAGACCATATAGTATACATATAGCAATACCGCAGCGTCATCGGCTGCGGTATCTTGCTAGCGAAAAAGGAAATAACGCTAAGCTTGGCTTAGAATAAAGCGCTTTCTCTCCGAGAGAAACGCAAACATAATGGCTCGCTCATGAGCAAAAGAGGAGGAATGATCACCCATCGCGCCTATCCACCTTGGTGGAGACCTCTGGCAAATCCGTTGCCAACTGGCGATAGCGCCCACGGCTGATCGCTGCACCAGTAGCCTAACCCATAGCTACCTCTGTGCTAACATGTGTTCGAAGTACCTTATCAGTACCCCCTACGACAGTGTAGCACTATATCGAACAATTAGCAAACGTTTGTTTCATTTTTGAGAATTTTGTTCGAGATTTTGTACCGAATGTTATATATTGCAACCAAATTGTGCATCACACTATTCATTGCTTACAACCATGGCCATCATCTCATCTACTACCTGACTTGCAACAGAATATGACATATAAATACGCCTGTAATTTATCACAAAAATTACGAGTACATATACTCATTATGTCGTTATCGATCGTTCGTGGCAGTGCTCTTGCGCAATGATCGTCGGCGCATCATCCACGCGCATAACCCCACTCCCACCAATGCCGCTATGCTGTCGATCATCACATCGCGCAGTTCGCCGCTGCGCCCTGGTACGAAGAGCTGGTGGATCTCGTCTGTTACTGCATAGAGGCTGCAGCTCAGCAGGGCAAGGCTCGCTACGGTGCGCGCTCGCCAGCGGCAACTACTGACGCGCAGCGCGCGATACATCAATATACCAAGGACAAAATACGCAATGATATGAGCACTCTTGCGCACAAGAAACGTCAAAATAGCCGTGCTCATCCCTGGCATAGCCTGCTGCAAATGGCCAACGATCACCCCGCTCTGCCCACTCGAGACGGCAGCGGGTTGGTGAGAGAGAGTGAAGATAACTATAGCCCAGCCACAAACAATTACGTAATTACGTATGATGGCTGTTTTCTGCTTTCTCCTTATCATATAGCATATATTATTTATGATAGAGCGTCTTGTCTAGGTGTTTGCGGAAATATTTTTTGACGGGCATCTTGGCGAAGAGATCCTTCATCAAGATAATACCTACTGCCATAATCACTATACAGGCTATGATAGAAATAATTTTCGGCATATTAGTATAATATATGAAACCTCCAGCTACTAACACAGCACCAGAGCATATGACGCTTTGCGCACGATAGCGCACCTTAACATACCGCTGGACATGAATATGCCGTATCACTGCCATACAGGCAAAGGCAACAGCAGTCGAGAGCGCCGAAGCATACACACCAATAACACCCACCAAAGCAAGGTTGACGACGATGTTAATTACTGCGGCCGCAAGGGAGCTATTGGCAACCTCTTTTGTCTTTTTCTTGGCGATGTATATCGCAGAGTAGTTGCCAAGGATCGCCTGGAAAAAAGCCCCTATCGCCAAGATGGGTATTAAGCCATGCGCATCCGCATATTCTGCACCAACGATTCGTGAATAGAATATATCTATTACCAACACATACACCACAGTTGCAAATGAGTATAGCCGCAAGCACATGTCGGACACCTTCGAAAAGAATGCATCTCTATCTCGCGAGGTAATATGAATCGAGGCAGACTCGCTCCAGCTCATACTAAATATACCAAACAATATGCTTGGGACAAATGCAAATTTATTCGCAATCGCATACATACCATTTGCCGCTGCACCAATAAACATCGAAATAATAGTCCTGTCTGAGACATTGAGCACCCACCATGCGATATTATTTGGCAAAAGTGGAATAGCGTACCGCAGCATATCCGAGCGCAACGATTGGTGCGTCTCGCCGTGTAGCAAGTGAATGCGTTTCTTGCGCCGAATAATCACCAACAGGTAGCCTATGCCTACTAAATTCGCGAGCACTAACGATATCATCAAACTAAAGGCAGGTAGCCGCATGACCGCAACAAAGACAAAGGAGCATAGTGTACTCACGACGCCAATGAGTATGCTGGCGATGGAAAAATGCTTTGCATCACCAACTCCTCGCGTAAATTGCAGTAGCACCGCAGATACGACAGAGAGAACAATATTGAGGCACACAAGAACCAAGTATGGGATAGTAACGAACAGTGATACAATAGCCAATAAAGCGATGGCTACCCCTGTGATAGGCAGCACTATCTTGAATATCGTCGATAGAATGCTACTAAGTCTGTCCGCATCGTCGCGCGAATCGATCGCAAACCGAAATGCCGCAAACTCGAGCTGAACCGACAAAATTGGTGCAAACAAAGCAATATACGTCAAGATAAGGTCGACCTGCCCATAGTCACTCGCCGACAGATAAAATGTATACAAAGGGACGAGCAAGAACGAAACGGCCTGCGTCGTGATCTTGCTAATCGTGAGGAGAGCGGTGTTTTTTATGAGCTCAGTAGATCTGCTCATATGTTTTTTACCGCCTTGTCAAGAAATGCAAACGATTGCTGACGCCTCTTGGCAAGGTTTTTTTCGTAGGCTGTATAATCAACGGCAGATCGTAAATTCTTTTCTGTATCATCTTCTGGCAGAAGTCGATCTGACAATGCAAGGCTATCCACGAGCGAAAGAATCCGATCATCTTTGTCGTAGTTCATCCCTTTATTATACAATATCCAGAAGTTCTTTCTATACTGGGCGCAAAATATCACACCATGGAAGGACGCCGTAAAAACATATTTGGCATGACGTATGTACCACAGATATTTCCCTGGGTTCTCATCTTTTGGCAGGATATAGCCCTTTGCCGCTCCTCTCATTTTGAGCCACGTATCAGGCTGCCATATCACGATCTTGAGCCCCTCTTCTTGAGCGAGCTGCTGTATCCGTTGTTCAAACTTACGCGATACACTCACTGCATAAATAAAGATATAATCCTTCTTGATATGCTCTGTGGGTGACTCCTCTCCATCGCGATAATCGCCCCCATCAATGAGCAGCGTTGGATCGAGCACCACAGTGCTCTTGATTGCAAAATCTTCGGCTAACCATTTTTGGCCATTTGGTTCTCTGACCGAGATATGATCAAAATCTCGTATCATGTCGCGAATTACTTCGGGGTGATTAGTGTTGCTACTTACTCGCCGTGCGCCAAATGAGGCAGCGTACGATATCTTCGGCTTCTTTTTCTCAACAAAATTCAAGAAGTAGGCAGGGTCATAATCATCGATCATTATATTCCACACCTGGTCGCTCCCCGCAATGTACGCATCATACGCAAAGTGAGCTTCTTGCAATTCTTTGTTAGTGGTAAATGCGCGGCTAGATAGCCTCAGGTGCTTCTTGATGTACCTATCGTAGCTCGCCTGATTCTTCTTGAGCCGGTTGTAGATAAATGCCCGCCCGACATTACGCAGCATGCCCTTTATACTCTTGTCTCCACTGAAAACTGAGTATAGTTTTTGCTGGCCAGGGCTTGAGAAGTCGATAAATTCGGGCTCAATGCCGTATCGCGTCTGCAAGACTTTTTGCAGTGCGTATGCTTGCATAATAGACCCACAATTATGCGAACGATGAAAGGTGATGATGCCGACTTTTTTCATAAGAATATCCTCGTCTTTTAGATTTTTATCAATTTTCTAATTACAATAAACCCAAGGTTGGTACCAAGACAAATAATCAGTGCCGCCCGTATTCGACCACTGTGCTTGACGTCTCGGCTCAATAGTGTGCCCCACTTGAGCCTCCGGACGGTACGTTTGATTTCGTTAAATTCTCTTGGGAATTTTTTGCGGCTTGCATACATCAATGCACCGTATGATGCCGAGGCAACAAATAGGTTGTTATTCATCGCCTGAACGAGTTTCTTTGGTGGACTATGGAGCGCTCTGCCTGTCTTTTGCATATTCTCAATTGCTTGGTAGTGCCGAATGTTAAACTCCTGATGAACGGCGCTTGTCGGGTTAGCTCGATAGTAATAGAGTCTGCGATTGTCAACCGCAATACAGCGCGCCGATATAATCGCGCGAGCCAAAAAATCAAAATCCTCCCCTATCGCCATCTGAGAATCAAACCGGATATCATTGTGCTTGATGATCTCAGTTTTGTACAATTGACAGCCATTGTTACCCTTCTCGAGCCGTCCATTATACAGCGCAGTCAGCGCCTCAGTGCGCGTAAAGACCGACGCCGACGCAGCAACTGGGATAGTCGCGTCCAAGAAGCCCTGCCGCTCTGCATCACCAAGCAGGTGCTTTGGTGTGCTCACTATGCCGGCATCAGTTACCTGTGCATCAACCAGAAGATTCTCAATATACGTTGGGTGGATTGAATCATCTGCATCAACGAAGGTGACGTACCTCCCCTGCATTCGCTCAATGCCTGCGTTGCGGGCCGAGCTCACGCCGCCATTTGGCTTATCAATAACGATAATCCTCGAGTCCTTGCGGGCAAGATCATGAGCAATCTCAAGCGATCTATCCGACGAGCCATCATTGATGATGATGATCTCTAGCGCGCGGTATGTTTGGGCAATAACACTCTCGATGCATTGACTGAGGTATTGCTCCATATTGTAGACAGGTATAACAATACTAACGAGCGTCTTGCTGCTCATACAAAGCTCCTTTCTGAAAGAGTGAAACCATGAGAATCGGTAGGATAAAGTTCTTTGCTGCAATATCGAAGAAGGCTTCTGCAAACCCATACAGGATGATGAATAAGAATAGGATATACATCTTCGTCGAATACTCTCTTCGCATCCCCTGCCAAAAGACGAAGGCAAATATGATAAAGCCAACTATGCCATAGCGAGCATATATATACACGGGGAAGTTATCGACCGGAGGTGTCCCGTATTGGGCCTTATTGTACACCTCATCTGATCCAAATACCGATGGAGTGTACGCTGACTGCAGATATTGGTCGATCAACTTGGGTCTGTCAGACATAATCCTATTTGCTAGGTCATTATCAACAAACAGTGCCGCACCAATGCACGACACAAGAAGGCCAATGATAAACAAATATGGTGCTATGGCGCTTTTCTTACGCTCACCATGCTTGTGGAGTAGCAGCCTATAGGCTGGAATAAAGGCAAGGCTCAGCAAAAACCCGGTGCGACTACCAGTCAGAATACCAACAGCAATACAAGCAATCAGCGCGATACCCGTAAACACCCGGCGAGTACCATAGAGGTACATACCGCTGAGCAGTATTGGGAAGAATGACAACGATGCTTGGTTTGGCCCATCAAACCCAAGCGAGTATTTTGCAAGTCCATATCGCTGCGATTCATTACCATCAAACCCAACATATACCATCGGCAGCACTCCCAAGAGCGCCAAAGCAACCACGAGGAGATAAAACCCTACCGAGGTATAGAAAAATATCTTGATAAACTCATCCCGTTTGAGGATCAAAAGCGTACTCGAAGTTAGTGCGAGCCATGCAACATTTGGCCACTGGAAAATAACTGATATCCCAAGCACCGCAATATAAAAGAGAAGATATTTGCAATGCCACCTGGTAAGCTTGTTTGTTATGGCAAAATCTACCAGAATAATCCCCGATAGAACAATGCCAATTATCAGCACTAGAGGCAGCCACGCCGTCAACTGTGGTGATACCACGTAGAGGTAATAGTACGTGATCATCACAAACACGAGCGTGGTCGCGAGTATCTTTTTCAAATTTAGCTTTTGTAGTGTGCTCATAAGTTTTTTATTCTTCTCCCAGCTTCTCGAGGAGCCCTCTATAATAATTATATAATGTCATATCTTTGGCGGCTTTTTGGCCTGCTTTGCTCATGGCTTGCAATGTGTCATCCTCTCTGAGAAGTTTTTCTATATTTTTTGCTATAGACAGCTCAAGAGTCTCGTCTGTATCAAGGAGAATAGCTGCTTTGTCTGATGCATATTCTGGTATGCCACCTCTGTTTGTCGTGATCATCGGCAAGCCTGCCGTAATCGATTCTATAACCGTTAGCGGCGCAGCATCATTACATACCGAGGGCAACACTGCAAAGTCACACCCGCGGTAGAGTAGCGGCATGTTGTCATAATCGATATATCCGGTAAATGTCACGTGCTCCCGATGTGCCTCGGTGAGGTCGCGCAGCTCCTTCAAAAATGGGTTTTTGATATCAGTCCCAAAGAACGAGCTACCAACCACAAGCAACTGGTAATTTTGTTCTTTCACCCGATCAAGCGCTCGCAGCAACACATCAATCCCCTTCTCCGGAGTCAGTCTACCACTGAATAATACGATCTTTTTTGAGGCATCGATGTTATATTGTTGATGCAATAGCTTCGATGCGCGCTTTCTCGTCATTGCAGTAAACTGGGTATTGTCAACTGCGTTCTTGAGCACCGATATGTTTTGCAATGGACCGCTGCCTTTATTACTTTGCGCCGATTTGGCGATTAGACTGTCTTTAATGAAGTTACTGACGACAATAATCTTTGCACCTACTAGATACTCATATGTCTTATAAAAGTTAGTTATCTCATTATGGATATGCACATAGACTCTACCTTTGTATCGTTCCTGGTTTTTGTGCCAGCGTAGGATGTGCGTCTGGATGATCGCATTCTCAAACAGTATTTTGCGATGGTTTTTGCGAGCAATATGCTTTGACACCTTCCTCAAAAAATACAGCCGCTGCAGGATCGCCCGCAAAGACGCACTCTTATTTGTATCGACAAGGCGCCGGAAGATGCTATAGAGTATAGAGTCCGCTGCTCTGATGACCCATGGGGTGTGTATAAAGACAAAGTCTGTATGTGTGTACGCCTGAGCCTTTTCTATAGCATCTGGCGTTGCGGTGCTATATACCGTGAGGCGAGGGCCGCCTTGCCGCTCGTTCTCATCGATAAAATTCTGCACCAGATTCTCTACCGCACCCCCCATCACCGAAGGCACTGGCAAGAGGCCAGTCGTTATGATCGCTATAGTTCCTTCTTGGTTCATCGAGCAGCCTCTCCCTCGTATTCATACAGTTGGCGCATATTCTTCATAATATTTGGTGTTGTATATCGCGATAGTGCGGATTGGATTGTATCTTTCTCGCGGTGCAAGGAGCGGTGCTTTTTGTGGTGCTGGACGGCCGCGCGAAATGTCTGCATATCATGCGCTGGCGTGGCACCTACCAACGAGAGGAGCTCAGCAACCCCTCGGCATTCCAGGGCGACAATTGGCATGCGGCCCATCATCGCCTCAAGAATATTAACGGGCAACCCCTCTTGCTTTGACGTAGAGACGTACAAATCCGATGCCTGGAGCAGCTCTGGTATATCCTTTCTATACCCTAGAAAATGGACTTGGCTCTGTATACCATAGCGAGCGGATTGCTTGTGGATCTTCCCTCGCATGCTGTCTGCACCAACTAGCAAAAGATGCATCGATGCGTCTTGCTGCAAGGTTGTCTTGAGCGCACTGAGCAGCCAAGATTGATTCTTTCTTTTCGACAGCTCAGCGACGTAGATTATGACGAAATCATTTGGCTTAATGCCTAGCTTAGCACGTATTGCCTGCCGCGAGTTCTTGTTGATTGTAATGTCAAATCGCTTTGGATCCACCCCCACGCCCGGCACATACACCACGCTGGTGGCAAAGTGACGGTTGGCTCGGGCGTAGTCCTCAGCATTGATCGTGATGAGGACGTCAGTGTAGTGTGCCATGAGGCGCTCGATGGGATAGTATATCAGCCAATTAAGCAGCGGTGCACCCGTAAAGAAATGGAAGCCATGAGCAGTGTAGATCACCCGCGTGCCGCGCTGCCGAGCTTGCCGAGCGGCAAGGCGCGTCACCACACTCCCCACCGGTGTGTGGGTATGGATGAGGTCGTACTGCTCGTGGTCGATGATCTCCTTGAGCTGGCGATAGGCCCGGATATTGCTCAGTGTGAAGGGGCTGCGCGTAAATGGCACAACGAACTGCTTGTCGCAATCCTCAATCTGCTCCTCACCCATCGAGGCATAATGCACCTCGTACCCCTGTTCGCGCAGCATCCGCATGAAGGGCCGGTTGAACTTCTGGAAATTGGCGGTGTGTGAGGTGAAGAGGACTTTCTTCTTATTCGAGGGCATTATCGACCCCCGAGACTGTCCGTTCGCTTCCCTCTGTGTGGCCACTCATCATCAATACCGCTCCAACGGTCTTTATCATAATTTTGACATCGGTCAGGAAACTCAGCCGCTGCACATACTCACCGTCCATCTCGGCTTTGCGCTGGTCATCTAGGTCGTCGCGGCCATTCACCTGTGCCCAGCCGGTGATGCCTGGCTTGACGGAATTAGCGTGGTATTTTTGGCGCAGGCTAATGAGCTTCTTCTCTGTCTTGATGACGGGCCGCGGCCCAACAATGCTCATATCGCCTTTGATGACGTTGAGTAGCTGTGGTAGCTCGTCGATGGACAGCTTGCGCAGCACCCCACCAAGCGGTGTGATGTAGCTATCTGCATTAGTAAAACTGTTGGTTGGCATATTCTTTGGTGCTTTTGTAGACATAGTCCGAAATTTATAAACTGTAAACAGCTGCTTATCTTTGCCAAAGCGCTTCTGGCGGAATAAGGCCGGCCCTTTCGATGTGAGGCGAATCGCCGCCGCGACCAGCAGCATTGGCAGCCCCAGAATCACCAGCGCAGCCAGCGCGATGCTCACATCTTCGATGCGTTTTCCGTATTCCCGATACATGGTATACCCCCTTGTTACCCTGTGTTGTTATCGTGCCGCGTACCCATGCGGCCGTATGCTTCAGCAAAAATAAGTTTTGTACAATGCTGCAGCTAGCGCTTAGCCTTGGCTGCTGTGCGTGCGGCTGTAGCGGCTGCTTCGGCCGCGCGCTGCGACTGTGCGTAGTCGTAGGCAAAGAACAATCCTACAATGGCAAGTAGCAATGCACCACCACCACCGAGTGCCATTGCCTGCCCAAGCCCTATGCTTGCTGGTGCGCTTGGCGTATTGACAGCGTCGACTGTTTTGATGCTAATTTTGGTCTTGCCATACAATGCTTCCGTCTGCTTTTCAAACTCGGTAATCGCCTGCTTGAGCAAGGTTTCGCTCATCTTGGGCTCACCAGCATTCATCGAGACAGTGATGATGTCGGTGTTCTTTATCTGCTTGGCGGTTGTGTTAGCCAGCAGTGTCTCGTAGCTCCCCTTGTATTGGGCACGGTCGATCACTGGGTCGAGCACCCGCCGTGAGGTAAAGAGTGTTGTATAGTTGGTAAGCGTAATGGTATTTTGACCCTGCTGTACCCCTGTTAGGAGCAACGTTGCGGAGCTTTTGTACTGCGGCTGCTGGATGGACAGCACATAGGCTGCGCCCAGCCCAACACCAACGAGAATGGCAACAATCATCATCGGCCACTTTCGTGCATAATATCGTGTTAGTTGGTAAAAATTGATTGTTTCCACAATGCCCCCTGTGCGTTATGTTCTCATATTGTTTGTCCCACCTATGTTCGACTATAGCATACATTTTGCCGAGCTCCAAGCATATCTTGCAACATATGGCGATCATACATTTATAGAACAGAGGTTATGCCATAAATTGTTGTGGAAAAAACCAGCAGTGCTCTTGCTATACTGTGATGGTATAATAGCGCTATAGAACAATAAAGCTGATATAACTCAAAACGTAAGGATCATCAATGACAAACTCAACACCAACTAAACTAACTTTTCC
>CALHGK010000002.1 GCA_938030095.1 uncultured Candidatus Saccharibacteria bacterium
GCCGTCAATTTCAAAGGTGATGTCATCCACCCACGGGCGGTGATAATCATCCAGCGCCACGCCGCTCAATTCCTTCAGCTCCGCATACGAGCCAACCACCCTCACCGTGCCGCGGTCGCCCTTCCACACCGGCATAGCCGTCGCCCAGAAGCGGTCGCGACTCAGGTTCCAGTCTGGCGCTTGCTCGATATTTTTGGCAAAGCGGCCGTGCTTCAGGTGGCTCGGGAACCAATTGATATGCTCGTTCTCATCCAACATAAGCGGCTTTTGCCCCTGGATGGCGAAGAACCAGCTGGGGATGGCCCGGTACATGATGCGCTGCTTGCTACGCGGATTGAATGGGTATTCATGGCGAATGTACTCAATCTTCCACACCGCGCCCTTTTCCTTAAGGTCTTTGGCGATGAACTTGTTATTATCCCACACCTCCAGGCCTGTGTAATTGCCATCGGTGTAGTAGCCGTTATCATCGATGACGTGGAAGGCGCTAATGCCGTGGCGCTTGGCCAGCTCAAAGTCGTCCTCACCATAGGCCGGCGCAATATGGACGATGCCCGTACCCGACTCGTGCGAGACGAAGTCCGCCGCGTAAATAGTGTGGATCTTGTCATTTTCCGGCCAAGTCGAGCCAGTATCGAGCGGCTGGTAGTTCTTACCCACCAATTCGCTGCCGGGGAAGGTGCGCAATACGTCGTAGTCCAGCGGCTGGTGCTTTTCGTCCTGCAATACACGCTCCAGCGCCTCTTCGGCGATGATCAGTTTTTCGCCATCTACCAGCACCTCGCAGTACGTCATCTCCGGATTAACCGCCAGCATCAGGTTGGCTGGGAGCGTCCATGGGGTAGTGGTCCAGGCCAGGACAGATACAGAATCTTGAGCTTCAACAAACGCTTCAATCGCCTGCTGAGTCACGGCTGTCACAGGGCGGCTCAGCAGCTCTTCTGGTGTACCCATAGCAAATCCTGCACCCTCGTGTAGTTTGAGTTTTTCAGCGTCCACACCAGTAACAATATAGATAGAGCATGCAACGTTCGTTCCATTTTCGTGCTTGACGGTCTGCAGTAGTAGATTTCTCGAATTTACTTCAAGCTCAAGCTCCTCCTCAAGTTCACGACGCAGCGTCTCAATTGGCGACTCACTCTCATGGCTCGTCCCACCAAAGAGGCTCACCATGCCTGGGTTTGTGATTCCTGGCTTATCATCTCGCTGCTGCGCAATAAGTTTGCCATTCGTATCCACCAACAAAGCACCGACATAACTCCTCTCGCATTCGTCAAAGCCTGCTGGCTTTTGCGTATCATTCAACTTAAACTTCACATACACACTCGGGTCGGTCACCGTTTGGTAGGCGTCGTTGTCCATGGTCACTTCGGCCTTGCTCACTGGGGTGGCGAACTTGGTGTCGTACATCAGAACCTTTTCGCCTTCGTAGATCTTGCCCGCCGCGTGCAGCTGCTTAAAGGCCCACCAGACGCTCTCCATAAAATCCTTGTCCATGGTGCGGTAGGCGCCTTTGAAATCTACCCAGCGGCCGATGCGGTCGATCACGCCCTGCCAGGTTTCGCTGTTGGCCACCATACTCTCACGCGCCTTGGTGATGTATGTTTCCAGACTGATGGTTGGCAGCGGCTGACCATCTTTATCCAGCGGTGCTGGCTGACCCGGGCACGTCACAATCTGCCGCCGGTCGGTAATATTCAGCTGCTTTTCGACGAAATTCTCCGCCGGCAGACCATGGCAATCCCAGCCCCAACGGCGCTCCACGCGCTTGCCCTTCATCGTCCAGTAGCGTGGCACTGCATCCTTGACGATGCTACTGAGCAGCGTCCCATGGTGCGGCACCCCAGTAATAAACGGCGGCCCATCATAAAAGACATAGGCGTTATCTGCTGGCCGCTGCACCACCGACTTTTCAAACGTCTGGTCATCCTTCCAGCGCTGCACCCAATCCTTTTCGTATTCTGCCGCCCGGCGGCGTGTGCCATGTGTGAATTTCATTATGTTTCTCCTTGATTTATCTTATACTGCTTATTCAATTACATTAAGTCTTAACCAGATTGCCGTATGTATATCATATTGCACCTCTGTAATATTCACGTATTGATTCAAAAATTGGAATATTGTCTTTATACCCACGCGGCGATATTGGTGACGGGTGGAAAATTGGTATAACTACACTCTCACCCATGGCATACCGTTTACCAACAACGTCGCTCAGCCGGCGGAATGGCTCCTCAATCAGTGCCTGGGTCGGGATAGTCCCCATCGTCAGGATGAGTTTTGGATTTAGTATGCGCAACTGCTGTCTAAGCGTTGGTCTATAGAGAGCGGCTAGATCTTTAAGATAACGGCGATCGGACGGAAAGCACTTGATTGCCTCTGTAAACGTAACTGCTAGCAGCTCCTTACCAAGGATAGAAAGGAGTTTTTGCATTATCACACCACTTGGCAGCAGCTTTCCGTCTGTATTGCGCCAGGCAACACCGCTCTTCACCCAGCCAGTTCGCGCTGGCGCTTCGCCAACAATGACGATACTATTCGTATCGCCAAACCATATAGTCTGGTCGCGCAAGCAATCCTTGCCCATATGGCCGTAATCGACGCACCCAATTGCTTGAGCCACCACATCCAGCTCAACCAAAAACCGCTCTACCCGCTCCTTCAGCAGCTCGTACCGCCGGCGGGTGTCGGCGTGGCGCAGAATCCTCTGGCGGCTGCGCACGGTAGCGGTATCGTAATTAATCGCCACCGTGCCAAACTGCCCGGCCGTGCTATCCACCACCTGGCCATCAATACGATTAAAGTAATGCGGCGTGCCCGCCACCACGCAGCGGCAAATCTCGCCACCACAGTAATCCTGCAGCACCAAGGCCGAAACGGCACACTGCCCGCTGCTGGGGTTGTGCGGCGTCCAGGCCACCAGCGGGGAGGCCGTCTGTGCAGTCCAGCTGGCGGCAAGGGCAGCACGAACAGCCGCACACGTATGGCAAGTGGCGTGCTGCAAAGCTGACTTATGGGCTGGCAATGGCATATCTGCTCCTTATATAATTAAAAATCACCTCTTCTGAACTCGAGAATCCGCTGGGTATTTGTGCGGACGGTACCATCTCGATTCCAAAAGAAGTGATTCTCGCCGGAGCCTCGGGGCTGTTGCACAGGCCTCGGGGCGCGCCGTCTGGTTCTTTCAGCACTTGATTATTGCCTTGTCGCAGCATGCGCGGCGGGGTCTATTCTTGGCTACTTAGATTCACAGCTCTTTATGAAAATAACAAACCAATTTCTTCCCGCAGGCTTCGTGGGTGATAGCCACTCATTTTGCGCACCATAAGCTACGCAAAAATGCCTCTGGGTCTATTGTAGCGCACTAGCCGCAAAACCAAAAGTACTTACACATCAAGATATAGCTCAATTAATCTAACTAGCTATATCTTTTTACTCTCATGCAGGGTGAATGCTCAGCGCCGCGCACTCCTTGTACCGAAAGCACCCCACCACGTGGTCATTCACCATCCCTGCAGCCTGCATAAAGGCGTAGCACGTGGTTGGGCCGACGAAGGCAAAGCCGTCCCGCTTGAGCTGCGCACTCATTGCCCGGGATGTAGCCGTATCGGCGGGTACATCACGTGCACTATGCCAGCGGTTCTGCACGGGCGCGCCACCCGCCAGACCCCATAAGTACGCCTGCAAACTGCCGTGCTGACGAGCGACCCGCAGCGCCGCCTGGGCATTGGTGCGCACCGCATAAATTTTGCGCCGGTTACGAACAATGTGCGTGTCGTGAGTAAGCGCCTCCAGCTCTGCATCCGTCATGGCGGCTACTTTTGTGATTTCAAATTGGTAAAAGGCCTGCCGGTAGCCCGCCCGCTTAGCCAAAATCGTGCTCCAGCTCAGGCCAGCCTGTGCACCCTCCAGGCAGAGTAGCTCAAATAATTTCCGGTCATCATACAGCGGCACACCCCACTCGGTGTCGTGGTAGGTGCGCTCATTATCGCTACATTCAGCCCAAGGGCAACGGTTCATAATCCTAGTATAGCAAGAAAGGCTAGCGTAGGACATTTGCATATACCTTATCAAAAATCTTGTCAGCACATTTTTTATACTTTGTGTATGTGTTGTAGCTAAGGTAGACTTGCAAGACGTGCTTGTATGAAATTTGAATATTTTTATAGTAGTTCATTTTTATTTATTTTTATATGGCTAGTGAACGGATTAGTAAATCATGTTGCTTTGCATACTATTTTTGTAAGCAGTACATTTTTGTGTACGTTGCTGTCGCGCACATTTATTATTACTAGCGAGGCAGATTAATCCATCATGCACAAATACCGCAAAGCTATCACAATCCTTGCCGATTAGTGTACACAAAAATCAAAAACGCTGACGTATGTTACTAAACCACTCTCACATTGCAGTACCACAATCAATATGTGACAATGAGCAATCCAGCAACAAGAAATTTTATCAATTACATATAGCGGACATGCAGCTCATTACTAATAGCATCAGCAATTTTTTAAGCCAAGTACGAAGTTGAAAAATCGGGCAGCGTACTATCGTGCCAGCGCTACCCACACTCCACTGCCTGCGTACCTCAACACAAAAACAAACACGCTTCTCGTTGCTAGCAAGAAGCGTGTTGTAGCGAAGTATCGTTTTTCTATTATTTAATTTCGAGCTCACCAAGGACGCAGTCGCCGCGAATGTAGACCGTCTTTTTGGCACTCTTGGCAGCGTTGGTTTTGTCGTCTACGCCGCCGAGGATGCTGGTGACCTGCGTCCTGACGATGACGTTGTCTGGAAAAATAATATTGATGCTACCACACAGAACAAAAATATCAATCACCGCACCATCCTCTATCTTGGCTTGGCGCAGGTCGAGATCCACCTGACCAAACGCTGCCGAAAGCGAGTTACCTGCAAATTCGCCTTTTATCTTGCGTGTGTTGCCCGAGAAGGAGGCAACCATATTATCGTCCGACGATTGTTTTGCGATACGGCGCTGGCGCTGCGACAAATTAAAAATAATCGTCAGGCCAATCGCGATCAGCACCAGTGGCAAAAACATTCGCCAAATATTAACGTTATTATGCAAAAATGCATTCGCGCCAATTGTTAGGCCAACTGCTACCCAGAGCGCTCCCCACAGCCAATTGCGATTGCGCAGTGTGAGCACACCAACCATGATAAATCCAAGCGCACACAAACCATACCAAAACTCCCGCCAGTAATGAAACTGCACGCCAAAGCTCTCGCTTAATAATATCCCGCCCAGCGCCACAAACGCCGCGCCAGCACCAATCCGTAAAATTGTATTGTTCTTCATGTCGCTAGCATACCATTATTATAGGCAGCATACAACAAGCCCACCTCTGTCCCAACCTCACCGCAAAGCTACTGATGCACTAGCGAAGCGCTGCCCAAAAGTCATTACTGTGTGCCAACCCACGCCACGCAAAGAGACACCACCCTCCCCTATCCATAATTGTATAAACGTTATAACTATAACAACATTGCTTCATTTACCCCTGTTATTTCTCTTTTGCTATCACCAAGTCAATCGTTGTTATATATACAATATTCATTATTACCCACAACGTTGTCAGATTATCGCTCTACCGTCTCTGTTTTCGAATTTGTTTCGTTGTGGTTATGTATGTTGTTTTTTATACATATATAGAGCGCATGCATCTGAGGGTTATTGTTGTATATATCACACCTTATTCGTCACCTCGCGCCACCAATGGTATCCCGTATTTTATACAACACAATCTCAATTTACTCTCCTCACACTACTCTATTTTTTACAACATAACTATGTTGTGCTCTACACACCATATCTGCGCGTAGGCTTATCTACATCAGCTAATCCAGTCAAAGGCCCCTTATGCCTCCTGAGGGGCTGTGGATCCCTCGTCTAGCGCTTGGTAGACACAAATAGTCTCTCTCCTCTCCTTAGCGCTTTGGCGCATCACAGCACGCTATAGTGGGCTATTTTGCGCATTCAGCAAGCGATACGGTGTGCAATGTGCATGAGTGCCGCTAACCCCGCCTGCTTGGCACGCATGCAGCCACTTTTCTGTGTAGTCATTCTGCTCGAATTCTTTGTACATTATATTTTGCGTATCGCTTGTTTTGTACAGCTTGCGCATTTTCGCTCAGCACAAAATATAGAGCGCTCAGCCTGTCGCACTGCACGATACTTCGCTATAAGCTAATCATTTCTATATACCGCTTTACTATGTTTTTCTCATTGCAAAAAAGCGTGTATATTCTGTGCTCAATGGTGGGCAAAAATAGACGCAAACAGCTTTAGCATAGTCGATGTAGTAAGTAGCTAGCTACGAGCACCGCATGGATTTTTTTAAAAAACATAAGTGTATCACCAGCCATCACACCTCCTCGTTACTTCGCATAGTTCCGCACCCAGGTGCTGTGTTGTGCAGCAATAGCGCGTGCTTTGTCTTGTGTATACTGCAGCTTTCGCGCTCAACTCATTACTTTCAATATACAACCAAAATGATTTTTTTAATAAGTCATTTTTATTCGCAAAAATGCCTACTGCTAAGCACTGCGCTATTACATTATCTTTGCTTATTACTTCACCCTTTGCGCTCACGCTGCAACAAAATTTTCTGCGGCAAATAGCAACCAATACTCATCTGCCTTCATCAAGCCAAAAGCCGTATCATATTTTTATCATCACACCGCACCTCGCTCACCCATCTTGCAAAAAACGCCTAGCGATTAGCCCGCAAAAATCAAGCTTACTCGCACCACTCTGCCAATCTCACGCCTCCGCCAAGCTAAACGCACTATCTCATTCATTCAATCCTGCACCACTTAGCAAACGCATCACTCACCTTCTGCTGAATATGTTGCGGTTGCTATTCAGACAAAATACATCTACTACAGCACAGCAGCATTAGCATACTATCATCATATGTGTTAGTAAATTCGCGATGCGCACAAGCCTGCCAACACATTCACTATCAATAATGCATAATGAACGAAACGCTAGTTATATTCATACGTACAGGCTCGCTAATAGGCAGCATCTTCCTCTCTATCTTGCTGTTTTGGTTGCGTTATGCAACAAAACCAATGCATTAACAGCACGTCGTGCTTAAGCCCCACAAAGAGCTTCATGGCTATGTTAAAATTCAGCATACACTATTTTGCACATTATTTTTCTATAACACCAAGCACACAGCACAAGCTAATGAGCACCTCACTTGCGTCAATATAGCGGTAGCTAGCACCATACCACAGCGTCACTAGCGCAAGAAAATAATGACTTACACAAATGAATAAACAAAAGAGCACTATGAATAATACAAGATATCGTTCATTTTAAAAAGCTTGCCAATCCTGACAAGCTCGATAATCTCACCGTACAAAAACGACTTTATCTACAGCAGCTCCGCGCCAAATTTCACAATAATCAGCGCCACCGCCAGCACTAGCACACTTACGCCACACAGCACATCATAGCCATGGCGAGCAAAGCGCTTAGTACGCTCACCACCAATCATTCCAGCCTCAATGCAGTAGCGCGTCATCCCAAAGAAGATCAGCAGCATGCCAACATCGAGCGTCAGGCACCACGGGCACAGCACGCGAATAACGACAAAGCTCATATAAAACATCCACAGGGCAAAAATCATCCCGAGTACAGCGCCGCCCCAGGCACTCCGCACAAACCAGCGCGGCAGGTGTGCCCCAGCCAGCAGTGCTACCACTACCGTTATCATCACTGGTATGGCCATCATACCAACGAAGCTGTTGGGGAAGCCAAACACCGTCGCCGACCAATGCTGCGCCACTGTGGAGCAGCTCAGCACAGCATTGACGTCGCAATTAAGTGCCCCACCTGGGTGCTGCGCCAAATGCAGTGCCTCAAGCGAGAGAACAAAGGATGCCACGAGCCCCAGGCCGCTACCCAAAGCCGCTGCCAACAATGCCGCCATGCCAGGCCGACGGAGCCATGGCGTACGGCTCACATCATCCGCCACCACAGTGGTCGCGGTATGTACTTTAGGCGTTTTAGCGGGCATAGTACCCCACTTCGTCGACAGTTGGCAGTGGCAAGCCGCGCCACATGCCCAGCACCTGGCCGTTATCCGCCAAGGCAAGGATGGTGGGGTACTCCACAATGTCGTACGTGCGGCAGAGTGATTGCCCCTCACGTGTATCTGGGTCAAATTCCTCAATGGCATGACCTGTACGCCGGCTAAAGTCACGCAGATAATCGAAGACGCGGCGTGCATAGTCGCTTTCTGTCCGGTAGATGATGAGGACGCGCATATGTTTTACCTCTGTTTTTCTTGCTGCTTCGCACTCCGACGCTGCTCTAATATCTTGACGAAATCGTCCAGCGTCTTAAATTTATAAAACACGCTCGCAAAGCGCACATACGCTACTTCATTGCGCGCGGCGAGCTCATCGAGCACGAAGCCGCCAATCACGCGCGACTCAATCTCATTCTCGCCCGCATCGTGGATCCGATCCTCTACCGCATCAATAATTGCCTCTAGCTCTAGCTCGGATTTGAAGAACTTACCGACCGAGCGGCGCACCGAGGCGCGGAGCTTCGCTCGATCAAAGAGCTCGCGCGAGCCCGTTCGCTTGAGCACTGCAATCGTTGGGTATTCGATCCGCTCATAGGTGGTAAAGCGGTGCCCATCAGGAGTCTCGCGGCGGCGGCGAATCGTCACACCATCAGCCGACTCACGCGATTCTAACACACGGCTGTTGCCAATCTTGTCGCGGTGGGTCGTCACGCGTCCGCCTCCTTTTTGCGGCGTCGGCGCAAGAAGGCCGGGGTGTCATCCTCATCATCGTCCATCGATTGATCCCAAATGTTCGTCTCATTCTCCTGGGCAAAGTGAGCAGCCGCCTCGGGGTCGATGGCCATATCGACACTATCGACCGCTTCGTCAACCGTCTCGGCCGACTCTTCGTCATCTTCGGCATCGCTTGGTTCGTCGTCATCAAAGAACGAATCACTATCAAAGCCAGTCGCGATAACGGTAATAATCAACTCATCTTCCAGCTCGGGCTTGAGCGTTGCACCAAAGATAATGTTGGCATCGGACGACACCGCACCAGTGATAATCTCGGCCGCTTCTTGGATCTCGGCCATACTCATATCATAGCCACCTGTCACGTTGAAGAGCACGCCCTTGGCACCATTGATCGACACCTCGATCAGTGGTGAGTCAATCGCCTGCTGGGCGGCCATCTGCGCTCGGTCTTCACCACTTGCCCGGCCGATCCCCATCAATGCACTACCAGCACTGCTCATAATTGCCTTAACATCAGCAAAGTCGAGGTTAATCAGCCCATGCTCGGTAATCAACTCCGATATCCCCTGCACACCCTGGCGCAGCACATCATCGGCAATCTTAAAGGTCTCAAGGAGTGGCGTCCGGCGGTCAATCGTGTCGAGCAAGCGATCGTTGGGGATAGTAATGAGCGTATCGACTTGCCGCCCCAACTGCTTGATGGCCCACTCGGCATTGATACGCCGCTTCTCGCCTTCAAAGGTAAAGGGCTTGGTGGCCACCCCCACACAGAGAATACCGAGATCACGCGCCACTTCTGCTACCACATGGCCGGCCCCCGAGCCTGTACCACCACCAGCACCAATCGTCACGAAGATCATATCTGCCCCCTCGAGCGCCTGACGGATCTCGTCGAGCGACTCACGGGCCGCAGCCTCACCCACACTGGGGTCTGCACCAGCACCAAGACCATTGGTGGTGTTGTGCCCAAGATGAATTTTAATATCAGCTTGCGAATTATGCAGCGCCTGCGCATCGGTGTTCATTGCAATGAACTGCACGCCAGCCAAACCAGCGTCTTTCATTCGATTAACGGCAGACCCACCAGCGCCACCGACGCCAACGACTTTGATACTAGCAAAGGTTTGGATCTCGCTTGGTTTTACTTCCGGCATTCACGTTTCTCCCCTTGTGCAACTATCAACTTTACCATTACCATTTAGTATATCATCCTCATCGGCATGATTCTAGGCCTTGAGCCCTCCCAGCAGCCGACGAAGCCAGCTCAGTGCACCTTTGGCATGCGCTGTACCACTGTTGGTGTAAGCCTGGGCAGGCTGGTGGCCACCTTCGCTATCGGCGAGCATCAGGCCGACTGCAGTGGCGAACTGCGGCTTTTCTATCTGGTCGGCCACCCCGCTCGTAAAGCCAGTTGGTCGGCCTACCCGAGCGGCCACGCCCAGCTGCTCCCTGGCATAGCTTGCCATGCCACGCATCTGAGCCATGCCACCTGTCAGCACCACGCCGCTGGGCAGTTTGCCAGCGCGGCCCGCCTTCTTGAGTTCCTTCTGCACCGCCTCGAAGATCTCCTCCAGCCGAGCGTCGACGATCTCATCAATCTCCTCCGTCGCAAACTCATACGATTCCTTATCGCGCCGCACCTTAGCCACCGCATCGCTTGCCTTGATGCCAGCCGCAGCATGCTTGACCTTGACCAATTCCGCCACATCAGGGTCAGTTTTGAGGCCAATAGCAAGGTCGTTCGTGACATTCACACTACCCATTGGGATAACGCCAACGTACTGCAAGTCCCCCTCTTCGAAGACTGCCACACTGGTCGTTGCCCCACCAAGGTCGACCACTGCCACGCCGCTCTCGATCTGCCGCTCATTCAGCACAGCCTTAGCCGCCCCCAGCACCGCTGGTGTAATGGCGTGCGGATGGACGGTTGCCATCTCCACCGCTTTTTGCAAATTCGCCACATAGGGCGCTAAAGCCGAAACGACATTGGCATCAATCTCCAGCCGCGTGCCCGTCATACCCAGCGGGTCTTTGATACCCGCTTGGCCATCAAGTGTATAACTATGCGGCACGACCTCGAGGATCTCACGGTTGGCCTGCACTTTGCCCGTGGTAGCAACTTCTTCGATGCGTGCCACATCATCATTATTAATCTCGTGATCGATCGTGCCCACGGCAATCATCCCCGTGGCGCGGGTGCTGGTGATGTGCGCACCATTAACGCTCACCGTTGCGCTGTTGACTTCATAGCCACTCATCCGCTCGGCCTCGCCCAGCGCTTCATCGATCGTGCGAGCCGGGCCACTGAGATTGACCACCATACCCTTGCGCATACCACCGTTCGGTGCCTGCCCTACGCCCACAATCGTCGGCGTGCCTGTCTCTGGATTCATATGCCCCACCACGCATCGAATCGTCGTCGTCCCGACATCTATTCCTACTGCGTATTGAGAATTTTCATGCATAGTACCATTATACAGGTTATGCTGTGTCTTGTACAATACGGGCAGAAAAACGAAATTATAAAACTCGCCATTTGGTATCTTGGCGAGTTTCTCTTACTATTCTACAGCAGTGGTGATGGAGAAGATAATAACCTCCTCTAAGCAATACTCTACAGCTTCGTCATAATCTCCGCCCCTGTCTCAGTGATGAGGACAGTGTGCTCGAAGTGGGCAGCTAGGCTGCCGTCGCGGCTGTAGATTGTCCAGCCATCGCCAGCAGTATCACTGTAGATGGCGCTACCACCGAGGGTAGCCATCGGCTCGATGGCAATGGTATCGCCAGGCTGGAGCAGCGGGCCAGTGCCTTTGCGGCCATAGTTGGGCACATCGGGCGGCATGTGCATCTCGAGGCCCACACCGTGCCCCACCAGCTCGCGGATAATCCCAAGGCGACCCTTTTGCAGCACCGCTTCCACCGCTGCGCCAATGTCGCCAGTGCGCACTGGTCCTTTGATCGCGTCAATGCCAGCGTAGAGACTGCGCTCGGTAGTGTGGAGTAGGTGCTTAATAGCCCCAGTGGGTGCGTCATCCACCACCATAGTAAAGGCGCTGTCTGTCTTCATCCCGCGGTAGGTAATGACGAGGTCGAAACTAACGACATCACCTTGCTGCAAGATATAATCGCTTGGTACGCCATGGACGATCGCTTCGTTCGTGCTAATGCAAATCACCCCAGGGAAGTTCACCTCTGGGGTTTTGTAGGTTGGCTCAGCACCATAGGCAGCAATCCGCTCTGCCGTAAAGGCATCGATCTGCTTCTCACTTATCCCGGCATGGACAAATTGACGGATATCAGCAAAGATCTGCGCCAGGCGCTTACCCCCCTCACGCATTGCCTCGAGCTGCTCGGGCGTCTTGACACCAGTAATTAGTTGGGCCATGCGTGCATTACCTCGTCATAAATCCGGTCGTGCACTTCGCCTGCGGTGCCAGTCCCGTCGAGGTGGATGATCTTTACCCCAGCCTCAGCAAAGATGCCAAGCACTGGGTACATCTTTTGGCGGTAGATGGCCATGCGGCGCGCAATTGTCTCAGGCGTGTCCTCCATCCGGCCGCGTTTAGCCAAGCGGCGCATGATTTCTTGCTCGGGCACTTCCAGCACCACGACGAGGTCGATGTTATCACCAGTGCGCGCCAGGTGATCATCCAGCCAGGCAGCCTGCTCTTTGGTGCGCGGGAATCCATCAACAATAATATTTTGGTAATGCTTGCGGTATGCCTCTTGCACCGCGTGGTCGAAGACTTGGTAGGTCAGCTTATCACTCACGAGCTCACCAGCTTTGAGGGTAGCGATCACCGCTGGGTCGGTGCTCTGGCGCAGCATCTCACCCGTCGAGAGCCACTTCCACCCCTGGCGCACTGCCAGCATCTGCCCTTGCATACTTTTACCGGCACCAGTTGGGCCAAACAAAAGAATCATCTGTGCCTCCTTGTTATTATGTGGTTATTAGTTATTATTAAGAAAATATTGCTCGTGTCATAAAACTACGGGGCAAGGGCGCGCTGCACTAGCTGGGCGATTGCTCCACCGTCGGCTCGGTTGCCCACCTTAGCCTTAACGGCGCCAATCACCTGGCCCGTCATCCGCGGATTATCTGCCCCTAGCTCGGCAATTGTCTGGGTCACCACGGCTTGCAATTCCTCATCACTCAGTGGCTGCGGCAGGTAGTGCTGGAGCACCGCCATCTCGCGCTCCTCGGGCTCAGCAAGTTCAGGGCGACCATTGGTGCGGTAGATTGCCGCGGCATCACGCCGCTTCTTCACCTCACGGACGATCACCTGCTCGACGGCAGCATCATCCAGGCCAGCCTCGCGCACACCCTGCTTCACCTCTTCATCAAGGATGGCAGCCCCAAGGTTGCGCAAGGTGTCACCAACAAAACGATCGCCGCTAAGCAAAGCGGCTTTCATTTCGTCTTTGATGCGCTGCTTGAGCGTCGTCACCTAGCGGATCCCCAGGCGAACTTTGGCCATCTTGTCAGCCTTGCGCTGACGACGGGTAATCGCCTTCTTGCGGCGATCGGTCTTGCTGATTGGCTTGGCAAACCGCATCGATGCCCGTGCCTTTGCTAGCACACCGCTCTTCAACACTCGGCTGTTAAACCGACGGATGATGTTCTCATTCGCCTCGCGCTCGTCTTTTCGTGTTACTTGTACCATATCGCTCCTCATTATAGCAGATGCGACAATTTTTGCAATTCTATCGCTCACAAAGTTATGCAAATTGCTGTGTCGCCCACAAAACCAGCCCTCAAGTACACTGCATCCCTCTCACTACTCTGGTGTTAGCACAGATACTCTAGGGCTGGGCTATTGGGCTATTTTTGCTGGCGCATCGCTTGTCTCTGTATTATAATCAATCTACTATGACACCTTCCTCACCATACCCACAGCAACCTCAGCAGCCCCAGCCGTACGTCCAGCAACCATATCCCCAGCAACAACCACCACAGCCATACGGACAACAACCACCACAGCCACCTCAGCAGCTACAAAGCGCACCAGCGCCAATGCCACCAGCTTATTCGCCTACAGCCATGCCGCGCACTGACTCATCATTTGGCGCAGTTATTCGCTGGGTGTCTGCCGGGCTATTATTTGCGCTGTTGGTGTTGTACATCGTCATTGCCGCTATTTTTGGTATTCTTGGCGCTGCGTACAGCTACATTATTTATGTAAACCTTGGCATACTGCCGATTCTGCTCATCGTTGCACCAGAGCAAACGGAGGGTGATAGCAGTATGTCGCAGGGTCTATTCGTTACTGGTGGCATGCTCATTGTTAACCTACTTGAGATAATTGCCCACGCAACAGTCGGGATGCTTGGAGGAGACTATACCACGCCAACTCATGTGATAGCACCAAACCTCTGGAATGTCCCTTCTCATGAGGCAATTATCTCATTATGCCTTTATGCCTTCTTTATCACCGTATATGCCATTGCCTTTGTCGTCAGTCTTGTGCTATTTTTGCAAAATCGCAAGCGTGGTATGTATCGCTAGCGACTGATACTTATTTGCCTATTTTTGCACAAAATTGCAACAAATGTGCTACACTGTTATGAATAGTTTGTGGTAGGTGATTGCAGATGGTCTGGTGGTGGCCACGCAGCGCATCATATCGATAGAGTGCCTCTCGCATCTCGAGAGGTATGGATGCCTCAGCCCAAATACTCGCTCTACTATTGGGAGCCTAGAGCGAGTATTTGGTCAGAGGAAGCATAAGCGGTAGAAAGCGGAGCGCAAAAAACAGTGGTATCACACAGCCACAAGACAGTAGACCGGACAAGAGTAGTATTGTCTATACCCCAGACCCAAGGACACTACTCTAGCAAATTACGTCTTGTTTGTCAACCCCATCAGCCATGCGTGGCTCTCTTCTCTTCTACGCAGTTTATTTTCGACCAGTGTTGGTACCCTGTTACTCTACATTATGCTTCCTCCAATTTGTTCATAATTCGCTTGATACGCCGCTCATCCCCATGCGCTTTGTTAGGGGTGGCGTAGACCTCGATAAGGATAATCGTGCTGGCAGCTCGAGCAGCCCGCGACGGTGGTGCATCACGAGGCAGTGCTCGCACTACCGCAAACACCAGCCACACCGCCCGTCGATAGGCTGCTGTGTCGGTATCGAGGCAGAGCTGCACTACTGTGCACTGAGCAGTTTGCTGTATAATGGCCGCCTTGCCGCACGCAAAGAGCTGCTGGCGAAAATCCGCCACCGTCGTCTCACTTGGCTCAGCAAAGATACGCACCAGCCGCGGCTTAACGCGCTCGATGTCAGCCGGCAATGTGGGAATACGCTGTGCCAGCGCTTGGAGGTCACTCGAAAATTCTGTTGCCTGCCTATAGATCATCATCTGACTCGATTACAGAGGTAACGTCCGTCCGATAAAACGTGTCGCGGTAATCAATCGTCTGTCCATATTTCGCAATCACCCATGGCGCATCTTTGTAGGCAAGGTTACTTAGCTCGGCAGCGCTCTTGCTCCCCAGGCGCTCTAGCTCGGCATCGATATGCTTGATCTCGTTGGCACTGAGCTCGCTCAGCTCGGCGTTCTTGAGCGGAAGGAACTTGCGCTGCTTGTGGCTAAAGTGCTTCGTCTCAATGACATCCAGCTCATCATGCGCCCGCATCTCATCGACCAAAGCTTGCAAATCTGCAGCCGGCGCAGGCCCATAAGTCTCGTGCAGATACGCCAGGCCAGTAATGCTCTTGCCTGTGCGCTCGTAATAATCAAAATCGATGAAGTACAGCAGCCGATGCAGCACTGCCTCGCCTACATTGGGCCGGGCACCAATCTTCCCCAGCGTATAGAGCAGCACCTGGCGCAGCTTGGTGGTGTGGAGCCGCGGGATAGCATCGCGCGACTGAGCAGCTGTGGGCTGTGCACGCTGCGCATCATCGTGGTGGTATTCGGCTGGTGCATCGCTCACATGCAGTGCTGCATCGTCCGCCACCCGCCACGGACTGCGCTGAGCCTGCTGTGCAACAGTGTCCGTCATGGCAATGCCGCTAATCAATTCCTGCACGCCAACTTCGTAGTATTGGCTAATCTTCGTCAGCTCGCCAAGCTTTGGCTCGCGGCCACCATTCTCTAGCTTAATATACGTCGCGCGGGCAATCCCAACTGCATCGGCCACCGCCTGCTGCGAAAGCCCCGCATTGCCACGCAGTTGCCTAATACTTGCCTCAAAACTCATTGCGATTTGGTCCTTCCTGTTGCATCATGCCTCCATTGTAGCGTACTTGCCAAAGTTATACAACCATTTTGTCTAATTTTGGAACATAGTACATTTGTGCGCATAATTACAGAGGTGAAGATGTGATACGAGGGTACGAAGTATAGGTGTATTCTGGCTGAGAGTGGCATCACCAGCATAGCACGACGTGCCTGCTGGCTTAAATTTTCCCGTCTATATCCTATTGTGTACGCGAAGTTTCACGAACAGCCCGAGCACAATACACGCACCAAACAAGAAAATATCTGGAGGCTAGCAACCAGTTAAGCGGTAGAGTTCCGGCACACAATCTGGCCGGAACATTTTCGGTTTGGTGTGTATTGTGCCAGTCTTGGGATCATCTATTGTTTTGCCATCCAGGCAACGTCGCATACATCCACACCTCTCATCCACTAACATTTACAGTTTTTTGGTACAAGGTTTATACCATCTGTAAGCAATGTAAGTAGTTAAAAACCAGCCTTTGTAGCTGGTTTTGTCTTGCCTATTAGTGATTTTACGCTCCTAAAATCCACTGGCTCTTGTCTGACGAGCTTGTGGGACCAGTAACTATCACTGCCGCCCGGCCCATTCCTGCGGCCGACCTATTCGTTTCATCTTTACGCTGCTTATACTCTCTATTTATCGTCTTCGCTGCTGCCTGCAAGGCGTACTCAATAGGCAATAGCAAGCGACGCTGCTCACTCTCAGGTAGTTTTCCTGATACAGGTAATTTGGATGCTCCAGCCAACCCTTTATTCTTCTGAGTCTGAGTATTAACCTCTTGGATATAGATTGCCGCTCGCGCATCTTTATACAACCTACTCTCTGGATTGGTTAATTGTTCACTGGTCATCCGTTGTCTGTCTTCGCTAGAGCTATGCTTCCGTAGCGACAACACCAACTGCTCTGCCCGTTTGGCCTGCTCGGTTGCTAGCTGCTCAGCTACTTCAGGGGTCTTATCCTCTATACCATTCAGCCGCCGCCACTGAGCACTCTCCAACAATGCAACAGCAAGTGGCTGCAGTGCTTCTTCTGGTTTTTGCGATTCTAATGTTATCGAACGAGGTTTTTCCATGGGGTCTCCCGTGGTTATGTGGTGGATGTTCTGTTGGTATGGTTTGTTTGCCCCCTACTATAGCACAGATGATCGGGTTGGTGCAAATCGGAGCATTTGGTACACTAGCTGGTAAGAATCTAAAGCAAGGAGATACCATGCCAGATGACACACCAACTCTACCACACCCCTATGCATATCGCGCCGCATCCGTTGAGACGATGCTACAAGCTGTGACTGACTTGACCAGTAAGTGGCCACAATCTTACAGAGAATTAGACGCGCAAGTGGCAACATACCCTAATATTACCTGCATACCAGGTGGTGATCATCCGCAATCTATCGGGTTATCCCTTGCCTCTCTCGAAGGTGGCGATGCAGCAGACAGAGATGACTTATATGACGGTGAGTATTATATGGTACCAACAAACGCTTATGACGTATACGAGGTAGCCCTTGATGCGCAGTTTGGTGAGGGAACGGAGATCGAGCGTGATGATGATATGGCACACATTGAGTGGTACCTTGATGATGGTGTGCGAGTGACGCTTTCGATGCTCACCTGGGACATCACCCTTATGCTTGAGGCCTCTGGCACATGGGAGAGTATGGAGGATCTTGAGCGCCGCTACCACTCCGATATTGATCTTTACGACCCACGGCGCCAAACACCACCAAGCGGCTACTATTAATCTATACTCGGCCGATACGTCTGAGCAAAGGCAGCTGCCTCGATGATGTAGCGACTGCCATTGACCTGGCTTTCCACCAGCCAGCAATCTGCTTCGCCATGCTGCTGGCCGCCCCACGGTGCATCAATGACGATCTCGCGGCCAGTTGGGTTGGGCATGGCTTTGATCTGATTCTTGGGCAGGTACGCGCCGGGTACCACTGCACCGTCCGCACCACGCAGCGGCTCGTACAGGGCAGCAAAATCCGCCGCTGGGATACTATAGCGCTCGCCCTCTGGCCCAGTGATGATGGCATCGCCCACCTCGGCAATGTTCTCTGTCTCTACATACTGCTGGCCATCCGCCCGCCGGAAGCTGGTAGTCAGAGCCTGTCGCTCGGTAGCAAACTCCGGCCGCACCGCTTTGCTCGGGTCGGCAATTTTGGTGTAGGTATCGGTAATGGCGCGAAAGTCGAGCACGCTGGTATCGATGTAGAGGGGTGGCACTGCGTCGGTCTCCTGGGTTAATTCTGGTGGTAGTATAGCTGGTTTGGCATCGTGTGTCGATGCTGCGGTGCGCTCGTGCATGAGTAGTGGTTCCTATCGTTATAATTGATAAGAACCCATATTGCTCTCTCTCTCTCTCTCTCGATTTGTCAATATATTTATGCAATGGAAGAGGTTTTATTGCAAACTACACTACCCTGCCTTCAAAACCTCACCGCCAACTCCCAAGAAAAACACCCTCAAACAAGAGCGTGCTTTAGAATAATTAAAATCTTTGGCTTTATAAATCCGTGGTGTCGAGCACTACCAGCTATGCAACGCTACTCATCCACCAGCTCTACATGGAGCAGCCGCCCCTCTACACTGCGCATGCCACGCCAGTCGTTGATAGTTGGCTGAAACCAAGCCGAAATGACATCGCCTGGCTGGCGTACGAAGTTTGGCGGCGCGTTGAAGGCCAATAGTTGCAGCGCTGTGCCTTGCCCATCCTGCAAGGTGAGCTTGATGTGCTGCCCATCACTGCCCATGTGACGCACCTGTGAGACAGTGCCGCGGCGCAGCTGCAAAACAGGCTCTGGGTTGCCATTGCCAAAGGGCTCAAGACGGGCAATGTCGGCCACCAGCTGCTCTGTTACCTCTGATAGATCATCAATCACTACATCAGCCTGCGGCAAGAGGTAGTGCGTTTGGTCGGAGAGATGGAGCGAGCGGTAGTAGTCGTTCACTCGCTGGCGAAAGGCAGCGATCTGCCGCGTCTTGAGTGTCACACCGGCCGCGGCCGCATGGCCACCACCACGCAGAATGACATCATCGGCAGCGCGCACTGCTCGCTCAGCCGAAAAATCGCCAAAGCTGCGTGCACTGCCCGTTGCCGTCTCACCTCGTTCACCAATGATGAAGACTGGCTTGTGATACGCCTCCACCAGCTTGGATGCCACAATCCCAATCACACCATGGTTCCACCCCTGCTGACTCACGACGAGGACAGGGTCGGCAGCATAGCGCTCGGCCTGCTGGCAAGCTTCGTCGTAGATGGCCTGTTGGATGGCTTTGCGCTCGGTATTGAAGCGATCCAATTGCTGAGCCGCCTCAAGCGCCGCCAAACCATCGTGCGCTCGCAGCATATCGAGGGCATACTCAGCCGATGCCAATCGTCCTGCCGCATTCATACGCGGGCCAAGACCAAAGCCGAGCGTCCGAGCGGTAATCTGGGCTGGCTGCACACCAGCCACCGCCAGCAGTGCCTTGAGGCCAGGGCGGCGCTGCTTCTTCAGCACCTCGAGCCCCCAGTACACATTGGCGCGGTTCTCATTCTGGAGCGACACTATGTCGCACACGGTGCCCAGCGCTACTAAGTCCAGCAGCCACTTCTCGTAGCCAGCTGGCAAGCCCGGCAGCACCGTCTGCAGCGCCTGGACAAGCTTGAAAGCCACGCCTGCCCCACAGAGGTCACGGAAGGGGTAGTGGTGGTCGTCATACTTGGGATTAACCGTGGCGATGGCGGGTGGGCGAGTTGGTGTAATGTTGTGGTGGTCGGTCACCACTGTGTCGATTCCGTAGCGCTCCTTGGCATAGGCAATTTCCTCATGGCAGAGGCTGCCGCAATCCACCGTGACGATGAGCTGCGCCCCCATCGCTGCTACCTTGTCCACCGCGCCTTTGGTCATACCATAACCCTCTACGAAGCGATTAGGAATAAAGGCCTCAACTGCGGCAAAGCCAAAGCTCGCAAAGGCATCGAGCAGCAAGGCCGTCGCACTGAGGCCGTCGATGTCATAATCGCCATAAATCACAATGGTTTCGCGCCGCTGGTGCGCCTGCACCAAGCGATCCACCGCCGTCTGCATCTGGGAGAGCAAGAATGGATCGGGCTTCGCGTCATAATCGGGGTGCAAGAACTCCTCAGCGGCTGCTCCACACAAGCCCCGGGCCGCTAGTATCTGTGCGAACAAACTCATCAGAGCTGCACAGTATCCGCTGCTTGCTGGCCCTTTTGCTGCTGCGAGGATTTGATCACCATGCTCTGCAATTCTTTGAAGAAGATATATTGTTTGTTCGTGTAGTACATTTTGGTATTACCTTGTTTTTCGGCCATCAAAAAACCAGCTTTCTCGAGATTCTTGAGCTCGCGCTGGATATTGCCCGGGTCTTCTTTGATCAACTTCGCCAAGCCGCGGACATGGGTGTGGAACTCCGGATACTTAGCATAGACCACAATGATTTTGCGCCGCACCCGTGATGTAATAAACGTTTCTAACATGCTTCCCTTAGCGAATTCTCGCTTCCGTTATCTCTACTCAACTGTTGCTTTTTATTCTACACTTTTTGATGGCAATTTGGCAAGACCACCCACCGGCGGTTGTGCACATTTTGTCGCAACCGTTGCTGTTTTACCATCCACCTGGCACACGTGCCTAGCCCTTATCATACCAGCTTTGGGCAGGGCGAGCAAGATTGATGTGCACGTTTTGCACATTGCCCAGATGAAGTAGCAACGGAGAGACGAGTCCCTCTGCACTCTCGCTTGCTGTCGGGTATAATAAATCCTATGCACTATTACGAAGTTGCACCGCTCAAGATTATCCGCGCTACCAGCAAGAGCTTCACCTACCACTGGTCAGAAGCACTGCCGTTGGGCCAGGTGGTGCAGGTGAGCGTTGGTGCACAGCAGGTGGTAGGCATCATCATGACGCGCACCAAAAAGCCGACGTACACGACCAAGCCACTTGATGCCGTTGTGTCGCTCCCGCCGCTGCCTACTCCTCTGCTCGCAACGAGCCAGTGGCTGAGCGATTATTATGCCACACACCTCGCTACCGTACTACAGACAGTGCTGCCAGCTGGCATTGCCAAGCAGCGCCGCACGCCGCGCCGCTCTGCGAGCCCACCACCACAGCGCCGCACACCCCCCTTCTCACTCAATCCTCAGCAAAAGGAGGCCGTTCGCACCATTCGCCAAGCCAGCTCTGGCACAGTGCTGCTCCACGGCGTGACGGGTAGTGGCAAGACGGCAGTGTATATCGAGCTTGCGCGCCAGGCTTTGGCTGCAGGCCGGTCGGTGATTGTCCTCGTGCCAGAGATCGCCCTCACGCCCCAGCTGGTGGCGGAATTTCGGCAACACTTTGCCGATATCATCCTCACTCACTCGCGCCAGACAGAGGCCGAGCGCCACCGTGCCTGGCTCGCTGCTCTGACGAGTCCGCAGCCTCGAGTGGCAATTGGCCCACGCTCTGCCCTCTTCTTGCCGCTGCAGCAGCTGGGGTATATCATCATCGATGAAGCCCACGAGGCCAGCTATAAGCAAGATAAGTCCCCCCGCTACTCGGCGCTGCGAGCTGCGAGTGTGCTAGCTCAACAGCATGGCGCGACGGTAGTGCAAGGGTCGGCTACGCCACTGATCAGCGAGTACTATCTGGCGCAAAAAGCCCACCGGCCGATCGCCACTCTACCCAGCAAAGCTCGGCCCGAGGCCACCACCCCCACCATTCAGCTGGTCGATCTCACCCAGCGGAGCAACCTCACTCAGCATCGCTTTTTGTCAAACCAGCTTATCGCCGCTATCGATGCCACACTTGCAGCGGGTCAGCAGATCCTGCTTTTTCATAACCGCCGTGGCAGCGCCAATGTATCGCTCTGCACCAACTGCGGCTGGGCAGCCGAGTGCCCACGCTGCTTTGTTCCCCTCACCCTCCACGCCGACCGTCACCAGCTGCAGTGCCATATCTGTGGCTACCACACCACAGTGCCAACGATGTGCCCCACCTGCCATAGCACCGATATCGTCCACCGTGGGATTGGGACGAAGCTCATCGAGGCAGAGGTAGCAGCACGCTGGCCCCAGGCACGTATTGTTCGCTTCGATGGCGATAGCAGCAGCACAAACAGCCTGGAGCAGCAATACCAAGCCCTCTATGATGGCACAGCCAATATTATCATTGGCACGCAGGTGGTAGCCAAGGGGCTCGACTTGCCGCAGTTGCGCACCGTTGGGGTGATCCAAGCCGATGCTGGCCTGGCTTTGCCCGATTACACCACCAACGAGCGCATCTTCGAGCTGCTTGCCCAAGTGGTGGGGCGAGTGGGGCGCTCTGCTCACGCCACCACAGTGGTGGTGCAAGCATATCAGCCCCAGCACCCAGTGATTCAGGCTGGCCTCGCCCAGGATTATACCGCATTTTATCACCAAGCCTTGGCCGAGCGCCGTCGTGGGCAGTTCCCGCCCTTCGTCCACCTGCTCAAGCTCACCTGCGTATACAAGACGGAGGCAGCCGCCATCCGCAATAGCCAAGCACTCGTCCAGCAGGTTCGCCAGCACCACCCCGCGGTCAGCATCCTTGGCCCCACGCCCGCCTTCCACGAGCGGCTGCGCAACACCTACCGCTGGCAGCTTATCATCAAAGCCACCCAACGCCGCGACCTCCTCGCTGTTATTGCCGACATGCCCACTAAACATTGGCAGGTGGATATCGACCCACAGTCGCTATTGTAGGTAGATCTGACCACAATTATCTACCGTCAAATCTCACAACCATGCATAATTCCGAGCTCCTGTAATAACTCACCGAACAAGAAAATATCTGGAGGCCAGCGATAAAGCCAGCGGATAAGCTCCCTCTTCCATCTGGCCGGAACATTTTCGGTGCGGTGGGTTATTGCAGGAGTGTTCGTGAGGTTTTGGTATTTCTCGCCACACCCCACTCGCCCACCCCATCCACCATCTGCTATAATAAAGCTAATGAAAAAAGACGCTATTATCACCCTACCCAACCCGCACCTGCGCCAGAAGTCGCAGCGGGTGCATGTTATTACCGACGAGACGCGCCAGCTGGTGGCTGACATGACCAGCGCCAGCATCGACTGGGAGAATTCACGTCCACACGAGATCAGTGCAGCACTGGCGGCAGTGCAGATCGATCAGCTAGAGCGAGTTGTTATTGTACGCGAAGACTTCGACGACAAAGACAACCGCACCTTCATCCCCCTCATTAACCCAGAGATTGTCAAATATGAGGGCGAGCTAATCAGTGACTATGAGGGCTGCCTCAGCGTGTCAGGCCGAATCTATGGCAAAGTGCCACGCTACAGCCGCGTCCGGGTCAAGGCGCTCGATATCAATGGCAACACCATCCGCCTCAAGGCCGACGGCTTCTTAGCGCGAGTGCTACAGCACGAGATTGACCACTGTAATGGCATTGTATTTATTGACCGCATTCGCGATGATACCAGCGCATTTTATCAGCTCGATGAGAAGGGCGAGCTCCAACCAGTTGATTATGACGAGCATATCAAGACCAATCGTATTCTTTGGGACTGAAGACTTTAGCGCCATCAGCCTCGCGCAGCTACTGGAACATAGCTTCCCCGTTCGGCTGGTCATCACCAAGCCAGATAGCCGGCGCGGGCGCGGCAAGCAGCTGTGCCAGCCGGCAGTCAAACAGCTTGCTCTGGCGCACGGCATCCCAGTGCTGCAGCCTACCAAACTGCGCGATATTATCCCCGATATCCAAGCGCTCGGCCAGCCTGTTGGCGTCCTGGTGAGCTTTGGTAAGATTATCCCCCAAGTAGTAATCGACTGCTTCTCTCCAGGGATTATCAACCTCCACCCATCACTCCTGCCACGCTATCGCGGCCCCTCACCGATCGAGAGCGCCATTGCCAATCGTGATACCACCACTGGCGTCAGCATCATGCAGCTCAGCGCCGCCATGGACGCCGGGCCGGTCTATGCGCAGCTCACCCACCCCCTGCGTGGCGACGAGCAGCAGCTCGAGCTCTACAGCACACTAGGCCAGCTTGGAAGCAAGGCACTAGTGCAACTCCTGCCACGCATCGTGAGTGGTAGCCTCCAGCCCACACCGCAAGACGAGTCGGCTGCGAGCTACTGCCAGCTCCTCACCAAAGCCAGCGGCATTATCAACCCCGCTCAGCACACTGCCGCAGCGGCCGAAGCAATGGTGCGCGCCTACCATCACTACCCACGGGCTCGCCTCCAGCTGGGCGAGCGGCACTATATCATCACTCAGGCACACACTGCGCTGGCGCCTGTCACCACACTTGATCCACGCTGCAGCGACGGCACCTATCTCGTCATCGACCAGCTCATCGCCCCCAGCGGCAAAGAACTCAGCGCCGCAGCATTTTTGCGCGGGTATCGGGTGTAAGTGGTATAGGTATTAGTCTCGAATCACCAAACTCTCAACCCTCAAGGTCTTATACTCTCTTTGCGTTAGCTCACCCTCCCCCCACACTTCATCCGATGGAGTGTGAAAACTCGTTGTAATAACGAGTTTTCAGCCCAGCGCAAGAGGTCGATATCCAGTGAATATCGACCCTTATAGTGTTCCGGAGGAGGGAGTGTGGGAATGGTGAGCGTGAGAAAAAGGTCAAGGTTTCATAATTCAGATTCTGCATAATATAACCCCTGCATCCACAGGGGTTATACGTGTTTTTGCTTGGTCATTATTACTACGCAGCAAGCGCTACATCAGGATCGGGGTGGCCACCCTCAAGCTCGTCTGGTGTATCACTACCTGCTGCATCACTGCTCTGGAAGATGCTAGCAAGGCCCTCTTGGGTGAGGAACTTCTGCGGGTCTGCCTTGGCGAGATCTACGAGGCCCTCAAAGGTCTCGCGCACAACGGTTGTGTAGTCTGGGCGGTTGTGGGTGAGCCACTTAAGCTGCGCATAATCCGCAAAGAGTGCCAGCTGGTCTACCTCCACACCACGCTGCTCTGCCGCTTTCTCGTAGGCTTTGCGCTGGCTCTGGTATATCTCGTCCTCTTCGTAGTCGGGCTCGTGCTCATCAATCCACGCTGTAATGACCGCAGCGTCTTGGTTCATAAACGACTCAAACTCATTCAGCTGCACCTCACTCAAGCCATCGCTCAGCACCGTGCCAACGCGCAGCTCCAGCACTTGGCGAAAGTTGTCGACAAAGCGCTGCTGTACCTCTGGTGGCCAGTCTGCTATACCGATTTTTTGCAAAAAAGCATCGTCTAATTGAAACATGTTTTTCAATTCCTCCTGCCTCTAGTATACCAAACAATCTACTCCTCGTACAATAAAAATGGCAAAATATGGTGTAATTTCCCTTAGTAGTGTTGTCTACCTCTGTTACACCTCCTCGTCCTGAGCGATCTGCGCTATCGTACGCTCAATAGCCGGCCAGATGGAGCAGCCGATGATACGGCTATCGCGCTCGTCTGGGCATGGCTGCCACGGATATTCACCAAAGAGAATGGCATGCACAATGCGGCGCACTGCAGAACCCAGGCGCCCGTCATTCATTGTACGGGTGGTATTGAGGTGCTTTGCGTAGTCATCGATCAGCATATTCGCAGCAATGCGACTGCAACCCTCATACAGTGCTTACGCTGTATCGTTCAGCTCATCAGCCTTCTTGGCCAAGTCGCCAAGGATGAGGGTGCGCTCGTCGCTCAGGATCTCGTCGAGGTGCGCAACCCGCTGCGACAGCCAGGCAAATAGCGCTGCGCTATCGTCCGTCTCCTGGCGGCGCACCAGCTCATCAAGGTCATCGTCCGACAAGCGGCTAATAACCTCCAGCCCCACCCGCTCATAGAGCGTGTTATTCACCTCCCGCAGCAGCGCTGCCGAGTCGCGCGTTGTAATCCCAAGGCGATCGAGGTCGTGTTGGGTGATGAGAGATGAGAAAGGATTGTCATCATCTATTGGGAGGGGTGCTGCACTCATGATTTTCTACCGCTAGGCTGCGCTATCCTGTCGGCTCTCTCGTGCTTGCTTGGTTTTGATATACGCCTGTTTGATCGATTCAAGGGCACTATCCGCACTTTCCATCGTTCGTGCCTCTAACGTGCTCAGGTATAGACCGCTTGCTTGGTGCTGCCGGCCTTCTTCTTGGAGCCAGCCTCGCACATTTTGTTGTATCGCTGTGCGGGTGTTTTTGATGAGCTCGTCAATATCTACCTCTTCGTTATTTGCATCAGCCTTTGTCATCTCTGCCCACAAGTCATACTCACCAAGCTGTATCTTGCTTCTTGCCATTTGCTGCATCTGGCGCATTTCATCGCGCGAAAGCGGGGCATCCTCTTGCGTGTCGATTGCCTCGGCGACAGTTTCGAGTTCTTTGGTGGGTGCTTCATCGTCAGCGGGAGGCTGCTCTGCACCAGCTGGGAAATTGATAACCTCAGCTAGCTTAGCTTCTGGCTCGCCTTCACCACGATGAGTAGCTTCATCGTAGCTCGTCACGACTGGCTCACCAGGGTCGCTATTCCCCCTAAGAACCCCTGCTGCCTCTGCAAGCGCAAAGAGATCTTCTTCCGTGTCCCCCGCTGGCGTCTCGTGTGATGGCACGTGTGGCTGAGTAGCTTGGGCTTCAGTATCAACTGCTGCTGGTTGTTCTTGCGCTTCGCCATTAGACGCTTCGACAAAAGAATGGTCTTTGAGAGGAAGATTGGGCCTTGGCTTCCAGTCTGGTACTGGCTCATTCAGCCAAGCTTTTGTGCGCTCCATAGCCTGCATCGCCTTTCGGCCCATGTTCTTGGTAATTAGCACTATACGTGCCCACCGTCCCTCTTTCTTCTCCTTCACCCCTTCAGTCGCTTCAATACTCGCTGCGCGATTCTCCTCAGCACTGCCATCAACTGCTTCGTGTGTTTGTTCTGCTGGCGCTGCTTCGGGGGCCTGTGCTGCTTCTGTAAGAGGCTGGCTCTCTGTCGCTACAGAGGCGGCTTGATGTGAGTCTGGCGACTCCAGCCGCACGTCAAGTGCTGCCTGGAGTGCTGCGAGTGCCCGGTCGCGCGTGTCTTTGAGCTGCGCTGCATCTTCGTGCGAGAGGTATGGCTGCATCAGCTCGTGCGCCGTCATGCTCAGCACTGCGCTTGCCGCCTCACCCTTCATGCGGATCGCGTCCATGGCGGAGCCGCTAGCCATAATTTCCTGAGCGGTACGGTCTGTCAGCTCACTCACCTGCGCTTCGAAGCCGGTTGGTTGTGGCGCTTGCTCACTCGTCGAGACTGGCACAGGAGTATGCTCTGTCTGAGCTCCACTTTGGGTCAATTCTTGGCTTGGAGTAGCGGCAGGCTGTGCGCCCTGATTGCGCGCATCAAGCGCTTGCTGCAGGGTGGCAAGCGCATCGCTCCGCACCGCCTCCAGCTGGGCAATCCCCTCCGCCGAATATGGCAAGATTACCTCATGCGCAATCCTGCTCTGCACCGCAATGTCTGCCATACCCTTGGCAAATACCGCATCCGTCGCCGACTCGGCTGCGTTGATTTCTTGAATCTTCTCGTCAGTTAATGTCACGACCTCTGCTTGCACGCGAGCAATGGCTGCATCCTCACCAGTATGTTGCTCAGGCGTCGATGATTGGTTTTGCTGCGCTTCGGCTTCACGCTGTGCTTTATCCCGTGCATAGTCTTCTTCTGTTGGTGGTGGAGCAGGAGAAATTTTACGCTCTGTTGTCCTGGGTTCAGAGTATTCCTTACCAACCGTCCCAACACCAAAACTATCAATACCAGCTCTGATAGTCTCGCCGACCACAGCAAGTGTTTTTCTCACTGTATTCTTATTCGCTTCGGGACTTGTTTGTCGTGCCAAGCGCCGCTCTTGTCGCGTGGTTTGGAGATCCCTAAGCCGTCGGTCTAATCCGGCCATTGGGCTAGACTCACCATCAGTACCGAGCTGTTCATTCACAGCCTTTTGCGTCCCCACACTTCTCGCGTATACGTCAGGAATGCGTTTCGCCGCTCCAATCATATGATTCACCACACCTCGAACGCCAGCTCGTGTGGCTGAGCCTGTTTCGAGCACTGGGTCAAGCGTGCTTGTTCCTGCTGCTTCATATCCTTTTGCCATATTACCCGTCCTAATTTCTTTCCTTATACATTCTGCCCACATCCTACCACAACAGAGGTGATGTGTCAATAAGCGAAGCACCCCAATCCAAAAACTCGCCATCACCACGGCGAGTTTTGTATATCATTAGTAAAAATAGAGCTAGTACTTAATATACTGAGATTCTACAGGACAAAGCACTGGCAAATCCACTACTGCAGGGTGCGCTTCACCAGTTCGCGAGTGAAGAACTCAAGGGTGTCGCCAATCTCGAGCTGGAGCTTCTTACTGGTCGTGAGGTTGAGGCCACAGAGCTCACCCTCAAAGACTTCCTTGGCTTCTTGCTGCTGGCGCTGCACGCTGGCTACTGTTACCTCGGCAATTTGCTCCTCGCCGCGCATCACACGGGCCAGTAGCCCTGCCGTCACCTTGCCCTTCGTTACTTGCCCGCCGGCGATAACCGCATCGCGCATCGTCCGGAAGACGCCCTTAATCTCTAGCTGGCCAATCTCCGTCTCCACCACCTCTGGTGCAAGCAGTGCTTCCATGCTGCTACGTGCATCGTCGAGCAGCTCGTAGATCACTTGGTAGCGGCGCACCGTCACTTTGTCACGCATTGCCAGGCGCTTAACAGCTGGTGGTAGGTCGACATTAAAGCCGTAGATAATTGCATTACTACTACCAGCCAGGCGCACGTCGCTCTCAGTAATATTGCCCACGCCATGGCCAATGATCCGCAGCGTGATCGCCCCGCCCGTCTCCACCAGGCGCAAGCTATCCATCACTGAGGTAAGCGACCCCTGTACATCGGCCTTGACGATGACGTCGAATTCCTGAGCATCGTGTTTCTGCGTCATCAGCTTGAGCAAGTCAGCACCAGTCACATTGGTGGTAGCGGCATTGCGCGCTTGATCAAGCTTAGCCTTCTGCACCGCCAGGCGAGCTTCTTTCTCGTTTTTGACCACTGTGAAGATATCACCAAACTGCGGCAATTCCTTAAAGCCCGTCACCGTCACTGGCGTAGCGGGTGTGGCTGCCTTGATAGCCGCGCCAGTGTAATCGAGCAAAGTACGCACCTTGCCATAGGCCTGCCCTGCCACGAGGAAATGCCCCGGTGCCAAGCGGCCCTGCTCGATGAGCAAGTTCACCACTGAGCCGCGGCCCTTCTCCATATGCGCCTCGATGACGAGCCCTTCAGCCGGCACATCCGTATCGGCGCGAAGCTCTTCCATGTCGGCCACAAGTAGGATGGTATCGAGCAACTTATCGATATTTTGGCCAGTCTTGGCGCTAATCGGCACCATAATGGTATCGCCACCCCACTCCTCAGGGTTGAGGTGATGCTCGCTCGCAAGCTGAGCTTTGACCATATCAGGGTTGGCTGTGTCTTTGTCGATTTTGTTGATAGCAACGATAATCTTGGCATTGGCATCGCGCGCAAAGCGGATTGCCTCTACCGTCTGTGGCTTAACACCATCATCGGCTGCCACAACGATCACCACCACATCGGTCAGTGCTGCACCGTGCTGGCGCAGCGCCGCAAAGGCCTCGTGGCCAGGGGTGTCGAGCAGCGTCATGGTGCGGCCACTCCGCTCGGCTTGGTAGGCACTAATATGCTGGGTAATGCCGCCAGCCTCACCAGCAACTGTCTTCATCTTGAGGATGGTATCGAGCAGCGTTGTCTTGCCGTGATCAACATGCCCCATCACCGCCACAATTGGTGGGCGTGGCACAGCATTGCTCGACGGTTTATGCAGATGCTGCACAGTATGCTGCTCGGCGGCTTTGCGCTGCAGCGTTACTGCTAGGCCCAGCTCCTCCACGATAATCTCAGCAATCTCAAAATCAATCCGCTGATTGATCGTTACGGTAAAGCCATTCTTAAACAGCTCGCCAATCAGCTTCGTGACCGGCAGATTCAGGGTTTGGGCCAGCTCACCAACAGTGATCGAATCGGCAATGACCAACACTTTTTCAGACTGACTCATATACACACTCCTTTCTGCCGGCCACAGCCGGTCGTCTTTTGTAATTTACTAGTTATTTTTTCTTGTCGGCGAGGCTCAGGCTCACTTTGTGCGCATCTTTGTCGATGTCGAGAATGACAAAGCTCTTGCGCTCATTGAGGGTAAAGACCTTCTCTGGGTCGGCACCGCCGCTGCCCAGCTCGCTCACGTGCACCAGTGCTTCAACCGCTGGGCTAATCTGGACAAAGGCACCATATGGGGTAATGCGCGTGACTGTACCCTCAATGGTCTGACCCTTGGTGAATTGATCCACTTCATCAAGCCATGGATCCTTGGTGAGCTGCTTCATACTCAGGCTGAGGCGATCTTTGTCGATGCTGATAATCTTCGCTTCAACGCTCTGGCCGACCTTCACATAATCGGCTGGGTTATTGACGCGCTCCCAACTAATCTCTGAGATGTGGATGAGCCCCTCGATCCCTTCGACATTTACGAAGACACCAAAGTCCACCACACCAGTCACGACACCCTTGACGGTGTCGCCAACCTTGAGCTTCTCAAAGTGGGCAGCCAGGCCATCCTTGATGGCTTCTTTTTCGCTAAAGATCAGCTTATTAGCCTTGCGATCGCAGTCGAGGATACGCACTTTGAGCGTCTGGCCCACCAGGGTGTTGAGCCGTGCCAAGATCTCATCCTTATCAGCACCGCCCACCCGTGGGTAGTGCTCGGCCGACAGTTGCGACACTGGCAAAAAGCCCCGCACGCCTTCGTACTCAACCAGCATACCACCACGGTTGGCGTCGTATGGCGCCACCTCGATGATCTCGCCGGCATCCAGCTTAGCCATCGCTTCTTCCCAACCACGGTCCTTGGCTGCTTTGCGCAGGCTCAATAGGCTATAGCCATTCTCGAGCTCGCTATCTACCACACTGGCTGTTACTTCATCACCAACTGCTAGCGTCTTAGCCGGGCCAATCTCGCGCCGTGGCACATAGCCAACCCCTTGTGGGCCTAGGTCTACTAATACATCTCGTTTGCGCACCGATAATACGCGGCCAGTTACGACCTCGCCGGTTACTAGTTGCTTGACGCCGTCGCCAGCGAGCAAATCATCCATTGTTAAGGCTTGTGTTGCCATAAGTCTTGGTACAGACTCCTCTTATTAATTATATTATGAGACACGTCGCCATATCGCGACGCACCATTCCTCTGTATTATACACAAAGTCGCTGCGAGCGTCAAAACCCATGCATTTAGGTCTCATCTCTATGAATAATCAGTTCAAACAGAGATAGCCTACACAGCACACTCATCGCACTGAAAATACTCCGGCCAGATAAATCACAGAGCTTAGCCAACCCCATAGTCACTGACCTTCAGATATTTTCTTGTGAGATGGTACTCAAAACTATTACACCGTCATATACACAACGATGCCATAATCACAACAGATATATCATCCTCCACAAAGCAACTACCCCTGCATTACACAGGGGTAGGTGTAGCATTGTCAATGAAACAATGGATATGTTGTATACTTTACAGCGCGGGTGTGCGCGACTTGCGGTAAGCCAGCGCTACGCCAGCTAGGCTACTCACCGCCACAACGGCTGCCAGGCTCTCAGCCGGGCCGGTTTGCGGCAAGGCGCTCACCTGCTGGGTAGATTGAGTTTGCGAAGGAGTACTGGAGTTGGTCGATGGTGTCGCGGCAGGCGTGCTTGAGCTTTGAGACTGAGTAGACTGAGTCGATTGGCTTTGTGTAGTTGTGCTCGATGCGCCACTGGTTGCACCATTTGTTGCAGTCGACGTAGTGTTTTTCTTGTCTTGCGACTGGGTTTCTTTCGTCTCTTTGCTCTTGCTGGCCTCTGTTGATTTGTTATTGAGACTATCGACCAGCTTGTCGTTGGCACTCTTGCTGCTCTGGGTTGATTCCTTTTTCTTAGCGTCAGTGGTGGTAGTGCTTGCCACTTGCCGGGCGCTGCTGTTGTGGCTGTTCTTGACGATTAAGACCCCGCCAACCAGTGCGAGCGTTAGCACTGTCCCGACGACGACGTATCCGATAATTGATCCTTGCTGCTTCATTGCCAAACCTTCGTTTACGTTACTCTTTCTATTATACCGTAATCGATCGCAAAACGCAACGCACGAGCTACACAAATCACCCGTTGTGCCACACCTCCCGCTCTACCCCTCTCAAGGCCCACCGCGCCTCGATACTTCGCACCACCCACTAGGCATCGCGAGCGCACTGTGCTACACTAATCAAGACACGTACAATACACGAACAAATCATAATCTCTACCTCTGTCAAATCATGCGAAGTAATCATTGTTTCGCTCGCTGGTTCGCATGCCGATAGACGTGTCTATATCGCCACCACGTATGCCACTCGATCAGCTCATCCCTCACCTCACTCAGCATGCCCATGCGTCGGGCCTTGCGCCACTTACTTTTCGCTCAAGCAGCCATTTTCATTGGCACTACCCAAGCCGCACGGTTTATTACGATCCGCACGATGCCCAGGCCACTGCCTACCTCCTCCACGAGTATGGCCATGCGCTCCTCGGGCACTGCGGCTATGCGCGCGATGTGCAGCTCGTTACAATGGAGCGCGCGGCATGGAGTGCTGGCTGCCGTGTTGGCGCTGGCTGGCAAGTGACGGTTGACGATGGTCTCATTGAGTCCGCCCTCGACACCTACCGCGACTGGCTCCATACCCGCTCGCGCTGCCCACACTGCAACGCAACTGGCTTGCAGCGCAGCGATGGCACATATACCTGTCTTGCCTGCTTCACCCACTGGCGCGCCAACAGCGCCACCACCTGCCAACTTCGGCGTTATGTTGTAAAAAGCACTATGATATAACTCGGCCTTATTGTCGCAGTAATTCTCGCACACTGCCCGCCACTTTGCCCTCACGAACACAATGCGAGAGAATATCTCCCAAAAACAAATCTCTCATGCTTACATTGAAAGCTCGCTGTAGCAACTGGTTTTCACGCGCGACTAGACAGAGTGACACCCGCCTACCTCGTTTGGTGTCCAGCCTTCACTCTCAATCTTCACATTAGCCCCTTTCTCTGTGTCGAGGCTAACCCTTTCACACCCACCGCACCAAGCTTAAGGGTCAATTCATTATGACCAAACACACTCTACAGCCATAGCAGCAGCGCAAAACCACCATAAAAAAGCCGCAAATCCCCAACACAATATTCCAAAAACACCTCCCGGATTAGTGGGAGGTGTTTTAAGCGATACCTGCGTTACCTTTAGGCGGCGAGCGCAACGTCCGCTTGTGGAGCAGCCGCGGTAGCATCATCGGCCTTTTTGGTGCGGCGAGAGATTCGGCCGCCCTTAGCGCCAGCCACACGAGCAAGTTGTGGATTGGCCGCAAAGCCGCCGGTGCGACCATTCTTGCCGCCCTTGGCGCCAATCTTGGCGTAGAAGTTAGGGTCTTTAGAGATGTTTTTTTGCGCAGCCTTCAGGCCGCCAGCTTTTGTTCCCGCCATAGGGTTACTCCTTATTTATATATTTACCAGAGGTACGTTGCTAGTGTAGGCTAGCAAATCCTCGCTACATACCATATATGATATGTATCATGATTTAAATATAGCATACTGTATATGTTTTGTCAACGTTTACATGAGCATTTTCAGATTGCATTATTGGTATTGCATTTAAGACGCCTATGCTATATACTAAGTATTAGCTTTGGTTTGGGTCGTTTCCACCAAGGTCCACCACAACAATTCTCGTTTGCTGCGAGATTCGAGAATGAAAAAACAACCCTGCGCATACAGGGTTGTTTTTGATATTGAAAACGCTTTGCTATTTGTTGGGGTTTAGAACCAACTATACCCGCCGCTTTGGACTGCTCGACGACCAATACCATTTCGAGGGTGCGGTCGTTCGCCGCTATGGCGCTGCTGGAGGGCCTCATACCCTTTTACAAGTTGTGGGTATAGTGCATTCATGACGTTCTTCACATCAGGTGACACATCATCTTGAATCATACCCATCTTACTCCCAACACCTCCTTCCGTACCAACACCAAAGACACCTACTTTCTCTGGCACAATGCTCAGCGCAGCATGGTGGTGCTGTGGGTCTGGGAGAGAGATATACGGCTCTCCAAGCGTAATAAACCGTGCATCGGGCAGATGAGTCATATCAACTATATGGGTTTTTATCGCATTGCTCACCATCCTCTGAGCAACTGGCTGGCCATTCTCATCTGAAGTACAGGGGTAAAGCAAGCCAATACCGCGCTCATGGCTAATCGTCAGCGCCGCCCCAACCTTCGGTGCGTAGAGCGTGTAGAGCACATCACTGCCATCTTGTGGCAACAGTCGGGCTTCTCGCTCTATATCAATTTGCATTCCATCTGGGCCAGTAACAAGCGCCTCTTGGCCATATGGGTTACTACCAGCCGGCACAGCAAATGCTCTTTGCTGCCGAGTGATCACCTTGTCATAATACAATATGTCGCCCGCCGAATGAATTGGTGGCTCACCATAGCGGTACTTGATTGATGGTGGTCGTTGCTCTGTCATAAGAACACTCCTTTTTGGTTATGGTTATTACATCATCACTGCATTGCCATCAAGATATTCATGACCCACCAGCGGTAGTGCCTCACTCATCTAAGATACTCCAAGTCGCAGAGCAAGCACCCCTCTCTAGCGATTATACAATAGAATGGTACATTTGTACGAAAAACGTTCTGAATTTTATAGAAAATGCACCTACTTTAGCAATTTGTACAGCAAAAAACCAGCCTCATCTCTGTGATAGGCTGGTTTGTGCTCATTTCAATTAAAATAACGCTATTCCTGCTCGACTTCTTCTGCTAACTTCAGTGCCTCAAGCCCTTCTAGCGTCCAGCCAATGTAACCAAGCGTTCGTGCCGCTTCTTCTGTCTTGCCACCCTCATAGCTCTGACTGGCTTGCTCCATCAAGTATTCCGGGTCACGCTTCGCATTGTATTCGCGAAGAGCTTCTGGCGTTCGTGGGTATGATTCGGCGTGTTTGACTGGCATGTTGCTTCTCCTTGTTTTTTGTTACTTAGACACTCCATATAATACTCTCTCTCTCTGGATTTTGCAAGCAAGTAGCAAACTTCGCACCTATGACCACTGTTGAATCCGTCACTTCCCAACCTCTGTTACGTCTCACCGACAAAAGACACCAGCATGTTGATGAAAGTAGCAACGCACGGCCAAAGTATCATCTGAAGTATATTAGTATCACATTTCAGCAAATCATACTGGCAAGGATCAAGCTATTAATAAAAATCATCTCCAAAGATAAAAGCCACCCTATTCGGATGGCTCTTATATAATTCGGCACCGTGCTAGTTTCCCACTAAAAGCAGTATAATCGCCGCTGGGGAGCTTAACTTCTGTGTTCGGAATGAGAACAGGTGTTTCCTCCTCGCCATGGGCACCGAAGGAGGGGGTTTAAAGCGCTTGGTTCCACGTATAGTCTGTGGTGGGCCAAACCCCTTCCTTCGATGTCCTTGTTCGGCTAGCTCGTGCCTATAATCGAAAGATTAACGTTGGTGCGAACACCAATTACTAGTCAAGTCTACCTTATCCACGCTATCAATGCAAGCATTAACCGCGTAGACAAGGACATAAAAAGGCAATGGGACTATTAGTATGCTTCGGCTCCATACATTACTGCACTTCCACCTTGCACCTATCAAACAGATAGTCTATCTGTGCCCTCATAGGGAAATCTAATCTTGAGGTCAGTTTCGCGCTTAATATGCTTTCAGCGCTTATCTGGTCCGCACATAGCTACCGGACAATGCAGCAGGTGGCCACAATCCGTACACCAGCGGTGCGTTCACCCCGGTCCTCTCGTACTAGGGGCAAATCCTCGCAAATTTCCTGACGTCCATACCGGATATAAACCGAACTGTCTCACGACGTTCTGAACCCAGCTCGCG
>CALHGK010000003.1 GCA_938030095.1 uncultured Candidatus Saccharibacteria bacterium
TGCAAAAAAGAATGGATTTTTTTCTAACCAAGCAAACATCACATCACCTCCACATTGGCTTTAGCACTACCCATAGGCGTTGCACTTTTTGGCTCTGCCAAAATAGCTTTAGCAGAAGTTGATTTGTAGATATTGTAAGCAAACATCAAAAAGCCAATCAAATACAAAAGTCCGCCAATAGCTCTAATGTAATAATAAGGTATAAGTACTACAACAGTATCAATAAATGAGTAGAGTAAATTTCCATAGCTATCAGTTGCTCTCCACATCATGCCTTGCGTAATACCAGCAATCCACATAGAAGCAAAGTATAAAACGATACCTGTTGTTTGTATCCAAAATTGAGCTTCCATTAAGGATTTTGAATAAATTTCGCGCTTAAAGACACGTGGCGTCATATGATAAAGTGCTGCCATAGTCATAAAACCAACCCAGCCAAGTGCACCATCATGTACGTGTCCTGGCACCCAGTCAGTATAGTGAGCTAGTGCATTTACAGATTTGATAGCCAAGATAGGGCCTTCAAGAGTTGAAAACATATAAAAAGTTGAAGCTAAAATCATAAATTTAATAAGCGGGCTCTCGCGAAGTTGTGTCCATTCGCCTTTCATTGTAAGAAGCATATTAATAGCTGAACCCCAAGAAGGCAAAATCAAAACAATAGAAAAAACCGAACCCATAGTCTGCATCCAATCAGGCACAGCAGTATATATTAGGTGGTGACCGCCAGCCCAAAGATAGATAAACATAAGGCCCCAGAATGAAAATAACGAAAGCTTATAAGAAAATATTGGCTGTCCGCTCTCTTTTGGCAAGAAATAATAAATTTGGGCGATGATCGCTACTGTAAATACAAACGCAACTGCGTTGTGACCGTACCACCACTGAACCAAAGCATCATTTGAGCCAGCATACATCGAAACTGAGTGTAGCCATGAGCCATATCCACTAACTAGTCTTGTTGGAATTTCCATGTTATTAAATAGATAAAGCATAGCAACGCCAAGAAATGTAGCAATGTAATACCAAACTGAGATGTAAAGTGTCTTCTCACGGCGTATACCAATAAGTCCAAATATGCTAACGCCCCAAAGCACCCAGACTACTACTACTGCGATATCTAATGGCCACTCAAGCTCGGCATACTCCTTAGATGTACTCTCGCCCATAAAAAGTGTCACAACAGCTAGAATCATAACAAGTATATAAAGCCAAAAATGAAGCTTGCCAATGAACATCAAAAAGGGAGATTCGCTCATTGATACTTTTAGAACACGCTGTCCTATGTAATACCAAGTGGCAAATATACCAGAGAGCATAAAACCAAAAATGATACCGTTAGT
>CALHGK010000004.1 GCA_938030095.1 uncultured Candidatus Saccharibacteria bacterium
TGCTTTCGCCTTTTTCGTTCTTGATGATAACGCGGCGGACGTTGCCTTCTTTGATGAGTTGCTTGACCTTCTCGACAACTTGATCGCCGTTGACACTAAATTCTTCGGTGCGGTTTTGTTCGCTCATGGTTACTCCTTACTTTTTATTCCCGCGGATTGCGTCGATCAGTTCAATTGGGAAGAGCATCATCGTCTTTTGTGATGGTTCGGTGGAGATGCGCTCTAGCGTGTTCAGGGTGCGCAGGTTAATCGCGCCTTGGGTTTTTGCCAGGATCTCGGCGGCTTGCGCCAGTGTTTCGGCAGCAGCTTTTTCGCCGTCGGCGTTGATGATGTTGGCGCGGCGCTCACGCTCGGCTTCGGCTTGTTTGGCCATGGCGCGCTTCATGTCGCCCGGTAGTTCAATGTTCTGAATCTTGACATTCTCGACATCGATACCCCATTTGTCGGTCTCGGCGTCAACAATTTCCTTAATTTGCTGTGAGATCTCCTCGCGCTTGGCGAGCAGGTCATCCATGTCGACGTTACCGGTGACGTCACGCAGGGCAGCTTGGGCAAATTGGCTGGTGGCATAAATATAATTGGTCGTCTCCAGCACCGCTTTTGGCGCGTTAATTACTCGGAAATAGACCACCGCATCAACGCCGACGGTGACGTTGTCTTTGGTGATGACTTCTTGTTTCGGCACGTCAATAGGTGTCGAACGCACATCGACCATCATCATCGTCTGAAAAATCGGTATCACCACCCTTAGACCCGGCTCGCGCACGCCAGTAAACTTACCGAGCGTCAACACCACGCCGCGCTGATATTGATTGACTACCTTGATACCGCTCAGCACATAAATAGCCACGATGACTAAAATTACTATCATTATTTCCATAAACACCTCCTATTTATATAATGATATTCTAGCACCAAAGCGGTATAATAACCATATGAGCAATGAGCAAAACACGAATCCGCAGTCGCCAGTTTCACAAACAACGCCAACGATGCAGCCAATGCCCGACCAAGCGCCGCAAGTGACACCAACAGCACAGCCGTTACCTAGTCAATCACCGCAAATGGCAAACCAACAGTTAGCAGTAGAACCTGAGGCGGAGGCGGTTACAAACCCTAACGACGCTCCTAAAGGTATTATTCAGCAGCATCGAGAGTTTGTTAATAGTAGTAATAATATTGTTTTTCATCTAGCGCGCAGTACAACAATTACCCTGATTGTTTTCTTCGTTGGGGCTTTTTTGATGTTTATTGCTCGCATGCAAGACGAGCCGTTTTTTGGACCTGTAATAGTTAATCTTTTCTTGGTACCGTTTTGCTTGACTCTCGGGACAGCTCATTCACCGTTAGCGAGGCTGCGGCTATGGCGAATTGTAAGTTCAATCATGCTGATGCTGAATGTAGGCATGCTATTCATGCATGGTTTATTTGGTATCGCAAAGGACAACGACCCCAGCCCTGCAGTTGGTAGTATGCCGCTATGGATGCTGCCTGCCGAAAAATCCTTGATCACAGTATTAGCGTATATGGTATTTATTATTCCGCCAGCCATTATTTTCTTAGTTACTACGCTGAAGTATTCTAAGGCTACTCAGCTAAAATAGGCTGTTCACGTTAGTAAATACTTATAATCAGTCAAGCTTTGAATATGTGCTAAGTAGGTTGACATAATACCCCCAGGGGGTATATAATGACTTTATGGATACAGCAGATATCAAGCGGCGAGCTCTGCATCGCACAAAAATTATTTTAGGGCAAATGCGCGGACTCGAGAAGCAGATTGCTAACGACGCGTACTGCATGGATATTTTAACGCAAAGCCTGGCGCTGCAGAAGTCGCTGGCATCACTCAATAAGCTCATTCTGGAGCGGCACTTGCGCACGCACATTGCTGACAAAATAGCCTCGGGCGATGAAATCCAGCAAAATGAAGCTGTCGAAGAACTACTTAATTTATACGAATTAAATAATATAAGGACGAAATGATGCACCACGAATCTCACCCTCACTGCAATACAAAAACCTCAACCAAACGCATGGCATTAGCCGCGACCTTGCACTGCTTGGCGGGCTGCATGATCGGCGAAATGCTCGGCGTCACCATCGGCACGCACGCTGGATTTACACCGCACGCCACGGTAATTTTGGCGTCAGTTTTGGCATTTACATCTGGCTATACTGTATCAACTATCCCGCTGGTACGTGCTAAGTTATCGTTCATCAAAGCCTTCAAATTGGTTTTCGCTGCCGATACGTTATCAATTCTGTCGATGACCATCGTTGACAATGTCATTATGCTCGTTGTGCCAGGCGCCATGAACAAAGACCTCACTCATCCGATGTATTGGGCAAGCCGGCTGCTGTGCATGACTGCCGCGTTCCTAGTGTCGTACCCTGTCAATTTATATTTATTGCGCCGTGGCAAGGGTCACGCGCTGACTCATCAGTATCACCAACATAATAAATAATAACGGCGCGCGGATAAATTCCAAGGAGCCTTGGCTTTTTCCTTGCCAGCTCGCCAGATTTTTAGTACAATCATAAGGTAAATTTGTGGCTCTTTAGCTCAGTTGGTAGAGCAGAGGCCTGAAGAGCCTTGTGTCACTAGTTCGAGTCTAGTAGGAGCCACCAGTAAAACACTCTCTTTATAGCAAGAGGGTGTTTTTCTTTTTGGTATGACCAATCTCTCGCTTCTGGGCCGTCAGAACAACTCCAGCTCACATAGCGCTTGCAAGAGAAGGCTCTGCCTCACTTACCCACAAGCGAGACGCCCGTGTATAATAAATGGTATGAAATCACTCCATCAGCCCACACCTCTCTCCTGGCGGCGCCTCGCTCTGTTTGCGCTCTGGGTTGTGCTTGCAGTTGCATTGTGTAGTGCTATTGCGTATGGTGCTTTGCTTCTTGTACAACGCCGTGTGCAGTCCCATCCAGTCCAGCAGCTGAGGCAAAAAGAGGAGTTCCCGGCAATAGATACGAAGAAGTTATCGCCCGTCCGAGCGAAGATCATCACGATTGCTCACCAGCAATTTAACACTCCACAGCCTGGTACATTCTACAGCCAGGGCGAGCGGCAAGATTGGTGTGCAAACTTTGTCAGCTGGGTGCATCAGCAGGCAGGTGTGCCATTCGTCAACCCACACAATGGTGGCTGGCGCATCCCTGGTGTGCGCAGCCTCGAGGCATACTATCGCGCCGCTGGTCATTGGCACCCAGCCGATAGTGGCTATACGCCCCAGCCAGGCGATGCCATCCTCTACGACACAACCAGCGCGCGTGGTGAACACGTTAATATTCTCTTGCGTTATCAAGATGGCAAGCTCACCACCGTTGGTGGCAACGAAGGCAACGCAATCCACGTCAGTACAATCGATCGAGCGGCCGTTGGCAAAATTCGCGGCTTTGGTACGGCAGAGTAGGGGTACGTATCTTTTCTGCGTTATCTAATAGATAGTGAGAATTGGAGTATAATTTATTTTCCGCTTCTCCAAAAGCAAGAGGTGAGTACACAATAGCCGCACGTACATATCCTAGAATAGTGACGGGACGAAGTGCGCAAGAGCGAATAGTATGATTTGTACAAGAAAGGGCTTGAAATTTTGCGTACTATTCCATATAATACAACTCAGCAACATGCGGGTTTAGCTCAGTTGTTAGAGCGCTTCCTTGCCATGGAAGAGGCCAGGAGTTAGAGTCTCCTAACCCGCACCATACAAAATGCGAACAAATGCACCTCTACTAGGTGCTTTTTATTGCAAAAATGCAACTAGGTGAATAGCCTGAATTGACATGGCTAGATAGCTTACTGTGTATTATCTGCCAGTTAGTAGCAAACACCCTTTAAAATTGATCCTATCAATAATGTACAATAAGGGCATACGTATTAAATCTATGGCATGCAACGAAAGCAACAACGCTCATGGAATACAGATATAAAATTGCCTACAATGTGTGCTTACTTGCAGCGCTGCTGTTGATCTATCACTCCATTAATACTGCATTTGGTGATGGTATTTCTGGTAAGACACCAGACGTTGCAGTTCATATCGTCATATTCTTTATAGTAATGGCACTTATACTGGCGGCTATATACTGCCGCTATAAAGATATGGGCTTGAAGAAGTGATGTACTATGCAATATCAGTGTGCACTCACCACCGCGCCCGAGCAATCACCTCCTGATACCGCTCCACATAATTTTGCGCCATAATAGTGGCAGAGAATTTTTGCTCAATGCTGGCACGGCAGGCGGCTGGGTCGATCTCGTCCACGCGGTTGGCATAGGCAAAGAACTCGTCTTGGTTGCTCGCAAGGAAGCCATTGACGCCGTGGGTGATAATCTCGGGCATGGCACCGCGCTTCATCGCCACAACTGGCGTGCCGCAAGCCAGCGCCTCGATGACTGCCATACCAAAGGGCTCATCCCACTCGATAGGAAAAAGAAGCGCCTTAGCGTTGGCTACGAAGTCGAGCTTCTTCTTGCCACTGAGGTTGCCGGCATAAGTGATGCGCCGATGCTTGAGAACGGCTGGGAGGATGTGGTCGCTATAGTAGCGGAATTCTTCGTTGCGTCGGTAGTTGGTGAGTGGGTTGGAGAGCTCGAGGAGCAGCTTGCGGTTGCTGCCGATCCCCGCCACGGTGCCCGCCATGCGGAGGCGCTTCTTGTACTGAGCAGCATAGGCTACAGCAGTAGCTTGGCCTTTGTCTTGGGTGAAGCGGGCGAGAGTGATGTAGTAATTTTGCTTGTGCGAGACGAAAGGAAAGGCGTTGCAGTCGATAGCGTTGTGCACAGCTGGTAGTAGATGGGGGCGGATCTCACGCGGGGCTTTGCGCGCCATTGCCTCCGAGATACACGTCATGTAGAGGCGGCCAGGATTCATATATTTGAGCTGTGGGCGATTATCCATCTGCCCTGCCTCGATAGTCTGCGGCGTAGAAAATGGTGGCCCATGGAACGTATGTAACACTGGTGGTAACCCCGGTATGCGGCTCACTGGTGAGAAAAAGGCTGGCCCAATGTATGGGTTGTGGTCGTGAATGATATCAAAATTGCCATCGGCTTCGATGGCGTGGAGAGCAAAATTGAGATGAGTCTGGAGGGCTTGGAGTGGTGCGTCATAGTAGGGATCGTCGATGGTATCGAAGAGCTCGCGCTTGTAGTACGAGTGGGTTGGTGTGCCGTTGCGCATCCGCCGTGCGCCATTAGCGAAAAGCTCTACCTCGACATCATCGCGCTGCTGCAGCGCACGCACCAAGCCTTCGACGACGAGCTCGATGCCGCCATAGCCTTTGATGGGGAGAGCAAGCCAAGGTGGGGCAACAACTGCCACTCGTAGTGGCCGTGGGGATACCGTGGGGCGATCACTTGACGAACATTGTGTATCATTTTGTAGCATCATATAGCTAGTATAGCATAATCGAGCAAAATGTGGAGTAGTAGGGTATAATACAGATATGGAGTCATTTCATATCTTCAAGCCGTATGGCGATCATCTCGTGGCACACCTCTACGAGCATTTGGTGATGCAAACGCTGCATCGACAGCTGTTTGAGGCAGGGTTATTTCAGGCGATTGACTACCAAGCCTATGGAATCGTCTATTCTGACGCTGGGGTGATGGGGATCGATGTGACGCTCTATACCATGCAGGCCGAGCGCTTTGTAGCGCAGCTGCGCCAGCCAGTGGCGGAGTATGATGATGCGATGATCGACTGTGCGCTGCGGCAGATCATTGCCGAGAAGGGCTATCCGCTCACCTATCACGACCGGCTCGCGCTCCACGAGGCACTGCACCAGCTTGATACCGAGCCATGGTATGATGCTCAGGATATCGACGTATTGCAGTGCTTAGGCGAGACAGCGCCACGTGGCATCATTGCTCAGCGCGAGGAGTGGGAAGCGGATGTCATGGAGTATACCATTGATATATCGATTGATCTTGAGCCGGGTGACCCTCAGGCAGTTGTCTTCCTCGAGCTTGCTCATGCAATTCAGGCCAATACTGCTGCGCTGCTGCAGCGAACGTATGGGTATTATAACCACGGATATGATAGGGAGTGCACGGCTGGGTGCCATACCGAGCGGCAATATTTGCTTGTAACTGGCCGGGAGGATCATTCGGCCCAGGTCTACAACTTGTATGAGCTTATGATTCGGATGATTCGAGCCCAGGGTGGTTGGCAGCGCCTTTTGGAGCGTTTGCAGACGGTTGATTATCGAGAGCAGTCTGCGCCCTCCATTGTCAGTATGATCGATGACCTACGGATAGTCGTTGGGGCGCGTGGCTGGCGCCAGATCGCCACGGCAGAGACAGTGGATGACCTGCTCGATCGCCTGACAATAACAGTGGTCGCACAGTGATGAAATGAGGTGTGGTGAGCCTCTCCAGTATGCATCGTAATTATACACATTACCCTAGGCAAACCAGCCACCAGTATGGTACTATAAGCAGTAAGGAAGGTCTGATATAATTCGGGCCGTTATTTTATGTTATGACAGATCCACAGTATATTCGTAATATTGCAATTATTGCCCACGTCGACCACGGCAAAACAACGCTGCTTGATGGTTTACTGAAGCAGAGCAATACATTCCGCAGCAACCAAGCCGAGATGGCCCAGACGCTCATCATGGATAGTGGCGAGCAGGAGCGTGAGCGTGGCATTACTATCACTGCCAAGCAGACGACGGTCTACTACCAGCCGACCGATGCTGAGTCAGCAGTCGACTACAAGATCAACATCATCGACACACCCGGCCATGCCGATTTTAGTGGCGAGGTGGAGCGCACGCTCAACATGGCCGATGGCGTACTCCTCGTGGTGGATGCGCAAGAAGGCCCAATGCCACAGACGAAGTTTGTTCTGAGTAAAGCGCTTGAGCTTGGTCTAACACCGGTGGTGATTATCAACAAGATCGACAAGCCTGCGCGGCGCATTGCCGAGGTGGAGGACGAGCTAGCCGACCTCTTCCTCGAGCTTGCCACCGACGAGGCACAGCTCAAATACCCGGTGTACTACGCCGTAGCGCGCGAAGGCAAAGCCTGGGCGACACTGCCAAGTGATGCCAGTGAGCCAGCCAGCCTGGCACCGATCTTCCAAGCGATTATCTCGCACATCCCAGCGCCACAAGTCGCAGACGGGCCTTTCCAGATGCTCGTGACGGCTCTCCAGTACGATACCTTCCTTGGCAAATATGCGATTGGCCGAATCCATCGCGGGGTGGCTCAGCGTGGCCAGGCGCTCACCCTCATCAAGACAGATGGTACAACTACCAATGCCAAGATTGATAAGCTCTTCATTAGCCGCGGCCTCGCCAAAGAAGAGGTGAGCGAGGCAGGCGCGGGCGATATTGTCTACATCGTTGGTGCGGCCGACGCACACATTGGGGAGACGCTCGCTAGCCGTGACCTGCCAGAGGCACTGCCCGTTATGGCAGTTGAAGCCCCTACCATTAGCATGTACCTTGGGCCCAATACCAGCCCGATGAAGGGTCGCGAGGGTGAATTCACTACCAGCCGGCAGATTGGTGATCGTCTCCAGCGTGAGCTCGAGACCAATGTAGCACTGCGGGTGGCAGAGTCTGGTATTGGCTTTGTGGTATCGGGGCGAGGCGAGCTTCACCTCAGTGTGCTGATCGAGACGATGCGCCGCGAAGGCTACGAATTTGAGGTTGGGCGGCCAGAAGTTGTGACGATCACCAAGGATGGCAGTGAGCAAGAGCCAGTTGAAGAGCTGCTGGTTGAGATTGGCCCTGAGTTCGTTGGTGTTGTCAGCCAAGAGCTTGGCAAGCGCAAAGCGGAGCTCCGCAAACAAGAGCAAACCGCCAGTGGTGCAACGTGGATGACGTATACCATTACCACCCGAGCGTTGATTGGCCTACGCAACCGCCTTCTGACAGATACGAAGGGGACAGTTATTATGTATAGCTTGCCACATGGCTACCAGCCAGTCAGTGGTGCGCTGCCGCGGACGCGCAATGGTGTGTTGATCGCCTTTGAGCCAGGCACGACCACACCATATGCCTTGCAAGCGGCCGAAGCGCGCGGTGAGCTCTTCGTCGGAGCGGGGACTGATGTCTATGCTGGGATGATCGTTGGCCTCAATAATCGCCCAGATGATCTCGAGATCAATGTATGTAAGGCTAAGCACCTTACCAATATGCGCAGCAAATCAAGCGACGGCACCGTCCAACTGACGCCACACACCCAGCTGAGCCTTGAGCAATCGATCGACTTTATTGAAGATGACGAACTCCTTGAGGTTACGCCGCACGCCCTTCGCCTCCGCAAGAAATACCTCGACGCCAACGAGCGCAAACGCGCCGCCAAACATCAACCATAACACCATAGGGAGAACCCGCCTATCATGCACAACGTCCGCCGCGCTTTTGCTGCGAAAATCATTGCTCTTACCAAAGATACCAAAGAGAATGCCAAAGCCGCTGCGGTGCAGACGGTAGAGCTGGTGCGCCCGACGCCAAGCTCGCCCGACGAGACGCTCAGCGAGCTCTTTGATGAGGTGCAAACGCAGCAGATTTATGGTGATGGTAAGGCGTTTGTCGATATGACACCCACCAAGCCAGCTCGGACGATTATGGCGCGGTATCGTCGGCAGCGTCGGCAGCCCGGCTTCGATCTCGCGACCTTCGTTGGGCAGCATTTTTCTACTACAGTATACCCGGCCTCGAGTTACCAACCGACCGACACCACTACTGCACGTCAACATGTGAGTCAGCTCTGGCAACAGCTCGAGCGCCGCAATCGCAAGAATCGGGGTTCGCTCCTTGCGCTGCCATATCCATATATGACGCCAGGTGGACGCTTTGATGAGTTATTTTATTGGGATACGTATTTCATTATGCTTGGCCTAGCGGCGGATGGGCGCTGGCGCTCCATTGAGTATATGATGCGCAACTATACCTACATGCTGCGCAAGTTTGGAATGATCCCCACGGCTAACCGGACATACTTCTTGAGCCGGTCGCAGCCACCCCTGTTTGCGGCGATGGTGCAGCTATTGGCACGTCACCGGGGCAAACGGGTCTATGCAGAGTTTTTGCCAAGCCTTCTTGCTGAGTATCGCTTTTGGATGAAGGGCCGTCGCCAGATTGCGAAAGCCAAGGCCGTTGAGTACCCAGCGTATCTCCGCGTCGCTGTTATGCCTGATGGCACGCCACTCAATCGTTACTATGACAACCGTACCACACCACGCCCCGAGTCGCATCGCGAAGATGTCCATACGGCACATCACGCAGCCTCGGCGCATACGACGCGGACATTCCTTGATCTGCGGGCGGCAGCCGAGAGCGGGTGGGACTTTAGCAGCCGGTGGTTTGCCGACCCCTGTCAGATCCAGACCATCGAGACGACAAAGTATGTGCCGGTCGACCTCAATTGCTTCCTCTACCAGCTCGAAATGACGATCGCCGAGGCTTATCGGCTCATCAAGCAACGTCGCTTGGCGCGGCGTTTTGAGGCAGCGGCCGAGCGCCGAGCTCGGGCAATTCGCCGCTACTGCTGGCAACCTACCACGCAATTCTTTGAGGATTATGCCATCACCACGGGCCAGACCACCGGGCGACTAACACTTGCCGCGGTGACGCCACTATATGTGGGGATTGCGACTGATGAGCAAGCTGCAGCGGTGGCGCAACGCCTCGAGCAAGACTTTTTGCAGCCAGGTGGGCTCCTTTCAACCCTCATCACTAATGGCCAGCAGTGGGATGCCCCCAATGGCTGGGCACCACTGCAGTGGTTTGCCATTGTGGGGCTGCGCAATTACGGCTATGACACACTGGCGGCAACCATTCGCGATCGCTGGCTTGCCACTAATGAAGCTGTCTTTGCCAAGAAGCGCAAAATGGTCGAGAAGTATGATGTTGTCACCGCCAGTGCAGGCGGCGGTGGGGAGTACCCCCTGCAAGATGGCTTTGGCTGGACGAATGGAGTGTATGCAGCACTCAAAGATGAGCAGCTTGGAGTGGCGCAGCAGTAGCTGATACCCCGGGGAGATAGATAATACGACGAATAGTTAGGTCGGTCTATGACTAGACTGCCTAGGCTTTTTGCTTGGCAAAATGAGCCAGCGATAGCGACCTTTTGCAGTAAACCAGACAGTATACATAAGAGAGGAGAATACCAGATGATCGTGATGTCGTGGTTAACATTCGGCGATTACTTCTCATTCTTAGTTAGCAGCTGCGACAAGAGGTGTGAAAGGAGACTAATGCGTCAGGAGCGGATAAAGATTATCTTATAGTTTCTTATGTGTTATCCTTTGACACGTGCTGAGCTACCTCATCTGGCAAAAAACCTTTCTTGTGCTGGAAGTTTGCTTGCCACTGATAGCCTTTGCCATAGCCGAGCTCCTTCATGAGTTTGGTGGGAGCATTGCGCAGGTGGAGTGGCACTGGTGTATCGGCATAGCGCGTGGCGAGGGCCTCTGCCTCGTGCATGAGGTCGGTGATCTCGCGCGATTTAGCCGAGCGGGCAAGTGCTGTGGCGCAGTGGTAGAGGTTGTAGCGGGCCTCAGGCAAGCCAACCCGCTCCACCGCTTGGAAGGTCGCCACCGCTAGAGATAACGCACCATTACCCGCCAGCCCGATATCCTCACTGGCGAATACCACCATGCGCCTGGCAATGAACTTTGGGTCTTCGCCGGCGTCGATCATTCGGCTCAGGTAATAAAGGGTAGCGCGGACATCGCTACCCCGCATCGACTTGATGAAGGCCGAGATCACATCATAGTGCATCTCACCGTGCTTGTCGTAGCCAGGGAGCTTCTTTTGGGTGGCAGCTGTGACGGTATCGGGCGTGACTGTCTCGGCGAGGCTCAGGGCTAGCTCGAGATTGCCGAGCGCCACTCGGGCATCGCCGCCCGATAGCTCAGCGAGATAGTCGAGCGCCTCTGATGTGACGTGCTCTGCTTTGCCCAGGGTAGTGAGAGCGTGCTGGAGGATAGCGTGAATTTCGTCTTTGCTCAGTGGTTGCAAGACAAGCACGCGCATCCGGCTCAGCAGTGGTGTAATAACCTCGAAGCTTGGATTCTCAGTCGTGGCACCGATCAACGTAATCAGCCCCGACTCCACATGAGGCAAAAATGCGTCTTGCTGCGCCTTATTAAATCGGTGGATCTCATCGACAAAGAGAACAGTGCGCAGGCCAAGATTCCAATTTTGCCGGGCGTGCTGGATGACCCGCTCGACGTCCTTCTTGCCACTGGTAACGGCACTGAGCTCGATAAACTCAGCCTCCACCTCGCGAGCAATAATCCGCGCCAGCGTCGTCTTGCCTGTACCCGGTGGCCCCCAAAAGATGAGGCTCACGGGCTGCTTCTTCGTAACAATCTGGCGCAAAATCTCGGCATCGCCCAGTAAGTGTGTCTGACCTATCACGGCATCAAGCGACTGTGGGCGCAGCCGCTCGGCCAGCGGTTGGCGCGATGACGATGATGAATCTGGCTCAGGCATAGCTACGTCTAGTATACCGGAAATAGACTGGCACGTCGAAGGACTGTCGGTTTCGGTAATCAAACTATGTCTGATTTCCTAGCTACCTATTGCGAGATAGTAAGACGACCCCATCTCGCTATTTTGCCACAATGTGGTATGATAAAAGCAATAAGCTAGTCCAAAGGAGGAATATGGAATATATCATTATCGGCATCATCGTGGCGACGATTGTCTTCATGCTGAGCGGGATTCGGGTGGTGAATCAATACCAGCGCGGCGTGGTGCTAACGCTTGGGCGCTTCTCAGGCCAGCGCGCACCGGGCCTGCGTGTGGTGGTGCCAATCTTTCAGACGATTATGATGGTCGATGTCCGCTCGACGCCGATCGATGTGCCAAAGCAAGAGGTTATCACCAAAGATAACGTGACGGTTGGTGTGGACGCTGTGGTGTACTTCCGTGTCATTAATGCGCCAAAGGCTGTCCTTGAGACGACGAACTACATCTACGCTACCAGCCAATTTGCTCAGGCGGCGCTGCGTGATGTGACGGGTAACATTGACATGGACGACCTACTTGCCAAGCGAGAAGAACTCAGCCAGCAGATCAAAGAGATTGTCGATGCTGAAACTGACAAGTGGGGGATTGACGTTGAGAACGTGAAGATTCAGAACATCGAGTTGCCAGGCGATATGAAGCGCGCTATGGCGAAGCAAGCCGAAGCCGAGCGTGAGCGCCGAGCCAACATCATTAATGCCGATGGTGAAAAAGCCGCTGCAGAGACCCTCGCAGAAGCCGCTCAGATTCTTGCTAACACCCCGGGCGCAATCAACCTGCGTACGCTCACGACACTTGAACGCATTAGTGCCGAGCCAAGCCAGAAGACGATGATCCTCTTCCCGGCAGAATTGACAGAGGTACTGCGAGGTATCAAGCGGTCATGATCGACTTTCGTCAGAATCGAGCGCGTTGCATTGATGCGCTTGCGGGTGGGCTGGCAGTATTGACTGCGTATGACGAAGTGCAGGGCAGTGGCGATGAGCCAGCGCCGTTTCAGCAGGAGTCGAACTTTTGGTGGCTCAGTGGGATTGAGCGGCCAGGATGGAAGCTGATTATTGATGGACTACGTGGCCGCACAACACTCGTGCGGCCTCATCTCGATGCGGTGCAGCAGACCTTCGTTGGTGAACTCAGCAGTGAGGAAGCCAAGCGGATCAGTGGTGCTGATGCAGTGATTGACGCCCACGATTTTGAGGCGGAGCTACGCCAGCTTGCCAAGCGTCATACGGTTGTATATGAGGTGAATGACCGCACCGACTACGGTTTTATGCTCAACCCCGCCTCGCGCGACCTGAGCAAAGTACTGCAGCGGATATTCCCCTCAGTTCAATCGTGTCTCCGTCAGCTGCGTGAATTGCGGGCTATCAAGCAGCCGGAAGAGATTGCTGCGCTGCGCCAGGCAATTGCGCTGACTATCGAGGCCTTTGAGGTAGCCAAGCAGCGCTTGCCACACTGCCAGCATGAGTATGAGTGCGAGGCAGAGTTTGATTACCTATTTCGGCACCGCAATGCCCGCCATGCGTATAGTCCAATTGTTGCTGGTGGCGCTAACGCCTGTACTTTGCACTACAGCCATAATGCAGGGCCGCTGAATGCTAAGAATATGGTGCTGATTGATGTCGGAGCACGGGTCAATGGATATTGCGCGGATATCACTCGCACCTATGGCATTGAGCCGACGCAGCGCCAGCAGGATATCCACGCTGCAGTGGTGCAGGCGCAGCAACACATCATAGAGCTGCTCGAGCCAAATCTCCCTGTGGCTGATTACATCCAGCAGAGCGACGACATTATGCGCGATGCCTTGCAGCAGCTTGGTCTCCTACGCGATCGCCACGACCAAGCCACCTTCCGGCGTTACTATCCACATGCCACCAGCCATGGGCTTGGCGTCGATACACACGACAGCCTGGGTGCGCCGCGGGTGCTGCGCGCTGGTATGGTGCTTACCGTCGAACCAGGGATTTACATCCCAGAAGAGGGCATTGGTGTCCGGATTGAAGATGACATTCTCATTACGCCGAGCGGCCACGATAATCTCAGCGCCAGCTTATCGACAAAATGGTAAAAAACCGCTATACTAGAGCAAATGAAACGACAATTTTTTGCCTTTATTATCCGCTGGGTGTTAAATTCGCTTGGGCTGTGGATTGCCGTGCGTATCTTTGGTACAGGCTATATCGGTGTCCAGCCCGATATGAACGTTGCGGTGTTTTTGCTGGCAGGGCTCATCTTCTCAGTCGTCAATGCAGTCTTTAAGCCGATTGCCATCATCCTATCGCTTCCCGCCATTCTCGTCACGCTCGGTCTCTTTACCATCGTTGTCAACGGCTTTATGGTTTATATTTCGTTGATACTAGCGCCAGGCCTCAAGATGACGTTTCTTCACTCCATCTTGACAGGCCTGATCATGAGTCTGGTAAACTATATAGTAAGCAGCGCGCTCGAGCTAAATTATGGGCGCACGCAGGAGGAACAACATGAATCTTGATAGTATTCTACAAACAATAATGATTGGCTCGGCCATCTTGATGATCCTGGCTATTTTGCTCCAGCAGCGCGGGGCAACACTTGGTGCAGGCTTTGGTGCCTCGGGTGAGCTCTATACCACGCGGCGCGGCCTCGACAAGAACCTCTTTGAGGCGACGATATTCCTGGCTGTTACCTTTGTCGGGTCTATTTTGGCGGCACTCTTGTTGCCGTCTGCGAGGTAGGGCATGGCAGACCGGCAGGAGAAGCACCTCCAGCGCCGTGAGACCTCGTCGGCAGTTGCGCCTCAGGAGGATGAATCGCTGCGAGCGGCCAAAGCAGCGAAATCGGTGCCGTCTCGCCGCAAGAAGCCACGCCGCGACCTCAAGCAGCTCGAAGATAGCGCGACGCGCCATGTTGGCAAGTTCTTAGGGAGCCGCTTCGAGAGTTTGCGCCGAGCCCGGCGGCGGGTTGTGTTGTGGCTTGTCCTCATTGCAGTGATTTTGCTTGGTATTATTGCTCAGATCTTTATCCGCCGCGACGCGACGACGGCAACTGGTGGGACCGGCGGGACATATATTGAGGGGGCGCTTGGCCCGATTGAGACGCTTAATCCTCTCTTTGCAACCAGCAGTGCCGAGCTTTCGGCCAGCCAACTCATGTTTTCCTCACTTTATCATTACGACGCCAAGGGGTCGCTCCACACAGATGTTGCAACGAGTCTTGCCTATAACGAAGCGGGCAAAACCTACACCGCTCAATTACGTGATGACGTCCGCTGGCACGATGGGCACAAGCTCACGGCCAAGGATGTTGTCTTCACGATCAACCTCATCAAGAATCCGGCGGTGCGCTCGCCCTTGCGCGTCAATTGGATCGATGTCCAGGCCAAGGCAGTCAACGATACCACTGTGCAGTTCGTGCTGCCTGCCACGTATGCTGCCTTCCCCCATGCATTGACTTTCCCGATTTTGCCCGAGCATATGCTAGGCTCAGCAACGCCAAGCTCAATGCGCCAGGCACCATTTAATCATTCGCCAGTTGGTAGTGGGCCGTTTAAGTTCCAGATTTTGCAATCGACCAACAATGCTCGCCGGCCAAAGACCGTGCACGTTGTTGCATTCGATGGCTACTATGGTGGCCGGCCCAAGCTCGATCGCTTCGAGCTCCAGGCTTATAGCACGCAGCAAGATATCGTCTCGGCTTTGCAAGCTGGTGAGCTGAGTGGCGCAACCGACCTCTCCGTCGTGATGCGCAAAGATATCCCGCGCAGCCAATACACTACGACCACTGTACCGACCGACCGTGGGGTGTATTTGCTCATGAACAATACCAATCCCATCCTCAAAGATCGCGCCGTGCGTAAAGCCCTCCAACTGGGCACCAACACCGCTGCGATTCGCACCTCGCTGGGTGAGGGGGTGCAGCGCCTTGATGGGCCGTTTATCCCGAGCCAACTTGGGGGCATTAATACACCATCCGCAGATAAGCATGACAAAGCAAAGGCTGCTGCGATGCTGGATGAAGCAGGCTGGAAGCTCGCTGATGGCAGCAAAGTCCGCAGCAAAGATGGCCAAAAGCTGGAGATTATGATCACTACTACAAAGGGCACAGAGTACGAAGCAGTCCTCGCCAAGGTAATGGAGCAGTGGCAGCAGCTTGGCGTGGCGGTAACGCAGCAGGTGATCGACCGCTCGGCGACGTCATCCACCTTTGTCCAAGGGACATTGCAGGGGCGAAGCTACGATGTTTTGCTCTATGAGCTGGCAATTGGTGCCGACCCTGATGTCTATGCCTATTGGCACTCCTCTCAGACGGGCTACCAGGGCTATAACTTCGTCAATTACACGAGTCGCACTGCAGATGCCGCATTGGCCAGCGCCCGTACGCGCCTCGAGCCCAAGCTGCGTGCCGCCAAGTACAAAGCGTTTGCCGAACAGTGGTATAGTGACGTGCCGGCGATTGGTCTCTATCGGTCGGCTAGTGTGTATGCGACAGGCCCCGGTGTACAGGCCATCCAGCAGGGCGATACCCTTGTCTCCGGTGCAGACCGCTACGCAGACGTCCTCCGCTGGACGGTGACAACGCGAGATGTTTACAAAACCCCCTAACATGCGGTATAATCAACAGTGTCGCGAGATATGCGGACGTGGCGGAATTGGTAGACGCGTCAGCTTGAGGGGCTGGTGAGCATTACGCTCGTGGAAGTTCAAGTCTTCTCGTCCGCACCAGATATGATGCCTCGTGACACATCAGCACCACCAAGATAGGTGGTGTTTTGCTTTTGTAAATAACAATAGGGGGAGATCTTGTATTAAGATACTTGTACGAGCACTTTGCTTGGATGCTTTGACGCTTGCATTAACTGGACATTTCTCCAGATGAAACATAAGAGCCGTAGAGCGCCTGAACCCATAAAAGTGCGATAATTAATCGGCGAACTGCTTGTGTTTTGCAAAGCGGTGGTGCATAATAAGAGACAAGCTGGTACGCAAAAAGGGGTACCGTTGCGTCCAAACACAAACATCGTGCCAAAACAAACATTGTGCCCCAGGGTGGGCGCGTAGCAGCTACCGGCAAATCACCTCTAGTCAAAGAGGTGATTTTTTGCTATAGTCTATAGCAGACGGGGCATTAGCTCATTTGGCTAGAGCGCTTCGCTGGCAGCGAAGAGGTGACCAGTTCGAATCTGGTATGCTCCACCATGGATCTTTAGCTCAGTTGGCTAGAGCGCACGATTCACATTCGTGAGGTCGCAGGTTCGAATCCTGCAAGATCCACCATTTTGAGATTATTGCCTTCTAGTGTTGAGCAGTAATTAGCATCAGTGAAGGCACAAGATAAGCGAGGATATATCTCGCTTATTTTTTATTATAATAAAAAAGCAGGGAGCTATCATGTCAAAACTATCAGATCTATGGAAAAATGATCCAAATGTAACACCAGATTCTCAATGGTGGAATCACTTAGTGGATCAGTCGCTCACGGTGGCGACAAACGACGCATATCATCGATGTGTCGTTGAATTAAACGATGCTTTTGTCTATTCGGCAATAGCCGCCGAAGAGCAGAGAGTAGGATATCGGTTAGCAGCCCCTCATTATTTTGAGGCACTTATTCATGCAGAGATGATGACTGAAACGTTTGAGAAAGTAGCTCCCAATCACATTCCTAGAAACCCTAATTCCTTCGACTACGAATCACTTCGTGATGCTATAGAAAACGTCACGACGGCACTCGAGTCTAGAATCGAGTCGCAATTTGCTCAAGACAAAATCTGCAAGAACATGGATTACATGTTTAGCGATTGGCTAGTCAAGTTAACTGATAACGTCTCGAAGTACTCAGCCGCCTGGTTTGACGAGGATTACGAATGGGAGCACCATGATAACTATGCAACAAGCTTCGATGAGGGGCAAAGCGTTCTCGCATTCCTCGCAAGATCCATAGAACGTGATGCTATCCGCGACAAAGACTTCATCAGTAAAATCTCAACTTATCGTGACAGAATGTCTGGATTCGAAGAACGCCTCCGCCCACTCTTGCCGAAATTACGGGATCTTGAATTCGATAGTTTTCAACAAGACACTTTGGCTCCGGAGTGGCGGTGGTGGAGGCACTAGGAACTGCTGGCTAGCTTTATGTACGGTTGACTTGTGCTATGTATTATAAAAATAGCGACGAGGATATTGCTCGTCGCCATAAAAATATAATAACACCTGGTGGAGATAGAGGGATTCAAACCCTCGACCTCAGCAATGCGAATGCTGCGCTCTATCAACTGAGCTATATCCCCACGACTCCCTCTATTCAAGCACAAATGAGCGGGAGAATCAACCAGTAGCATTCCCGCTTGTTTCTGATAAAATAAGGATATGTTCAAAAAGTTTATCCAAAAGCGGCTCGAGACGTATGTGAGCCGGTATTTTCAAGCCCATCCAGAGGTCAAACTAATTGTTGTGGTGGGGAGCGTGGGTAAGACGAGTACTAAGCGAGCGGTAGCTACCTTGCTATCGCAGCGCTACCGTGTACGCATGCTTGATAATAACCACAATACCAATCTCTCGGCGCCGTGTGGTATCCTTGGCGTGACGTACCCCAGTAAGGTGCACAGTATTGGTGCTTGGCTTAAGGTGTTTGCAGCGGCTCGGCGGCGGGTTGCTCAGCCAGCTGATGTCGATGTGATTGTCCAGGAGCTTGGCACTGATCGGCCAGGGGAGATTGCCGACTTTGGCCGCTACCTCCGGCCTGACCTCGCCTTGGTGACGGCAGTAACGCCAGAGCATATGGAGTTCTTTGGCTCGATTGAGGCGGTGGCGCAAGAGGAGCTCTCCGTGACGCAGTATGCACGCCGAGTGCTGATCAACCGTGATGATATTGAGGGTCGCTTTGCTGACCTGATCGCTACTCCACACTTTAGTACGTATGGCACAACTGGCCTTGCTGAGTATCGCTTCGAACAGCAGAACTTTGACGCTGAGGTAGGCTATCGGGGGGGGATTATTGCTCCACCAAACATTGCTCAGCCATTTGCGGCGGCGATTAATGTGGTGGGTGAGCATAGCCTGCGACCGATCGTTGGTGCCGTCGCGGCGGCCCTGCTCTATGGCTGCACACCAGATGAAGTAGTGAAGGGTCTTGCGCTCATCAAGCCTGTCCCTGGGCGGATGAACCCGCTACTAGGGCTTGGCGATACAACGATCATCGATGACACATACAACTCTAGCCCGGCTGCTGCGCTGGCTGCTCTGCAGACGCTCTATAGCTTTGCGCAGGCACCGCAGCGGATCGCTATCCTTGGTGACATGAATGAGCTCGGTGCCTCGAGCCAGGCCGAGCACGAGAAGCTGGGCATGGCGTGCGACTCGCATTTGCTTGATTGGGTGGTGACGGTTGGTGGTGAGACAGAGAAATATCTTGCGCCCGCTGCCCGCCGGCGTGGCTGCCAGGTGAAGGTATGTCGCAATGCGATCGAGGCAGGGCAGTTCGTCCGTTCGGTGGCACGGCCTGGGGCAGTGATTCTTGCTAAGGGATCGCAAGGTGGGATATTCCTTGAGGAGGCCGTTAAAATCCTCTGTGTCTTGAGCGAAGATACGGAGCTGGTGCGTCAATCACTCGCTTGGCAGGCCATCAAAGCGCCGTATTTTTCGGAGTACGAGAACTTCTTTGACGGGCCAAGCCAGTAGCGTTAATACGCGATTTATGGTATATTCGTACGTATGAGACTAGTGTATTAAGCGGAGAACTATCTATGCCAACAGAGAAAAAACCAAAGGCAACCAAGCGTAGCACAACGCGCAAGACCCCACCAAAAAGTAAGTCTGTGCAAGCATCGGCTAAGGCTAGTGAGCCGGTGGCTCCAGCAACACAACTAGCCCCAGTAGCTGAGCCTGCTAGTCAGCCAGTGCCAGAGCAGCCAGCTGCTCCGGCCATGCAACCAACTCAGCTCCAGCCTCAATATCAACCACACATGACTCCAGGAGCTTTGAGCGCTCAGCCGGCCAAGAAATCCCATCTTGGGCTTATTCTTGGCCTCGTCGGTGGTGGTGTAGCTTTGCTAGCACTTATTGCTGGTGTGCTATTGTACTTCTTCTGGTATCAGAATCCACACAAGGTGGTGACGGATGGCGTGGCAAATCTAGTCACTGCACGGCAAGCGTCGTATAGTATGGGCGGTGATGTTACACCAAGCAGTACTAACACTTCAGGCCCATCGAAGGTCACGTACAAAATGAATCTGCAGCATGCTAACCAAGTTGCTGGTGGTAATGGTGAGGTAACGATGGACCTCCCGCAGGTTGGCCAGATTACTGTCAAGGCCGAGATCTATGCGGATCGCGAAGCAACCTACTTCCGCGTCAATGGCATCAAGAAAGTATATGAAAAATATATTGATACCATGATCGACCAGTCGATGAAGCGTTATAGCAGCTCGAGCATGACCGATGAGGAGAAAGATACTGCACGGAGTAAGATGCGCGAGCAGTATACCAAGCAAGCACTGCCTATCATCGAAAAAATCGATGGCAAATGGGTCAAGATGACGCAAGATGATATGCGCAAAATGAGCCCAAATCGTACGACGACTCAGCAATGTACGGACGCAATGAATGCTATGTACGACACTAAAGCTCGCAGTGAGATCGCTGCAGTACTTCGCAAGCACGGTGATGTCTTTACAGTAGAGAAACTCAATAAGCCAGCGCTCGATAACGGTGCAGTGGGCTACAAGGTGACGGTAGCGAGCCCGTCGAGCCACGAAGCTCGTTCGCTGAGCCGCGACCTTGGCAACACCCGTGTTGGGGAGCTGCTCCGCCGCTGCAGTGATGCGACATCAACCCGTGTGACAACACGCCAAAATGGCCGGACCATCAAGACCGAGCGGCACTCTGCTATCTCAGGGCCAGACTTGAGCCAGACAGATCTTGAGCTCTGGGTGTCACCATTCTCGCACGATGTGAAGCGCATTGTCATGAAGCCAACTAGCCAGTCGTCTCAGCAGCCAGTGACGATCAACGTCAATGATACAAAGGTTGACCTGCGCAAGCCAAGCGAGAGCATCCCATATAGCGAGCTCATGCGAGGCAGTAGCACCAGTAAAGATAACGACAGCGATACATCATCAACAAGCACCGGCGAAGCGTAGACAAAACGCCGCACATAAACCCAACCCCGCTTTCGAGAAAAGAAGCGGGGTTGTCTTTGTCCTCGCCCACTATGGTAGAATATGAAAGACATGAAACGATACAATCCTGCAGAAATCGAACCAAAATGGCAACAGCACTGGGCAGAAGACCAGCGCTACCGGGCGGATGACGCCTCTCCTAAACCAAAGTATTATGTGACCGGCATGTTCCCATACCCAAGCGGAGCAGGGATGCATGCAGGGCACTTTATGGAGCACTCCATTGTCGATGCAGTGGCGCGCTTCCGGCGCAGCCTTGGTCACGAGGTACTCTACCCAATGGGCTGGGATAGCTTTGGCCTCCCTGCAGAGAATTACGCCATCAAGACAGGCAAAACGCCACAAGAGACGACCGCGACCAATATTGCTAACTTTACTACTCAGCTTCGCCGCGTTGGTGCGAGTATCGATTGGAGCCGCGAGATCAACACGAGCGATCCAGAGTATTATCACTGGACGCAGTGGATCTTTACGCAGCTCTTTGAGCGGGGCTTGGCGTACCAAAAGGACTCACTCCAGTGGTGGTGTCCGAAAGATAAGACCGTGCTGGCAAATGAGCAGGTGATCAATGGCCGGTGCTGGCGCTGTGAAGAAGTGGTGGTGAAGAAGCCAATGAAGCAATGGTTCTTCAAGATTACTGAGTATGCCGACCAGCTCCTGGCCGACATCCCTGCGCTCGACTGGCCAGACAAGATTAAGCAAGCTCAGACCAACTGGATTGGCCGCAGCGAGGGAGCAGAGATTCGCTTTGCCCTTGATAAGCCCACGGCAGCTACGGAAAGTGACGCCGCCGATATCACCGTCTTTTCGACGCGCCCCGATACGCTCTTTGGTGCGACCTTCTTGGTGCTTGCGCCCGAACATCCGCTAGCGCAGCAGCTCGCGCGTGGTGATGCCCACGAGACGGTCTTGGCCTATATTGCCGAGGCAGTCAAGAAATCGGAGATTGAGCGCACCAATGACACGAAGGATAAGACAGGGGTCTTTACTGGGAGTTATGCTATTAACCCAGCAACGGGCGAGCGAATACCCATCTGGGTGGCCGATTATGTCCTTGGTGGTTATGGCACTGGTGCAGTGATGGCTGTCCCGGCTCATGATGAGCGCGACGCCGCCTTTGCCGAGAAATACGAGTTGCCCATCGTCACCGTCATTGAGCGGCCCGACGACGACCCAGATACCGACCAGTGTTACCATGGCGAAGGGGTGCTCGTTAATTCTGGCGCATTTGATGGTATGCGTAGTGAGGATGCTCGTGAGCAGATCGTGGCCTGGCTCGAGCAAGAAGGCCGTGGCCACGCCAAGGTGACTTACAAGATGCGCGACTGGCTGATTAGCCGCCAACGCTACTGGGGTGCACCCATCCCGATCATCCACTGCCCCGAGCATGGTGCTGTGCCAGTGCCAGCGGCAGATTTGCCAGTTGTTTTGCCAGCGGTGCAAAACTTCCAGCCGCGTGGTGATGGCAAATCCGTCCTTGCTGCCCAAGAAGAATGGGTGACGACGACCTGCCCGACCTGTGGCGGCCCTGCCCAGCGTGAGACCGACACGATGGATGGATATGCCTGCAGCAGCTGGTATCTTCTGCGCTACACTGATCCGCATAATGTAGCGGAGGCCTGGGACCCAGCGCTGGCTAACCACTGGGCACCGCTTGATATGTATGTTGGTGGTGACCATGCGACTGCTCACTTGCTCTATGTGCGCTTCTGGACGCACGTCTTCCGCGATCTTGGCCTTACAGGTTTTGCCGAACCGGTGCGGAAGCTCGTCTATCATGGCCTCATTCAAGCCGAGGATGGCCGCAAGATGAGCAAAAGCCTTGGCAATGTTGTCGACCCGCTGGAGGTGATCGATGCGGGGTATGGGGCAGATGCACTGCGTACCTTTGAGCTCTTCCTCGGGCCGATCGACGAGAATTCAAGCTGGAGCAGCCGAGGAATTGCTGGCGTCTATCGTTTCTTGAATCGTCTCTGGACATTGGTGCAAGAGTTTGATGATTGGCAGCAGCAGGGTGGAGCGCCTGGGCAAGTCGATGTCGCACAGCTTGAGTCGATCATCCATGCCACAACGAAAAAGGTCACAAGTGATATCTACCGCTTGAGCTTCAATACGGCTATTGCTGGGCTCATGGAGTGCGTCAACGACCTCTACAAGCTCAAGACAACTGGCTTTACTGAGCAGTGGCAGCCAGCGCTCAAGACGCTGATCCAGTTGGTGCAGCCCTTTGCGCCGCACATGGCCGCTGAGCTATGGCAGCAGCTTGGCTATGGCGACCAGCTCGATTTTGCAGCCTGGCCAGAGTGGGACGAAGCAAAGATCGTCCGCGATACGATGACTATCGTCGTGCAAGTCAATGGCAAAGTCCGCGCCAAGCTCACCACCACGCCAGACGCCAGCGAAGCCAATATCACTGCCCAAGCCCTGGCAGATGACCGCGTCGCAAAGTACCTCACTGGGCCACCCAAGAAGGTTATCTACGTCAAGCGCAAGCTTGTCAGTATCGTTGTCTAGAAATAGCCACCTTTACTAGTCTTGTCGTAAAAAACAGGGCGTCTCGCGGGGCGCCCTATTTTGGGTTGTGTGCCTACAGCCTCATCGTGTCTAGTGGATATTGATAAGACTACAAAATGGCAACGTAATCGCTTGAATGGGTTAAAGGGTAAAAGATGATTGATCTAATGAATGGGTACACAGACTGTCACCATCTTCAAATGCATATCACCATCAAATTGGAAGTGCATCCAATTACCACCTTGCTCGTCATATTGTATCCAAGCTGAGCGCACCCATGTGGAGTTCTGCTTTGCTTCATTGTCGGGAGTTCCAAGATGGCGAATAATCTCATCACGCGTTGCAGTGTTCGAGAAGTCTGTAAACAGTGCAGTTGCATAAGGCTTGTATTCCGATACAGATGATTCGCCCCTTTGTGTATATAGTGACAATCCCTTAAGTAAATCGTTTTTCCAGCGCAACTCCACTCCGGCATCGTGTAGTAACCAGAATGATTCGCTCGAGTCGTAGCCAGTAAACTCCTTGTCAATTTCCCGGATTACAGGAGTACAGCCCAACTTGTCGATGATGTGCTGCACTTCAGTCTTAACTGATTCGTCGCTTCTTCCGACCAGTTTGATATATTGATTAATATCTCCATCTATTTTTATTGCCATAGGTACTCCTTACTGAGATTAATAGTATGTACCATATCATACAATATATGACATATATCTGTCATATTAAAGCCATAACCTAGACGTCGTAGCGAGCGTGTTCGGGATGGGGTAGGAGAGCGCAATAGCCCGCTTGGCAATTGGCCATAAATATATTTTTCTATACAAAACAGCGCAAACACTAGAGAATTTTGCGCTTTTAGCGTATAATAGCTACAAGTTTTACGTCAGCCTAAAGAGAAGGAGATTTTTACTATGGCTCAACCAAAAAAACAGAGTAGCCCACGCAAAACCGGTCTGCGCCGCAGCCATCTGCGCCTCAAGCTTGCTCGCATGGTTAATAAGACCTCACCAGTCAAGGTCAAGACGACCAAGCGCGAGACTGGCGCTGCCAAAGCAGCTCGCTAGCTTTTCGTCGATAGCAAAGAATTTTAACAAAAGAAAGAACCAACCAAATGGCTTCGAACCGTCATCTTGGGCGTATAGTTGCACTCCAAACATTGTACGAATATGAATTCCGCCAGCAGGCGAACGATCCGCAGGCCGTGCCACGAGAGATTCTGGCGCGCAATCTTGAGCGTTATGAGTCGATCATTGGCGATCGAGCCTTTGTCGACACGCTCGTTGCTGGGGTAATCGAGACGCAGGCCGCGCTTGACGCCCACTTGCAACCAATTGCGCCAGAGTGGCCGCTTGATCAGATTGCTCGTGTCGACCGCAATATCTTGCGACTTGGCCTCTACGAATTGCTGCACTGCCGCGCAACCGTCCCCCCCAAGGTGGCGATTAACGAAGCAGTGGAGCTTGCTAAAGCGTTTGGTTCAGATAATTCAAGCAAGTTTATCAACGGTGTACTCGGCACCGCCTATCGCAACTTGCCTGGGGAGACACCAGACGATGCCAACACCGTCACACTTTGACCGACACTTCAATCGGTTTAAAAAATATTTTGGCCGTCGCAAGCCGTCTATTCAGGAAATTGTTCGTGAACCGACGGCTGGCGGCATTGTATTCCGCTACAATAGCAACAACAAACTCGAAATCCTCCTGATTCAGGATGCTAAGGATCGCTGGACGATCCCTAAAGGGCATATTGAGAAAGGGGAGACTGCAGTGCAGACAGCTCGCCGCGAGATCGGCGAAGAAGCTGGGCTGCACGACCTTGATATGCTGGGCTGGCTGGGCAAGATTCACTTTCGCTATCGCCGAATGGAAAAGCTTGTCCTGATGACGACACAGATCTACCTTGCTCGCGTCCGCACCAGCGGCAATGAGATTCAAAAAGAAGAATGGATGAATGGCATCAAGTGGTTTCCCTTTAGCAAAGCACTTGACCTCATCGAGTACGAAGATATTGCCAAGCTTATGCTCAAAGCTAAGAAACGCATCCGAGAGGAGCGTCTATAACGACAGAAACGAAAGGAGTTACTATGTCTGGCATGCCAACTGGCCCGTATCAAGCGTGGGCACAGCAAGCGCTCGGGTTTGAATATCACGATATTCAGCTCTTAGTCACTGCACTCACCCACCGCAGCTATGTCAATGAGCACAAAAAATCCGTTACTGAGCACAACGAGCGCCTCGAGTTCTTGGGCGATGCCGTGCTGGAACTTGCGGTAACCGACTATCTCTACCAACACTATGCCGAGCCAGAGGGTATCCTGACGAGCTGGCGCGCAGCGCTGGTCAATACTGAGAGTAATGCCGACTCGGGCGAAGCGCTCGGTTATGGCTCACTCATCCGGATGAGCCGAGGTGAGAAGCATGGCAGCAAGCGAGCGCACCGCCAGATTCTGGCTAATGCATATGAAGCCGTGATTGGTTCAATCTATTTGGAGCGAGGCTATGAGGCGGCAGCTGAGTTTATTGCCAAGCATACCATTAGCAAACTTGATGCCATCCTGGCCGATGGCTCGTGGCGCGACCCCAAGAGCCATTTACAAGAGGTGAGCCAACGGATCGACAGTGCTACGCCAGTGTATCGTGTCTTGGCGGAGGATGGCCCTGACCACGACAAAACCTTCACGCTTGGTGTCTTTGTCAATGATCGGCTGATGGGCCGCGGCACTGGCCCCAGCAAGCAAACTGCCCAGCAAAAGGCTGCTCGCGCTGCTCTGGCAGCCTACCAGCAGCAAGAGACTCAAACAGAGAAGGCAGAAGAGTCAGCTAAGAGCTCAGACAAGTTTTGACCCACAGACAAGCAACAAATTGACATCGCCAGCCAAACAGTGTAGACTTGTACAGAACGAACTAACGCAAATATAAGTCAAGAAAAGGAAGTTTTATTTATGCTCGCAATTCGTTTGCAACGTCTTGGCCGCAAAGCCTACCCAGTGTACCGGCTCGCCGTACAAGAGGCTCAGCGCCACCCATCAAGCGGCCGTGTAGTGGCCTATGTTGGCAACTACAACCCGCACACCAAAGAGGCCCATATCAATACCGAGCTTGCCCAAAAGTATCTTGATAATGGTGCCCAGCCGACACCACGTGTGGTCAAACTACTGGCTGCTGCTGGTGTATCGCTGCCAAAGTGGGTCAAGCAGCCCGCTGGCGACAAGCACAAGGCAGTTCGCAACCCAGAGAAGCTCCGCAAGCATCAGCCGAAGGAAGAGACAGAGGCTTAAAGCGACTCTCTTGCATAAGCATAGCAACTGCTCCGCGTATCGTGGAGCAGTTTTGTAATTATTAGTATTGTTATAATCTGAATTGCAAAAATATCGATTCGCTTGGTCTCTACTTACCGCTACTTTTCTCAAGAATATTGCAAGAGCTGATATTCCTCACTGCCACCCCCCACCAGAGCCAGCAATCGGTTATCTCAATCAATACATTACTCTATCTGAATGTAGTGATGGGAAGGGGTGGTATAAGAGAAGACTCAACGCATAACTGCGCGCGCTGTATGTTGGTAGAATCCAGCCGGTATGCTACAATGAAAGCACAATCACAATAAATCTGAATGACAGCATAAGGAGGGAAAGAAGAAAGCTATGGCGACAATTGATCAACAGTTTGTCGAATATGTCGTAAAGTCGCTGGTGGAACATCCAGACGACGTGGTGGTCGATCGAGTGATCGACGAGAAGGGTGTGCTACTGACACTCACCGTCAATCCGGAGGATCTCGGCCGTGTGATTGGCCGGCGGGGCAGTACGGCGCAGAGTTTGCGCACCTTGCTGCGCGCGCTTGGCACGAAAAACAGTGCTCGCTACAACCTTAAGGTGGTGAACAATGATGAGCCGCACACCGCAGCACCACAGTCTGTGGATAACTTAACCACTGATACGGTGGATAACGACGATGAGAGCGAATCGGATTTTGCAAAAAAGTCTCGCCAAGAGCTTGCAGAACTCGACGACCTTGATATATAATACGATCAGTTCAGAAACGAACTGCGAGAAAAAATAAACGCTCTTTGCGAGCAAACCAACAAGGTTTGAGAGCCTTATTTGTGCAAGAAAACTGCTGTGGAGGCAGTTTTTTTGTTGGATGAATGTATAGCGTAGCAGAGACTAAAGTGGTAGCTGTATGAGCTTATATAACAACAAGTTTTATATGCTATCCGGATGACGTAGTGAGTGAGCGAGTGACGCCAAAAAGGCTCTCATATACTACCGCAACCGGCTCAAAATATTCGTCAGGCCAGCAATACCGGCAATAAGCAAAAGTAAGATGCCAATGATCACAATCAGTAAACCATAATGGGGTTGGTACCTCGGTGGATTATAGCTCTGAGTGCGGTGCGGATCGTGGCGGGTGGCTTCGGTATCAATCGAGATATTAGCAATCGCTGGCTCCACAAGGTGCTGAGACACCGCTGCCTCACCGTCGAACTGCTCGAGTGTAATATTCTCGTTGAGCGGCGTGATGGTCGTACGCCGGCTCGATAGTTCGAGGCGCTGCGCGGTAGTATTGCCTGTCTCTGATCCAAAGTCCATAGCATAACCAGTATAACAAATGAAAAACATAAGCGTAAAGACCTGAACCCCTTGTAGTATCTGTTAGACGCTGCTGCGGTAATTTGCTACACTAAGAGAGATGAAAAAATTCCAAGTGATTAGCCTGTTTTCGGAGATGTTTTCTGGCGTGTTTGAGGCTTCAATGCTGTGGAAGGCGCAGCAGCGAGGCTTAGTGGAGCTGACGACAATTGATCTGCGCCAATTTGGGCTTGGCCCACGACGAACGGTCGACGACACACCGTATGGTGGTGGCGATGGTATGCTACTACGCGTTGAGCCACTCTGGAGGGCGGTGCGGCACGCCAAAGAGTGCGACCCGACTGCCAAAGTGCTTATCATGACGCCGCGGGGCCAACGATGGAATCAGGCGCTTGCGCAGCAGTATAGCCAGACCGACCATGGTTATATCTTCATCTGTGGGCGCTACGAGGGGTACGACGAGCGAATTATGCAGGTAGTAGACCAAGCGCTCCGAGTGGGGGACTATGTCCTGACTGGTGGTGAGCTGCCCGCCATGACGATTATCGACTCGATTGTGCGACTGATCCCTGGTGTCCTTGGTGGCGAGATGAGCGCAGCGATTGAGAGCTTTAGCGATGGCCAGACACTGGAGTTTCCGCAATACACGCGCCCAGAGGTGTGGCAGGGGATGGCAGTGCCCGAGGTATTGCTCAGTGGCCACCACGGCAAAATTGCGGCTTGGCGGGCAGAGCATTCGCTCCCAGTGGATGACTAGCCCTGTCCACACAAAAGAAACGCCCGAGTATACCATGAGCACTCGGGTGTTCTGTTGTGGTGGATATATCGGAGAGCGACTGATACAAGTATGTATAAAATGTTTATGTTTGTAACGTTCGCTTCCTCTATAGTAGCGAACATGTGGCACAAGTGCAAGGAAATGCGTGTAAAACAGGGTAATATCTGATATGATAAAGTTATGAAGCAGCGTATGATTCATTTTTGGTTTGGATTATTTCAGGCGATTTTTCCAGAGCATCTGCGGCGCGATCCTGCGTATTGGCGGCGTCTCGCGCTTGGTATTGTCGTGACGTTTTTGATCATCATGCAGCTCTTTACTTTTGAGAAGTTTGTCGATATCACGAGTGGGTGGCATGTGGCTGGCGGGGACATAATGGCTGCTCTCTTGGCTGGCTTATTGCCACTGCTTGAGCTCGGTAGTTTGCCGTTTTTGCTCTCGATGGATATGTCGCGGGGGTCACGCTGGGTTTCGCAGGCATGCCTACTTGCAGTCAGTGCAGCGTGGTTTGGTGTGGCGCTGTGGTGTTTTCTTGCTGTGCCGATGAGCGAATCGGGCCTCTTTGGGGCAACCTTGCCACTGCTCAATGGTTGGTGGACGGTAGTATTCACGGGCTTACTTGGCGTGGCGGTGGTGCTTGTGGTGCGCGAAGCAAATAGCTCAAAATCCACTCGTGATTGATGAACTATCAGCCTAGAGTGCCTAAATAGTAAAAAACCGCTATTAATTTTACCGCATCTCCTCCACACTCTCCGAGGAGTATCACTGTAGTTGGTGTTTTCGAGAGTATTAGACTTCAGTGCTGGGTCGAAATATCGCAGTCCGATCAACTTTGATCTGTCAGAAAAATAAAAAACTTGAAGAGCTAATATTCAAAATAGGCAAAACCCGAGTGAGGGCCTGATCGAACAGACACCCCAGATAAAGTCGCAATAAAAAATTACCAGCCGACAAAAGGCTGGTAACAATGATAGCTTGGCTGGGCCGGAGGGATTCGAACCCCCGAATGCCAGGACCAAAACCTGGTGCCTTACCACTTGGCGACGGCCCATCACTGCGTGGCGCCTCCGTATTGTACCATGCTTGCGAGAGTGGATCAATAGTGCGTAGTTTGTCAGGGCTGCGCTTTATATTGAATGTAGAGGCTCTGCGATTGATCGACTTTTGGTGGGTTGCGGTGTTGCTGATAAAAATAACAACAAATTGCTCCGACCACAGTCACATGCTTCATATAACAGAGGTCGTGCCAGTATACCCGTTGTGAATATCACGCTTGACCCACAGTATATGGAGTAGTATAGTGCATAGTAAGCGCTATATATGGTGTCTATGACACTAGTAACCAATGCTTGCACAATCATAAAAAACGAGGATAAACACTCATGTCGTGGCGCGCGTGCTGTCACGGCAAGTAAAGGGAGGGATATGTATCACACAATTACCAAACGCGATGGGCGCATCGTGGCATTTGATGACACAAAAATTATGGCAGCAATCGAACGAGCTGGCCTGGAGACGGGTGAGTTTGCTGAGGAAGAGGCTTATCAGTTAGCTCAGGCGGCGATTACCCAGGCGCGGCAGACTATAGCGGATGATACACTCACCGTGGAGCAGATGCAGGATGCGGTAGAGGACACCTTGCTGCGCTCGCCATATAAAAAGACCGCCAAGGCGTACATTATTTATCGCGATCAGCATCAAAAGCTGCGCGAGATTGCTGCGAGTGCACATGTTGACCTGATTGACCAATATTTGCTCAAGCTCGACTGGCGGGTTAATGAGAATTCCAACATGGGCTACAGCCTCCAGGGGCTGAATAATTACATTTCAAGTGAGGTGAGCAAAACCTACTGGCTAAACAAAATCTACAGCCCAGAGATTGGTCGCCTTCATCGGTCCGGTGACCTCCATATTCACGATCTTAACCTTGTGAGTGTGTATTGTGTGGGCTGGGACTTAATGGATCTGCTCCGGCAGGGTTTCACTGGTGTACCAAACAAGATTTCGTGTAAGCCAGCCCGGCATTTTCGCACGGCGCTGGGCCAGGTTGTGAATTACTTCTATACACTGCAGGGCGAAGCGGCTGGTGCTCAGGCCTTTAGCAATTTTGATACCTTGCTCGCGCCATTTATTCGGGCAGATGGGCTAACGTACGATGAGGTGAAGCAGGTGCTGCAAGAATTCATCTTTAATGTTAATGTGCCGACGCGTGTTGGCTTCCAAACGCCGTTTACGAATATCACGCTTGACCTCGAATGTCCTAAGCATATGGCAGGCACACCGGTGATCATTGGCGGAGAGATGCAAGAGAGTAACTACGGCGACTACCAGGATGAGATGAATACCTTCAATCGGGCACTGCTTGAGGTGATGACGGAAGGTGATGCCAATGGACGGGTCTTTACTTTTCCGATTCCGACGTATAACATCACGGCTGATTTCGACTGGGATAATCCTGTGATTGACAACCTGTGGGAAGCCAGTGCAAAATACGGCATTCCATACTTTAGTAACTTTGTCAATAGTGATATGAGCCCAGAAGACGCGCGTAGTATGTGCTGCCGCCTGAGGATTGATAATCGCCAGCTGGAGTATCGTGGTGGTGGCCTGTTTGGGAGTAACCCAATGACGGGGTCAGTTGGTGTGGTGACGATTAACCTGCCTCGCTTGGCACTGAAGTCGAGCGACGAAGCAGCGTTTCGGGCTGGTCTCGTCCACCTGATGGAGCAGGCGCGTGATAGCCTCGAAGTTAAGCGCAAGACGCTCGAGCGCCTGACCGATGCCAATCTCTACCCCTATACCAAGTTTTATCTGCGCGATATCAAGCAGCGCTTTGGTGAATACTGGAAGAATCATTTCTCGACGATTGGCCTGATTGGCATGAATGAGGCAGCGCTCAATCTCCTTGGGGTGGACATTGGTCAGGCTACGGGACGGGAATTTGCCGAGCGGACGCTCGATCTGATGCGCGAGATGCTCGTGAAATTCCAAGAAGAAACTGGCAATAACTATAATCTTGAGGCAACGCCAGCCGAAGGCACGACCTACCGCCTAGCGCAGATCGACCAGCGCGACTACCCAGAAGCAGCGCATTTTGCCAATGGTATTGGCAAGGCGGTGCCAGCGCCGTTCTACACCAACAGCACACACCTGCCGGTCAATTACACCGACGATCTCTTTGAGTTACTTGACCTCCAAGACGAGCTGCAGACCAAATATACTGGCGGCACCGTCATCCACTTCTTCCTTGGTGAGCGAATGGATGACCCTACAACACTCAAAGGGCTCGTGCGAACAATCTGCCACAATTATCGTTTGCCATACTTTACGATCAGTCCGAGCTTTAGTGTCTGCAAGAATCATGGCTACCTGCGCGGTGAACATGAGGCGTGCCCGCAGTGCCAGGAGCCGTGTGAGATATATTCGCGAGTGGTGGGTTATTTGCGCCCGGTGCAGCAGTGGAATAAGGGCAAGCAAGCAGAGTTTGCGCTGCGCTACCACTACGACAAAGCAGCCGATACAATCGATGCTTAAATAATTAGCAAGAAGGGAGGATGGTGATGGTTCAGATCGGTGGTATCCAAAAGTTCAGCACAGTCGACTACCCAGGTCACACCTGTGCGGCAATCTTCTTGATTGGCTGCAATATGCGCTGCGGTTACTGCCATAATCCAGAGCTCGTTTTGCCTGAGCAGTACATTGGCTGCATTCCTGAGGCGGAGATTCTTGATTTTCTTGCGCGGCGGGTTGGCTTGCTAGATGGCGTCGCGATCAGTGGTGGCGAACCGACAATGAGTGAAGATTTGCCTGACTTCATTCGGGCTATCAAGCAGCTCGGCTTCCTCGTCAAGCTCGATACCAATGGGACCCACCCGGCGATGCTGCGCCAGATGCTGGATGAGCAACTGCTCGACTTTGTAGCAATGGATATTAAGGGGCCACTGGAGAAGTACGTAGAAATTGCTGCGCGGCCAATTGACACCAATGCGATTATGGAAAGTATCGACCTTATCCGCAGCCGGGTCGATCACGAGTTTCGCACGACGATTGTGCGGGGACAGCTTGAGCCAGCAGACTTCGATGCGGTCGGGCAGATGGTGCACGGTGCACAGCGCTTTGCCCTGCAGCATTTTATTGCAAGTGATACGCTGGTGAGTAGCCGCTTTTGCGATGAAACGAGCTTTACCGACGAGGAGATGGCCCAGGCTCAGCACATTATGCAACGCTATGTGGCAGAATGCGTGGTGCACTAATGCAGTACTATACAGGGACAATCCAGCAAGTGATTCAGCACACGCACGATGTAGCAACGCTGGTGTTTGATGCCAAAGGCGACGCACCATTTCGCTATACCGCCGGACAATACATTACCGTTATCAAGCCAGAGTCGCGCACGCCTGAGGGTAAGGCATATAGCCTGTCGAGTTGGCCCGGCGAAACACATCTGAGCATTACCGTGAAGGATATTGGCGGTGAGTATTCCCACTACCTATGTAGCCGGCAGGTGGGCGACCAACTAACTTTTTCGGCGGCGTATGGGTACTTTAATCCACTGACAGATCGCCCACTCGTGGGGATCGCAGCTGGAGTCGGTATTAGTCCGGTGTGGAGCATTATCAAGAGCGAATACGCGCGTGATCCACATCGGAATATCCAGCTCATGTATAGCAATCGGACTGTCGACGATATTGTCTTTGCGGCCGACCTTACTGCGTATGAGGCGCGCCACCCCCAGCTGTCGCTCCACTACTTCGTGACACGCCAAGCAACGACTCCACCAAAGATGCATCATGGGCGAATTGACCTCGATACATATATCAATCCAACAGCGCACTACCTAGTGTGTGGCTCAGTTGCATTTACGCGAGCGATGTGGCAGGGGCTCACTGCGCGCGGTATTGCGAGTAAACATATTGCAACGGAGGTGTTTTTCGAATGAGTGAGCAGCTTGCCAAAGCACCAATCAAGCGCTCGCCGGAGGAAATTGCGGTATGGCAAGAAAATGCGCGGCGGATTGCGCAGGAGCGGATTGGCCAAGCGGCCTGTAATGCATGCCCACTTGCCCGCATTTGCAGTGTTAAGAATCCTGAAGCCTGCAATCCGAACCAAATTGCCCAGCAAGCTGGCGGAGAATACACTGGTGGCGACAGCGCGGAGGTGTCATACAAGAAAGTCCTCGACGACGACCGCATCAATGTTGTGATTGCCAATGTTAAGAAGAAGGAGCAACCCAAGCCAAAAGCACAGCGACCTCCTGAAGTACAAAGACCTCCAGCTCATACGATCAGCATGCCGCCAGTTGACATCGTTAAGGCCTCACCAGCGCGCCCGAAGATGGAGCAATCGACCAAGCCAACAGTCATCCAGCAGATCATCAATGCGGTTGGAAAGTTGCTTGATGTCCCGAAAGCAAATCAGCAGCCTGCTCGACAGATACAAAAGTGATCTTAGATGTGGATTAAATCCATCACACAGAAACTCCCAAGCAGTGGTATAATAGGGGTATGAATGCCATTGTTCGCTTGGTTGCTGATGGGCTCATGATTCCGATTGTCGCTGTAGCTCTTTTTGCACTGTTTTTTCGTGCGCCTCAAGCCCAACGCTACCAACGCTACACGCGCGTATTTATGGCAGGCTTGACGTCCTATTGGTGCGCGAAGGTTATTGGTGCACTCTGGCAACCCGAGACGCTCCGGCCATTTGAAAAGCTCGGCACCGACCCGGGTGCGCTCTATCTCAATAACCCCGGCTTTCCATCCGATCACGCACTCTTTGCAATGTTTCTTACCTTAGCGGTATGGTATGTGACGCGCCGGCGGCTACTCACCATAGCGCTATTTGTCATGACGGTGTTGGTGTGCCTTGGCCGCGTGGCAGCACTGGTACATACACCGCTCGATGTTGCTGGTGGGGTGGCCGTTGCACTGCTGGGTGCTGTATGGTACGTGCCACATCACAAAAAATTCTGGCGCAGACTAGCAAAATCGGCAAAAACATAATATAATAGCTCCCAGTAAGGAATTGGAGCTAGACATATGGACGAACAGATATACGCACGCACCGCCGACCCAGATGAGGTGGCCGAAGCGGCGCGCCAAGCTAAAAAAGCAAAAACTGCCAAAACGGCGACCATCACCAAGACGGTGCTTGACGATGGGCTCGACCACAGCCGAGCAATCGACAACCCCTTTGCTCAGGGTGGTGTGCTCGATACATCCGAAGACACCGAGCATTTTGTGAACTTATCGTGGCCAGATATGGGGCAGATTATGATAGGCGCGGCCATTACTGGCGTGGTGACGAGTGCAGTGTTGCTGCTCGTTGCCAACCTCGGGGTGTTTGGTGCGGTTTGTGGCCTTGGTACTGCCAATCCAGCAAGCTGTGGCACACCCACATTCTATACAGTCTTGAGCGCAATGGTTGTGGCAGTGATTGTTGGGCTTATATTTTTGGTGCAGCGCCGTGTGTATCGCCCCGCTCTCGTTATGCTTGCGACGGCAGTGGGTCTCTGGCCAGTGCTCACGTGGCTGGCAGCATCGTCATGGTATGTCGTGGTGCCGGTTATTACGATTTTGATGGCACTGAGCATTGGCGTATTTTCGTGGATCTCGCGCCTGCGCAACCTAGCAGTCACACTTGGTGCGATGGTGGCGATCATTGTATTGATATATCTTGCGACACTGTAGATAGCTCTGAGCCTCACACTATCTTGCTCAGCATTGTTTACTGTGCTTAAATGAGCAACCTCTGTTTTCTATACTTCATTTCTACTTCTTTCACGTAGCTCTCTTGTCTGAATTTTAAATTACGACACTGGTTTTACATATCACCCGAACAACATGGCGAGAGCGGCTTAGATTGTACAAGCATCATATGCACACTTCTTTTGTGCGGTATAAGTGTCAAAATTCTCGAAAATAGCAATATTTCCTTGTGCGCTAAAAAGACACATCCACGAGATCAGCTGACACACCACGCTCAATAAAACAACATGAGTAGCTGCTCCCTAGGAAGTGCTATACTAGAGATATGGAACTTTCTCTTGTGCTTGGAATCATTCTTATTGTTATCCTCGTTGGCTGCGGTGTAGTGCTGAGTTTGCTGCTGGCGAAGCTTAATGAGCTCAAAGATCAGCAATCAGTGGCACTTCTCAAGAGCGACGTGACGGAGCTATCGCGCACAATAGCCGCTATGCAGCAGTCGGTTGGGGATAAGCTCGAGCGCTCGGGTGCTGCTATGCAAACGTCAGTCCAGAAGCAGCTCTCCGAGAGTGCCAAGCTGGTGGCCGATGTGACGCAGCGCCTCACCAAGCTAGATGAGACTAATCGACGCGTCGTCGACGTCGCAGATGAGCTCAAGACACTGCAAAACGTCCTGCAAAACCCCAAGCAGCGCGGTGTCTTTGGTGAATATTATCTGCAGAGTGTGCTTGAGAATGTATTGCCACCAGCCCAGTATCAGATGCAATATCGCTTTGCTGATGGAGAAGCGGTCGATGCGGTGATCTTTCTTGACAAGGGGCGCGTGCTGCCGATCGATAGCAAGTTTAGTCTCGAAAACTACAACCGGATGATCAATGCCACGAGCAAAGACGAGCGCCAGCAGCTGCTCAGCCGCGTTAAGCTCGACCTTAAGCAGCGCATCGACGAAACGAGTAAATATATTCGCCCAAATGAAGACACAATGGACTTTGCCTTTATGTTTATCCCCAGTGAGTCACTGTATTATGATCTGCTTATCAACAATGTTGGGCAGGGTGGCTCAAGCCGCGATCTTATTGAGTATGCCTTTCGCGATCGACGGGTGATTATCGTGAGCCCAACCAGCTTCTTGGCATATTTGCAGACGGTACTGCAGGGGCTGCGCAGCCTCCAGATCGAAGAGCAAGCCAAGGATATTCAGCTGCGGGTTGGCCAGCTTGCGACGCATATCAAGAAGTTTGATGAATTGCTGGGCAAAATGGGCAAGAGCCTCGCCACAACAGTCGGCCACTACAACACAACCTATCGCGAGCTCGGCAAGATGGATAAAGACGTCGTACGTATCACTGGCGGTGAACGCCAGAGCGAGCCGCAGTTGCTCGAACGGCCGCAGCGTGGCGATGAGTAGGTAGTATCGCTGTTTTGAATCTTCGTGTGTAATTTGTCAAACAGAGGTAGTGATAATCGTAGCAAAAACCACAACATATTTTTGAAAATAATGATTTTACTATATAACATTGCATTGAGCAAAAATGACCTCTGGAAAATCGGTGTATATAATAAAAATAGACTATCTCGCTTGCAAAAAATATGGATAAAGTTATTGTCTTGTGTTTGGCAAAGCAGACGAGCTGTGATTAAATAGGAACAGCTAACGAACATAAGGAGGGGATATGTTGGCAACACGAGCAACAAAACAGGCAAAAGCTGGCTTGGCGTTTGGGCTCACCATGGCATGCGCTGTGATGGGTACGAGCTTTGCTATGGTGCAGCCAGTATCGGCAGTAGATCATCTGCCGCGTGATGTACAGGCGCATTATAAAAAAGTGTGGGGTGATGAATTTGACGGTCATAAACTCGACACAACCAAATGGGCTGTACCGACGGGTTGCTTTGACCTTGCGTCGGGTATGGAAGGTCGCTTCCGGACAGACATGGTGCGTCAGTACGACGGCAAACTCCATCTTCTCGCGCAGTATGATAAAAACGGCAGGCCATGCCAGGCTGGTCATGCCGCCTTCTCGACAGGGATGGTAAACTCTCACTACCTCAGCGATTGGAAAGACAAAAGTGTCGCCCATGCCTGGGGACCAGGTACCTATTACGAGGCATCTATTAAGCTGCCAGAGGGTAACAAGAACAGTGGTGCTCGAGCAAGCTGGGCGTCATTTTGGCTCACAAGCACAACATTCAACTGGCCAGTCAGTGGTGAGCTCGACGTGTTCGAGTCGCGTGGCTACGACCCAAGCTGGCTGCAAGCCAATATTCATACGCAGCCACGTCAGGGTAATAAAGAGCGTTCGCACCAGCACCAGCGCGTTCTCGATCGGAATATTGTCGGCAATACACAAAATGCCTTCCATACCTACGGCGTCTTGAATAAGAAGGATGGGACGATCGAATTCTACTATGATGGGCGCATGGTGCACCGCGTGGCGCCAGATGATGCAAACTGGCCCTTTGCCAAGGCAGCTAATAAACTCTTTATCCGCTTAAATCACCAGGTCGGTGGCCTCAATGAGCCATACAAGAAGGCTAGCCCCAAGGATTACGAAGTCGCGAAAGATATGCAAGTCGACTATGTGCGGGTCTACCAAGAAAAGACTGCTGCTGATAAGCCACAGGACGCGGTGGTGAGCGTGCCCGATTGGCGCCTCCGCAACAAGCTCAACCAAGCCATCGCCCAAGTGACCCACACAAAGCGCGGTGATGCACAGCCCATGCTTGCTTCAGATCTCGAAAAGCTAACCACGCTCGACCTCAGCGCGCGTGATGGCGCAGAGTCGTGGGAGAAGATAAAGAACCTCGAAGGTATTCAACATGCAAAGAATCTCACCTTTGTTTCTCTCAAAAACACCGAGGTGAAGGATCTTACACCGCTCAACAGCCTGAAGAAGCTGAAGAGTGTCGAGCTGAGTTGGCCGTTGACGATTAATCAATAGATTAGCGTACTCCATAGAAAATACAGGGCGAATGCCTTGTATTTTTTATGAGAAGGGTTTATCTCTTGAATGTAATTTTTTTGCGGGTATCAATATAATAACCATCGATCGAATCTTCGCTGTTTGTCCAAGCCTCGGTGATGGGCATTATATACAGACGAGTTGGTGCTACGCCCGTGCAGTCTGAAGGAGTAAGCTGAAATTGCTGAGCCTTACTGTTATAGATGGCGATTGCTTCAGTGAGTTCGCTATCTACTACTTGACGAGCGACACCGCGATAGTATAAGCCAACGCCATGACCTTCTGGGGCGGTTGAGTCGTAAATTGTCATAAATACACGGTGGTTATGTTCGATATTTTGTGAGTGCTGAGCAGCTATTGGTGACCACCAATATACTGCGCCATCTGCATACGCAAAAAACACTGGCGTATTCCACGGCTGACCATCCGGAGAGACAGTCGCGAGATTTGCGTAGGTGTTGCTATATAAGAGTGCTTGTGTCGAATGGTTCATAAATAAAGTATAGCTAACTATCACTTGATAGCTCGTTGAATTTTTGTACGTTGGTGAATATAAGCATGAGGGAGGATATGCTCTATTGCCTGCGGGCCGTTTGTAGTCAAGACAGTAATACCTGGCGCATAATCGTGAAAGATCTGACGACATTTGCCACACATGTCGACAATTTCGATCTTTCTCGTGTCATCATTTTTGCGTACTGCGACGACTGAATCGAAATCGTAAATGCCTCGATTAATAGCGATTGCCAGTGCAGCTGTCTCGGCGCAGACGAAGCCAAGAAAATGGTCGATGTTGACTGCAGAGATCACCTCACCCGATTGGCAACGCAAAGCTGCTGCCACAGTGTGAACTGGTGGTGTGTGTCGCTGCTCGAGAATCGTCTGGGCGATGGTAAAAAGCTCATTATCGTTATGCATATGGTGAACCTTGATAATAAAACGAATAGACGAGGCTAAAACTGCCGCAAGAAATCCAATTTGCCGCTCTCGAAATGCCGCACGTCTTCGATGCCGTATTTCATCATCACGAGGCGGTCGATGCCGCAGCCAAAGGCGAAGCCGGTGTAGGTATCAGGGTCGATGTTGGCTGCCCGCAGCACATTGGGGTGGATCAAGCCGCAGCCAATCAGCTCAACCCAGCCTTCACCGCTGCATACCTTACAGCTGGGGTCTTTGCCTTCGCAGAAGGGGCAGCTGAGGGCAAACTCAAAGCTTGGCTCGGTGAAAGGGAAGTAGAAGGGGTTGACCCGCACATCAAGCTGTTTACCGTAGTAGCTTTGCAAAAATTCATGCAAGGTGGCAATCAAATTACCAACGTTGACTCCCTTAGCTACATAGACGCCCTCCACCTGGTAGAAGGTGTGCTCGTGCCGGGCGTCGAGGTCTTCGTTGCGGAAGACGCGATCAGGCACGATGGCAGCAATGGCCTCGCCCGCATCCAAATTGTGGCGATAGGTGGTCAGGACGCGATTTTGCATGGTGCTGGTATGCGCCGGCGCAATCAGGCGGTCACCCTGCGCGTCTGTCTCGACGGTCATGAAGGTGTCGTAATCATCGCGGGCGGGGTGGCCTTTCGGGAAGTTGAGGCTCTCGAACATATGGAACTGATCATCGATCTCGCGTGACTCTTCTACTGCAAACCCCATGCGGTAGAAGATATCAGCAATCCGTTCGATCTCTTGCATGAGGGGGTGGATTGATCCCTGGTTTGTTGGTAGTAATGGTGGAATAGCAGTGTTGATATCCATTGGCGCCGTGACGTCGATTGGCGTGCGCTCGACGGTCTCGAGCTCCTCAAGGCGGCGCTCGATGGCGGCCTGCACAGCTTGCTTGAGCTGATTAACACGCTTGCCAAACGGCCCACGTTCCGCTGGGGGGAGTGATGTGATATGCCCATACAGTGCGCGCAATTCCTCGTGGCGCAGCACTTCGCGCGGGGTGGTCGATTGGCTCACGGCCAGAAGCAGCTTTTGCTGGATAGCGTCAAGGTCTGTCATACTGTCACTCCGTTATTGTTGTCCATTGATGGTTAGCGCAACAAAAAAGCCAAAGGTAAGCAGCGCAAGAAAGCCAACCACCAGCCACACCCCAGCTAGTGTGGTTGTTTGCTTGGTGCCTTTGAGGTATTCGGATTGCTCGACGCTGGTGTCACCGCCTGTTGGTGCGGTGCCATCACCAGTGTGGCTGCTGGCAGCTGCTTTGGCGCGGAGATCAGCCGCGATGCGCTCTTGCAGCTCGCTGCGCGTTTGGTCTTGTTTCATATATTGTCCCATATCTTTAGTATAGCATTATTTGGCACAATCGACATCTGATATCGCCGATGAATAGAGTGATGTGATATACTAAAGGCGTAGTATCAACTAGTGAAGGAGGGACGTATGGCTACCAAAAAAGCCGTTTCGACCAAAAAATCGGCCGCGAAAGACTCGGCCTCCCAGCCCCAGGCTGCACCAACCGTAAAGGCTGCATCGACCACATCAGCCACCAAGACTGTTGTCCGTAAGCGACACGAGTCAGCTCTGCCGAGCAATTTGCTCAACATTATCTTTGCTGAGCTGCTTGGTACATTTATGCTCACCATTGCCGCAATTGGTGCGGCAACTCAATTCGCACCACTCTACCTTGGCCTCACACTGCTTGTGATTGCTGTGGCGGTGGGTGCAGTATCTGGCGCGCATATCAACCCAGCGGTCACCTTTGGCCTCTGGACGATGCGCAAGCTCAAGACAGCGCTGGTGCCATTCTACTGGATTGCTCAGCTGCTTGGTGGCGCGCTCGCTGTCGTTGTACTGAATGGCTTGAGTGGGAGCGCTTTCAAGCTCAGCTTCGAGCACTTTACTACCTTTAGCTGGGCGGTCTTTGGTGTTGAGCTCGTCGGCGCAGCAGTGCTAATGTTTGGCATTGCAGCTGCTGTGTCGCGCGTGGCCGAGCTTAAGCAAACAGGCCAGGCAGTGGGGATTGGCCTATCTTTGGCTGCTGCCGCTATCGTGGCTGGTGGCTTGCTGACGCAGGTGCAGGCTTCGGTGGATACATCGTCAGTCCAAGACATCAAACACTTGCCACACGAATTGCGCGCAAAAAGTGCAACGCTCAACCCAGCAGTGGCTATCGCTGCAACAGAGGCACCAGACAGTAGCTTTACTGGCGCACAAGCAAGCCGTGGCGAGACTGGCTATAGCCGGCTGAGCCTTGAGGTGATTGCTGGTACCTTGATCGGTGCTGCGCTTGGTGGTAACCTCTACCTGCTGGTAGCAGGCCGCAAAGCAGAATCGTAAGCAGCGCCGCGCATCAGATTGAGACCAAGACCACTCTCTTTAGTAGAGTGGTCTTGCTATATTGGCAACTATTCGCCATACTATAGCGTATGAAAGATTCTCCCTCACCCCAAGCTGGAATTATAAAAGTAATTGCTACGCTCATTGGCGGCATTATTGCAGTTGGCGCGATCGCCGTTGCAGCTGCCTTCTTGTGGCCCGCCCAGAAGGTAGAACTACGCACAGCAGATATCAAGCGACTAGATTATGATAGCTCGATGGCGGCTATCAATCAGCAAATTACCCACGATACAGCAGAGGCTGGCCTGCGCAGTGAATGCCGCTCGTTTACCAAGACGCACGGCAAGAAAACAGCCAAGGCCGTCTTGCTCATCCACGGCATCAGCGGCTGCACCAGTGATATGGCTGATATTGCCAATGTATTCTACGAGCAGGGTTACAACGTTTATGCGCCGCGCGTGCCGCAGCATGGCTATGCCGACAAGAAGCGCCATGGCCAGATCTCCTTCCAAGAGATGGTGCAGTACATGACCACCAGTGCGAGCCAGGTCAGTGGCCTTGGTGAGGAAGTCGGTGTGGCAGGCCACTCTGGTGGTGGCAATATGGCGACGTGGCTTGCGCAATATGGTAACGGGCTCTTCTCGCGGGTGCTGCTCATCGCGCCGTTTTATGAGCCAGCGGCCAGCCAGGCGCCCAAGTGGCAGGTCCCGCTCATGCGCAACCTCTATGGCAATAATATCCTGCCAGACCGCTACAGTGGTAATGATGAGGTGAATGGCCTGTCGTATCGCACCTTGGCAAAGTATGTCACACTCAAAGAAAACTACAAAGCCAACCTCGCTGCACCCGGCCTCAAGCATGTTGGTGTGGTGGTGAGTGAGGGTGACCACGATATCGACCCAGACCTCGCGCACGACATCCCGCAAAAAATGGCAACCAACAACAATGCCTCCTTCCAATACAAAAAATTCCCCGCCAGCATGGGGATTGGCCACGACATGACACGCCGCGCTTCGCCGGGGGTGAGCGCTCATAGCGAGGAAGTCTTCCAGACCTACCTTGCTGTGTACGAAGGGAAATAGACAATGGTATAATATATAATTACAAAAGAAAGGAGTGAAATAGACTATGAGGAATTCTAGAGAGAGTAGCAACGGCCACAATACTTCACTTAGTGAGGCAACCTCTCCTGTTCCAAAAGAACAAAGCGAGGTTTCGTTCGCTGATGTGGTGGGGCCGGTCATGCGTCTTGATGGTCTGTTAAAATACTTCGCAAAGAGAAAGAGTGGTAGAAAGGTTGGCCAGAAAGACCTTATTGTTCTGAGAACAGCTGACGGTACGCTGGTTTGCCCAGAACAGCAGTTTGAGCGCACCGATGAAGCGGGTAATCGTACCTTGGAGGTCTCACCATATACGATAGCACTGTGGAGAGTGACTGGGCTAAGCGGCCACAATGGTTGGACACGTGCAGCGAGTTTAGCTGATCCCAAGCATGAAATAAGCGGGCATCAATACAGCTTATTTGATATTGCTACCAACCCAGAGATATCTGATGACGACAAACAATCTGTCCTTCGGTATGTTTTGGATGAGGAAGATAAAAGAGCAGTTTGGAGTGGTGACCGTGACTTCAATAAGAAGCGTGGGGAGGTTGTTGCATATATTGAGAATGTCCTTGGTATCCCTGTCACAAAATAGATAAATGGCTGGCATTAAGTTGGCATATATTTGGATTGTACCTAGCTGTTTAGTACGCTATATAAGATAGGCCCTCAAATTATGCTGAGTCGATCGCAAGTGATTGAGTGATGGCGCACGAAGCATCTGTAGGAATAACGAGCGTAGCCGATAAGTTAAATTATGAAAACCGGCAGAACACACTGCTGGTTTTTTACATATCAAGACCATTCCGTTATATAAAAGAACATACTATTGACATTATATCGAGCTACGGTATACAATAAGAATATACGATATATCGCACTACGATACATATGACTTCGATGTACCAATCGAGAAAGGATGATTAATGGATAAAACAACGAAACGACGGGATGACATAAAAATTCTGCTGGCATACTTTGCTGGCTATATGGTGGGGATGACGGCATTGTCGTACGCGCTAGAGCGATTTGCCGCTATATCGTCCACGAGCGTGCTTGGGCTTATCATCAATGCTGCGGCAAGTGTGCTTTTGCTTGGTTATATTGTGATAAAGAAGCGGGCTGAGCTTACTGATGCGTGGCGCACTGCACGGCAGGCACCAGGCAAGAATAGCTGGTTTGTCGTCAAGTATTTTCTCTTTGCGTATCTTGCAACGCTCCCAGTGGCGCTCTTGCTTGCTGCGCTGCATGCTACCAACCAAAATCAAGCAACGCTCGTTGGTCTCTTTGGCGGGGCGCTGTGGTATGCGGTGTTTATGTCAGTAGTATTTGGGCCGATCGTTGAGGAGGTTGTCTTTCGCGGCGTTATCTTTGCTCGCTTATTGCAAAAATCTCGCGTTCTTGCCTATGCAGCATCGATGCTACTCTTTGCACTCGTGCATGTGGCGCCATATATGCTCACGGGGGAAGTCAAGAATGGCCTAGCGATTATGAACTACCTACCGCTGGCGTTCTTCTTGTGCCGAGCTTATGAGCAAAAGCAAAGCCTCTATGCCTCGATTGGTGTGCATCTGCTTCAGAATAGCCTTGCGACAATACTCCTTGTGCTCGCAACCCGAGGCTAGACACGGTATAATACATACACAGGAAATACGCATGATCCAAGCAAAGCTACGACGTATCTACTCACCTATGACCGAGACAGGGTTCTATATCCTATTCTGTTTGCAGGCGGAGATGCATGGCTATACGATTGGCCAGCGCGTCAAGCAGATGACAGATGGTCAGGTGCAGATTAGCCCCGGCACAATGTATGGTACGCTCGCCAAGATGGAGAAGGATGGTATAATCCGCTTCGTACGAGAAGAGGATAAGCGCAAAATCTATCACATCACACCACTTGGCCAAGAGATATTGGCCTGCGAGCTGCGGCGGATTGAGCGACTGTATAACAATAGCAAAGGAAGGAAATAACTGAATGCCACGGATCATGTGTCGCTACTATATGTTGCCAGAGTATGGGCAAGAGGAGGCATTTCTTGCTGAGCAACATCGGCAAGGGTATGCCCTCAAACGCTTTATTATCCCGTTCTTTTATATATTTGAGCCATGCCCAGCGGCGCAATATACGTACAAAATCGACTTTCAGAGCCTTACTCGGCACGAAGAAAACGCGCAGTACCAGCAGCTCTATGCCGATTATGGCTGGGAATATGTTGCATCCGCCAATGGCTTCCATGTCTTTCGCCGGCCGAGTAATGAAGCTGAAGAGGATGATATCTTTAGCGACAATGAATCTCGCCTGGCAATGGTGACGCGCATTAGCAAGCAGCGTATGGCACTGCTGATGCTGATCGTTGTGCTGCTGTTTGCCTATATTGGCTATAAGCTTGTGCAAACACCAGCTGTTTTGCAGCGGCCTGAGTTCTACGGGTTGGTACTCGTCGCACTCTTTGATGGCTATCTTTGCGTGCGGTGCTGGCGTGGCTTGCGCCGGCTGAAGCGTGCGCTGATTGCCGAGCAGCGGTAGAGTCCAAAATACGAGATATCTCTGCTATTTTTGGAGTGTGCTTGCTCTGGATGCTCTTTATTATAGTCTAAAAGGCTGCGTTTCTTGCTCTCCGAGGAAGCAGAGACGCCATAGCGGATGAGCTGGTCAATGGTATATCGCAAATAGAAGTAAGGCGGGTAGGCGAGGAGATAGCTAAGCCAAATGTGAGCATCGCACTGTCGAAATATAATGAAAAACACTGCAGCTAGGCAAACTGCAGTGTTTTTATGTGTGGCTCTAGAACCAGTTAGATTTCGTTAGTTTGACGGCCCTCGTAGAGGTTGAGATACTGCCGATAGACTGCCTGGTGGTAGGTAGCCATACCACCATCGGTTGGCCCAACCATGTTGTGGCCAATGTTGAGCCGCTTTGGTAGGTTATAGTGCTGGAACGATGCATTGCTTGCCTGAGCCATGCGCTGCGGGATGCTCACCGCTAGGCCGTTGTCGACGGCATCGTCATTCTCACTCGTCACTGTTGCAACGCGCGTGAGGCCTGGTGCAGCGAGATCTTTCTTGAAGTTCTGTTTGACGATGAGATATTTGCCAAGTGCACGGTACGACAGGCCGCTTGGGCTGAATTTATCTGGCAAAATATTGTGCCCATACAGCGTGCGCAAGACAGGCAGCTGCCACTTGGGGGCTTGGCTGGCTGCTGGCTCGTAGAATGGGGCAAGCAGCAACACATTCGTAAAGAAGCCATTGCCATACTGGGCAAGCCACGTCGCCATATCACCACCACCAGAGTGACCAACGATGCCAAGCTCATCACCCAGGCCGCTCACTTGCTGAGCACTCGTCTTCATGAAGTCGGCAATGTCTTTGGTAGAGATCTCGCCATGGCGCTTGTTGTCGGTGTAACCGTGCTTGGGTACGCGTGGCACATAGACATTGTAGCCTTGGCTGTAGAATTCATCTGCCAGCTTTTGGTAGACATTGCTGCAGCCACTGATGCCGTGAATCATGAGGACGGCCTTTGCGGCGCGCTTGCCATGAGTCTTGGTGTATGTGCGGCACTCTGGGCGAATGCTGCTGTCGCTCTCTTCTTGCTTAATTTGCTGGTCGATGCTGCTCATCGCCTCGTTGTAATTCTTGCGACTCATGTTGGCCGAGCGCAAATCCCTACTCGCGGCCACTTGGCTCGGTGCCAAGAACGTTGTTGCTGCCACAAGCCCTGTCACACTCAACAGGCCAGCAACAACCCAACTCTTTAGGCTGATATAGTCTGGTTTTGTCATGTCAGTCCTCCTTTAGTACTCTCCAGTATGCCGGATTGTTGCGCCAATTGCAAATACTGAGTGTGTTGCCTGACGTGAGCTTATACCAGTAAAATAGTATGCCAAACAGAGGTCATATCGATGTAAAAACCACAATAAAACCGCATTACTATACAAATGCGGTTTTTGGTATATCACTGGTAGCGAGTATTAGTCGTGATTAAACTCAAGCCGCTTGAGCCGCTCATACTCATCAAATTGGTAGCTAACGTGGATGCTCGTGCCAGTATCATCAGTGACACGGGCGTGGTGGACGCCATTGTCATCGTCGTTCATCTCGATGCTCCAGCCTGGCATCAGCTCCACAAAACCCTCCAGCGACCATGCAATGTCGTCCACCTGTTGCAGATAGCGTGGCAGGCGTGAGTAGAAGTAGTCGAGCGTAATGGGCGGCACAGGCTCGGAGAGATCCTCTAGTAGTAACACAATCCGCGAACCGCCACCAATTGGTAGGCTATAGTAATAATACTCAGTACCAAAAATACTAATAGCAGCGCTACCGATATCGTGTGCCACGCCAGCAATTACCATTGCTTGGTCGGTACCGTCTGGCAGCGTATAGGCAACCTCGTCCGCAGTGAGTTCTTCTTCGCCATGCTTGAGGCCGTAGGCGTGCACGTTATGAGCAAGCTTCACCGCGCTCCCATATCGTGACAGAGCATTTGAAAAGCCCCATAGCAATGTTGGTGGTTTGGCAGCGATAGATGCAAGCAGGTGTGCCTTGGCCGTTACCTTACCTTTATCTCCTACCATAGCAAAGTACTGTGTACTAAGATCAGCTTCGTGGTTGACGGACTCATCGTTTCCTGCTGTTCGCTGAAACATTTCAGTCATCAGCTCTTGGCGGAGCGCTGCATAAATACAGTTACGCTGACCCATTCGTCGAATACCAGTATGCATATAAACCTCCAGATTATGTTCTTGTATGCTTTTGTAATTGTAGCATAAGCAGACGGATAATGTAGCATATTCTGGATAAGTTTGCTATTTTGTATCAATATAACAGAGGCAATGTATTATGTTCCCGAACAACCTTGACAGTACTATAAAAGAGAGATACGCTATATGTATAACTATACATATAAGGAGGAGTATGATGGCTAATAAAACAATCTATTTTTCACATAGCGACGAACGCTATATTGAAGGGACTTTGCCTGGTATTAGTATGAGTCTATCTGCAGCACTGATGGCGGGTTATCGTTTATTAGTTGAGCGGCAGCAAGCAACACGCGATGGTTTTCATGAAGTACAGCTGCGCGTTGGCAAGGATGGCGTGTATCAGCATAAGATTTTTATGGGTCGTAAAATATACAGGACAATAGCAAAGGACAAAGCAGCTCTTCGCGAACAGCGAGTATATCTTACGCAAAAGGGCCGCTATGTGTACTATGAGCGCAACCACGCCGACTGGAACTATTGGCCTACAGGCATGCAGCGTAGCACGCAGGCCAACGACAATCCAGCGACAGTCAAACAATGGGGGCGAATGGAGGTTGTCGATACGATTGATGAGCTCGCAGCGTATATCCCAGAGCGCGCTGTGCAAAATTTGCAACAGAGCCTGGAGCAGCCAGTGGAGTATTTGGATATTTGAGATCTGAGACAAGGGGAGAGCTTCGTATCTTTTGTATGTAGTAGGGTAGTGTTGATATACGACGAAAGAGAATACGGTTTGTAGCGCAATGAGTAACGCAATCCAGAAGGAGTCTTTATGACACGATATTGGCTCGGCGTGGCCTCGAAAGACCACATCCAAATAGGGGTAGAAGGTGGCTTTTGCCAGCTCTGCTATGGCAAGAAAGTACCGCTGACCCGCATGTAGCGTGGTGATATAGCCACTACGTAGCATGCTTATATTCCACCTCTGAGAAACGAGAAGAGTAGCACAGCTTTACCCCAAGATGATATACTATAACTCAGTATGAAAGTCAGCCTTAATGTTATAAAACAACTTATTAACTTTGAATTGCCGCCGGTGGATGAGCTGGTGCAGCGTATTAATCAGCAGCTTGGTAGTGTGGAGCAGGTCGAGAACCTGGCTGAGCGTTACCGCGGTGCGCGCGTGGTGCGGGTGGTGGAGTGCGCGAAGCACCCCAATGCTGACCGTCTGAGCGTGACCAAAATTGATGACGGTATGGCAGCGCCGGATGTGCCGCGCGATGAAAACGGCCTGGTGCAGGTGGTGTGCGGCGCGCCCAATGTGCAGGCTGATATGTGGGCCGTGTGGCTACCGCCTGCAAGCACGGTGCCAGCCAGCATCCTCGAGGGCGAGCCCTTTACGCTCGATGCCCGCAAGCTCCGTGGGGTGCTGAGCCAGGGCATGCTGGCGGCAGCTGATGAGCTGGCAATTGGCACCGACCACGAGGGGATTGTGGCGCTAACGCCGCGTGACCTGCCAGCGGGTAAGACACTGCAACCAGGGGCTGACTTTGCCGCGCTGTTTGGCCTGGATGACTATGTGCTTGATATCGAGAACAAGATGTTTACCCACCGGCCAGACTGCTTTGGCCAGCTGGGTGTGGCGCGCGAGATTGCTGGCATCCTCCATCAACCGTTTACCAGCCCGGCATGGTATAACCTAGAACAGGTATTTGGCGATGGCGATAGTGTGCCGCTTACCGTTTCGAACGATATCCCGCAGCTTGTGCCGCGCTTTATGGCGGTGGCGATCCGCGGCGTGCAGGTCACGCCGAGCCCGTTTTGGCTGCAGTGCCAACTGGTGGCGATGGGGGCAAAGCCGATTAATAACATTGTGGATGCAACCAATTATGTGATGCTCATGACAGCCCAGCCAACCCATGCCTATGATTACGATACACTCCGCGGCGGGCAGCTTGGCGCGCGTATGGCGCGGCAGGGCGAAACGCTGGCGCTACTGAATGGTAAGACGGTTGAGCTGACGCCAGACGACATAGTGGTTGCCGACGGGCAGGGCCCGGTGGCCCTGGGCGGTATTATGGGTGGTAGCCGCACTGAGGTATCAGCCACAACCACGACGATTGTGCTGGAGTGCGCTACCTTCGACATGTACGCAGTGCGCAAAATGGCCATGCGCCACGGCGTGTTTACTGATGCGCTGGCCCGCTTTAACAAAGGCCAGTCACCCCTGCAGAATGCAGCTGTGCTAAACCGGCTGATTGGTATGGTGGGTGGCGAGCAGGCAAGCCCAGTGATAGATAGTAAGCCATTTACGAGTGAACATGGTGGGATTCTTGATGAGTATTTTGCAGGGAAGTACGAGCCTGCAACCATAGATATAACCAGTCGATTTATTAATCAGCGGCTGGGGACGAGCCTGGCTGAGAATGATATCTGCACGCTGCTTAATAACGTCGAAATCCACAGCCATGGCCCAGAGAACGAGCTTGGCTATATCTGCCTGCAAGTGCCTTTCTGGCGGACTGATCTGGAAACCAAAGAGGATATCGTTGAGGAAATTGGCCGGCTGCACGGCTTTGATACGGTGCCGCGCCAGCTGCCCATGCGCCGTATTCAGCCAGCCGGTAAAAACCCCCGCCGTGAGCTCAAACGCGTTGTGCGCGAGGCACTGGCCAAGGCTGGTGCCAACGAAGTGCTGAGCTACAGCTTTGTGCACGAGCGTGTGCTCAAGGGCGCAGGTCAAGACCCAGCCCAGGCCTTCCGGCTGTCGAACGCCCTCAGCCCAGACCTCCAGTACTACCGCCTGAGTGTGCTGCCGAGTTTGCTCGATAAAGTCCACGCTAATATCAAGGCAGGGCACGGCGAATTTATGCTGTTCGAAATCGGCAAGGGCCACACCAAAGCACAGATGGGCAAGGACGGCCTACCGGCTGAACAATCACTGGTTGATCTTGTGTATAGTAGCAAAAAGCCTCGAGCTGGCGCCGCCTTTTACCGGGTGCGAGTAGCGCTGGATCAGCTAGCATGTGATAGCGGTCTGACTCTCGTGTATACGCCAGTCGCAGCAGCTCAAGATGATCCAGTATATGCACCTTTTGACATCAATCGCTCGGCTCATGTCTGGGTAGAAGGTAGCGAAGCGGCTAGCCAGCCCGAGCGGCAGCTTATTGGTGTGGTTGGTGAGCTGCGCCCGGCAGTAGTAAAGCATTTCAAGCTACCTGATTATACTGCAGCGGCATCACTTCGCCTTGATGTGATGGGGCAGGTATGGCGTGATACGGTGGTACACTACCAGCCAATCAGTCGCTACCCTACCACCGCCCGCGATATCTCGATCCAGGCAAGTACAGAGGTTACCTATGATGAACTCATGCAAGCAGTCTCGAGCGCTATGGCTCGGGCTAGCGAAGTATACCCAGATATAACGATCCGCGATCTCACGCCGCTGAGTATTTACAAAGCAACCCCTGATGCGTCACATCAAACCACGACATTTCGCCTAACGCTATCGAGTAGCCAGGCAACATTGAGTGCCGAGCGCGTCCGCTCAATTATCCGGACGGTGTTTGCGCCCGAGCAGCATGCGCTGTTTCAGGGTGTGGACTTTGGTGAATGAGGCTGATGCAGGCGACGCTGCGGTAGGCGATTGCGCAGGCGGAGGAAGCTTCGCCGCGTGGGTCGGCCAATCAGTACGCCAAATGACGCACCAGCCGCAATGGCAATAGCAATGAGGACGGCGCGCACCAGCAGACCTGCCTCGCTCGAGCCAGTTGTGACGACGCCCATGAGCCCATTGTAGAGCGTGACGCCTGGCACAAGTGGAACGATTCCGGCGTTGACAATGGCAAGGCTGGGCATATGCCACAGGCGCGAGGCGGTCGTTGCAATAAAGCCAATTACCAAACCTGCTGCCGCACTGGCCGCAATAGCAGACATGCTCCAGCCAGTAATGGCGAGGTATATATCATAGCCAAGCATGCCAGTTGCGCCGGCCAGAATAATGCCAACTGGCTGAGTGTGATTACCCAGGGCAAAGGTGGCCGCAATAGCAGCTGCTCCAATGTACTGATACATCGTGCCAGTCAGCTGCAACTGATCGGGTGTGGCAACAAATTCGATCCCAAAGCGCCGCGCTGTATACAGGCCAATCATCACACCAATCACTACGCCCATTGTCATCATTGCTACCTTAAGGAGCCGGCCTGTCGCCGTCACGTAATATTCGTCGATTGCGTCCTGGAAGGCGCCGACGATCATCATCCCTGCCACCAAGAGCACGATACCGCTGACGGTGATGATGGTTGGGTTGATGATACCAAGGACATCGAGATAATGGTTGGTGGCAAGCCACGTGATGATGGTTGCAACTAATGTAATAACGCTTGCCGCGATGATTTGAGTAAAGAACACAGGCAGGGCAATGCGATTCAAACGAGCCAGTAGCCACATAATTGCCACGCCCATCACAAAGGTGGCAAAAATCACTGGCAACGACGCTGTATAGAGCAAGGCCGAGCCAGCACTGAGCCCGCCGCCTGCCAGATAAATCACCCAGGGTGGATAGCGTCGTGGCTTGGCAAGGATGGCATCGAGCTCACGCTCGGCAGCATCGAGAGTGAGCGCTCCCTCGGCAATAGTCGCAGCCAGGGTCTGGAGGCACTGCATATGTTGGTAGTTGATCTCGCGCGGTGGAATGGTGCGTAGGAGTGTCAGCGGTTCGTAATCGTTACCTCGATCTTGCGATAAAATAAGTTGCGACGAAATAACGTCGATATGTACTTTGCGAGTACAGTAGGTGTCCGTAATACTGAGCGCCATATGAACGACATTTTGGGCTGGTGTGCCCATTGAAATAAGCTGGTCAGCAATGCTCATCGCGAGGCGCAGGGCGCGCATATTGGGTGTGAGGGCGCCATCAAGCTTCTCGACTGACGTTGGCTGTAAGGTGGCAGTACCGCCAATAGCGAGGCGGGCAAGCAGGGGCGAAAATAAGGTGTGGAGACGGTTCATCGCTTTTTAGTATACTGAGAAAAATCGCCATTGCAAGGGGTGTGTCGGCTGATGATTGTTCGCGTGGTGTTTCTGCGCAGCACAAGGTGATAGTGAGTAATAGTTTTGGCAAAATAGTTGCAGTACAAGCTAACCAGCATTTATCAATGTGACCTCTGTTATCTAGCAGTCATACCAGCAAGTGTGCTATACTGGGCAAGATAGATTAGACGATGAAATAAGGGGAGTTATGGCAACAACCAAGACACAACGCTGGATTATTATTGTTATTTTGGTCGCGACGGTTGTCGGGACGCTGGGGTCATTTGCGGCAATGATTCTTGCCTCGGAGAATTACAAAAATGACCAAGCCAAAGCGCAAAAAGCACAAGAAAAATACCAGAAACTCATGAAGGACTACCAAGCTAAGACAGCTGCTCAAGCACAAGAGTTGTCAAACAAATATTACCCAACCTTTAGCCAATATACGAGTCGGGTTGGTGAGTTTGACCGCGATAGTGTGAAGGAGCTCTCCAGCGAAGACTTGGTGGTTGGCGATGGTGAGGAGATCAAGGATAATACGGCATTTGCGGCCTATTACATTGGCTGGAACCCAAAAGGCAAGGTATTTGACCAGTCTATCAAGGATGGCAAGCTCAGTGCACCATTTGCCGTTGAGGGTGGGCTCAAGAGTGCGAGCGTCATTACTGGCTGGAAGGAAGGCATCAAGGGGATGCGCCTTGGTGGAGTACGTGAGCTAACCATCCCTTCCGACAAAGCATACGGCGAGAAGGGTCAAGGCAATGACATTCCGGCCAATACACCACTCAAGTTCATCGTGATGGCAGTGCCAAAGCCGGCTACAATCGACACTTCAGAACTACTGAAGGCATATCAAGAAGGTCAAGGAGGGAGCAACTATGGACAGCACTACCAATAACCAAACTCAGATGCCGACCCACGACGTGGTGATGATCGGCGCAGGGCCAAGTGCCCTGGCTGCCGCGGTGTATACAACGCGTGAGAACCTGCAGACGGTGCTATATGAAAAGGCGGTGGTTGGTGGCCTCGCAGCAATTACCGATAAGATCGATAACTACCCAGGCTTTGCAGACGGCGTGTCGGGCCTCGACCTCGCCGAGCAGCTGCAGCGCCAGGCAGAGCGCTTTGGGGCGCAGATTGAGCTGGGTGAGGTATCGAGCCTCCGCAAAGATGGCAATGATACGATTGTGACAGTCGACGGGCAGGATGTGCGCGCCCGTGCGGTGTTGATTGCCACCGGCAGTGCATATAACAAGCTTGGTATCCCTGGCGAAGATGCATTGTATGGTCGCGGCGTACACTATTGTGCAACCTGCGATGGTGCGTTTTATAAAGGCAAGCGGCTGGTGGTGATCGGTGGCGGCAATTCTGGCCTGCAAGAGGCGATGTTCTTGACTCGCTTTGCAGAGCATATCGACCTCCTGGTGCGAAGCACGATCAAAGCGAGTGAGATCCTCCAGACCGACCTGCAGCCCTTTATCGAGCGAGGACAAATTAGCGTCCATCTTCATACCGAATCGACTGAAATTATAGCAGAGGATGGCAAGGTGACTGGTGTTGCGGCGGTCAGTAATGGCCAGCCAACTACCTTCGCCTGCGATGGAGTATTTGTCTTTGTTGGCCTCAAGCCAAACACGGGCTTTTTGCAGGGTACGCCCGTCCAGCTCGATGAGCGGGGGTTGATTATTACCAATGAGCACCTCGAGACGACGATGCCTGGCGTCTTTGCCAGTGGCGATGTGCGTAGCGGCGCAACGATGCAGATTGCTACAGCGGTGGGCGAAGGCGCAACGGCTGCTTTGAGTATCCGCGAGTATATTCAGCAGCACAAAGCATAGAATAGACAGCACTAGTGTGGGATAGCTAAGAGCCTAAATATCAAAACTTAGCTCTTGAGTAGCATCTCCTTTCTATCTAACAAAGTAAAAAATCAGTCGTAATGGCTGATTTTTTACTAGTGTGAAGACGAAGTTGATATACCTAGAGAGATTGATCGTATAGAGTAGCGAGGAGCAGTCTAAGAATGGCTATAGTTTTGAGATGTGGGCATAAAAACAATACTCCTTGTCTCGTTAATATTTTGACTTCTGTGAATTGGATAGTGGTAATATCCGTCCACAGAAAGGAACGGAGAAGTCTCGCATCGCCCAAGTGAGGTGTTAGTTGGATTCAGACAATATTCCTAATCTCTAAAGCGCTGTAGCTCAGCAAGAAACTTATCTGGATAGTTGGTAACGACGCCATCGATGCCACGCTCGGCAAGCTGCTGCAGGGCGCCTGGGCGATTGACTGTATAGACGTAGGTAAAGAGATTCGACCGACGTGCAATCTCTATCGCTAGTGGATGTGCATACAAGCGATGAAACCCCACCGCGGTGAAGTCGAGCTTTCGCTGATAGGCCAAGAATGCAAAGGGATTATTGCGGTGGAGCAGGGCAAGGTTGGCCTGAGGCGCAAGCTGCCGAAGTTGCCGAAGCTCACGTACGGAGAATGACGAGAGGAGTACATTATCCCAATCATCTGGCGATGTAATAGAGCGGGTGAGAAGTTGATGCGTCGGCTCGGCGCTACCGTGCCCTTTGAGCTCAATATTGAGTAGCACAACGCCAAAAAAGTGCTCTAATACTGCTGCGAGCGAAGGGACAGGTTGCTCGCTGGTGAGAGTTTGCAGCTCGGCATACGTCAGGTGGCTGATTGATTCATTTTGGTGGTGGGTACGTAGCAGGCGATTATCATGTGCAACCACAGGTACACCATCGCGTGTCAATCGCACATCTAGCTCGAGCATATCAGCGCCCGCTGCAATACCCGCTGCCATAGCGTCGATAGTGTTCTCTGGTGCGAGCCCGGCCGCACCGCGATGACCAATGATTAACATGCTAGCAGTATTATACCATCAAATGAGTCGGTGGTGAGGATAATGTGCTTGCAGAGTGAGGCTATGTTGCCAGCGCAGTTTCTTTTGCCATTACCGAGCAGATTTTGCTAAAATAAAACAGATAGCAACAGAAAGGAGCTAATACAAATGGCAGATTTTAATAAAGTACTGACGCCCGGTGACGTTGACGCTGGCATTGTCAATGTGGTGGTGGAGATTCCGCAGGGGAGCTACCATAAAATTGAATGGGATCGCGACCTCGCAGTGATGAAGCTCGACCGGGTTGAGCCAGCAATCTTTGCCAAACCAACCAACTATGGTTTTATTCCACAAACCCTAGATGAAGATGGCGATGAGCTCGACGCGCTCATCATCACCGACCAGCCACTGACAACTGGCGTCGTTCTAGAAGGCAAGGTGATTGGCGTGCTAGAGTTTGTAGACGATGACGAGGTGGATGATAAGGTGATCGTCGTACCAGCAGATGACCGCAACACAGGTGATGCAATCAACTCGCTCGAAGATCTCCCTGCTGCAACCCTCAAGCAAATCGAGCACCACTTTAACCACTACAAAGACCTCAAGAAGCCTGGCACTACTGTCGTGAAGGGCTTCGGTGATGCCGCGCGTGCCAAGCAGATTATTCATGAATCTATTGCACGTTGGAATGAACGCTAGATAGCATGTTCAAGCAAATACAAAATACCCCAGTGGGGTATTTTGTATTTATGATAGTTATTTATTCTTTGACTTCTTCGAAGCAGCCTCAGGCTTACCGATTGGCATAATTTTATCCGTCAGGCTAATCGCGCCATTAACAGCCTGGACGCGGATCTTGTTGAGCTGGAGGCGGAGCTTATCACGCGCGTGGCTGGTGGTAACGAGCTGTGCCCAACCTGGCTTGGGGTAGGAGAGCTTACGAGTAAGGACTTCGATAACATCACCATTCTCGAGTGGCCGCTCGAATGACTCCATTTTGCCATTGATCCGAAAGCCGTAGGCATGCTTGGCAATATCGGAGTGGATGGCATAGGCAAAGTCCAGCGGCAAAGCGCCCTCGGGGAGGTTATAAATATCACCCTTGGGAGAAAAGACAAAGATGCGATTGCCAAAGAGGTCGATCGATAGCTGCTCGCGAGGGATATCCTCGCCAGCGCGTAGACGAGCAGCGATCTCTTGTAATTGCGTAATCCACTGCAGCTGAGCTGGCAGGTTTGATACGCCGCGTTTGGAGTCGCCCTTGAGATACTCCTTGCTGTCTTTTTGCTGCTGGTAGTGGAAGCTGGCGGCAAGACCACGCTCGGCATACTCGTGCATATCACGGGTGCGGATCTGGAACTCGACGATCTGCTTGTTGGGTGTAATGACCGTGGTGTGGAGGCTCTGGTAGCCGTTTGGCTTGGGGATGGAGATATAGTCTTTGATGCGAGCGATCATCGGTTGATACAGCGAGTGGAGGATGCCCAGTACTAAGTAGCACTCTTCCTTGGTGTGGACAATGATGCGTAGTGCCATGAGGTCGTAGATGTTATCAATACTACCGCGCTTTTGGAGTTTGCGGTGCAGGCTGTAGAGGCTTTTGACTCGCCCATTGATTTCAAACTTAAGCTTCTCATCCTTGAGTGCCCGCTCGACCTCGAGGCGGACGACGCCAAGCTTGCGGGTGCTTTTGCCCAGGCGCTGCTTCATGACCTTCTCGAGCCGCTTGTATTCTTTGGGGTCAAGGTAGCTAAAAGCAAGCTCCTCCAGCTCCATCCGCACGCGCCCCATACCTAGTTGGTCAGCCATGGGAGCAAAGACCTCGAGTGTTTCGCGGGCAATCTTTTGCTGCTTTTCGGGCGACTTGAATTGCAGCGTCTGCATATTGTGTAGCCGGTCGGCCAGCTTGATGATAATGACACGCACGTCCTGTCCCACAGCAATAAGCAGCTTAGTAAGGTTGTCTTTTGTCTGAGGGAGATAGTGGTCGAGGTCGCGCATACCAGCCCGAGCTTGACTCACCTTCGTCACGCCGTCAACGAGGAAGGATACGTCATGTCCGAAAAGCGACTCAATGTCGTCTAGTGACGTCTCGGTATCCTCAACGGTATCATGGAGAATACCTGCGATGATGGTGTCGCTATCCATCCCCCAGTCAATCAAGATAATTGCAACGCTCAGTGGATGGGTAATGTAGGGCTCACCGCTCTTGCGCTTTTGTCCGTGGTGTGCCTGGGTGGCGAAGTCGATCGCATGGTCAATTTCATACAGCTGATCTTCGCTATAGAGGCCGCGTGCTTTTGTGAGGACGTCTTGTTTGGTCACCATAAACCTAGTATATACTGCCAAGAAGAAAAGTGCTATTGCCCTTGACCATTCCACCTGCTATAGTGATGTTTAAATATGCTTATGCTAATGGAGGGAGAAATACAATGAGGCAAAGCAGGGCGGTGTGGTGGATGCAGCGGAGCCAGAAGGGTTTCACGCTCATGGAACTGATGATTGTCATTGCGATCCTGGGTTTACTTGTGACGCTGTCTATGACGGCGTATTCAGGCTATCGCCGGCGCTCAGTCGATGTCGCAACGCGTGCGGCAGCCACCAGTGCACTTGAGGCGATCAAGACGCACCACGCCAACGCCAGCGCTAGTGGTGTAAGCTATAGCACTAACCTTGAGCAAGTTGGTTACCGTCCACCAAGCGACACAGCTGTACAGGTTACGCTGAGTGCCGATGCTACCAAATTCTGCGTTCAAGCCACCGACCGCCATCTCACCGACATTCGCTACTACGCCACTACTGGCATGGCACGGCCGCAGGCAGGGAGTTGCCCAGCGAGTTTGTAGAGCATTATTATGTGAAAGGTCTGCTATAAAGAATGCTCTGTAGTTGCTTAACTGTCCGATATATTGTGCTAAAGTATACATATGAGTTTGACAAAAGCAATACAAGACTACATCGACAAAAGTCCCTACCTAACAAATATTGACGTGGAACTAGCGACAATGTTCAATGATGCGGGCGAATGGGCTGTCGCCCTTGAGCATATTTGCACAGTATTAGCCGCAAATGACTGCGCGTTATCTTCACAAGAAATGGCAGAATTGGAATCCCTAATTCATATGACAAAGAAAAAGAAATACGAGGACTTTGATGACGCTTTCTTAAATGCTGTTAAGGAAGTGTCAAATACCTACTCTTCGCGCACGTCAGTCTAACACTCCCTCCTTAGCTCTCGCAAACGTGAAAGAACGCCGTCGCCGTCTTTACAACACACGTCAGACGCCGTATAATGTCTTGCATGGCTGTCATAGCACCAATTATTTTGAGTACAAAAACTGATGAATACAAGGCTGCGGTAGAGCATTTTATGCCGTTTGCCAAGCGGGTTCATATTGATATTTCTGATGGCGTATTTGCGCCCCGTCAAACGGTAGGGATCGGCCAACTGTGGTGGCCTCAGTCATGGACGGTTGATATCCACGCTATGGTGGCGCGCCCTAGCGTGTACGTTGAGAAACTGATCAAGCTTCGGCCTAGTACAATTATCTTTCATGCCGAAGTCAAAGAGGATTTGATCCCTGTCTTGCAGCAGATCAAACAAGCTGGTATTCATGCTGGTGTGGCCCTGCAGCGTACGACAGTGCCGGAGACGGTGGCGTCGTATATCGAAACGGCCGACTATGTATCGATCGTCAGTGGTAAGCTGGGTGAGTTTGGTGGCAAAGCGCGAATGATGCAGCTGGAGAAAATCCGGCTAGTGCGGGCTATTCATCCTCGGGTCGAGATTGGCTGGGATGGTGGCGTGACGGTAGATAATGTCTTCCATATTGCCCAGGGTGGTGCTGACGTGATTAGCGTTGGTGGAGCGATCAATCACGCCAAAGACCCGCAAGCGACGTACAACAAACTCCTTGCTGAGATGAATCGCCAGAGTGTGATTTAAGGCCCACGCTATGTTACACTAAGGAGCGTGACGCACATACCATTTCAGCTTCGTTCTGCCTATCAACCGACCGGTGATCAGCCACAGGCGATCGCCCAGTTACTTGGTGGCCTGGAGGCGGGCCAGCGCGAGCAGACACTGCTTGGTGCAACGGGTAGTGGCAAGACCTTTACGATGGCAAATATTATCGCTCAGCGTAGCGTGCCGACGCTTGTTTTGGCGCATAACAAGACGCTCGCGGCGCAGCTCTTTAGTGAGTTCAAACAGTTCTTTCCAGACAATGAAGTACACTACTTTGTCAGTTATTTTGATTATTATCAGCCAGAAGCATATATTGCCAGCAGTGATACATATATCGAGAAGGATTCGGCTATCAATGAGGAGATCGACCGCCTCCGCCATGCAGCGACTGATGCATTACTCACGCGCCGCGATGTGATTATTATCGCCAGTGTCAGTTGCATCTATGGCCTGGGTTCGCCAGCTGATTATTATGAGCTGTCCGTTACGGTGCGCCGGGGTGAGCGGCGTGTTCAGGATAAATTTCTGCGCCAGCTGATGGATATTCAATACCATCGCAATGATATCGACTTTGCGCGTGGTGCCTTTCGCGTCAAGGGTGATGTGGTCGATGTCTTTCCGGCAGGGCAAGAGACGGCCTATCGGGTGGAATTTTTTGGGGATGAAGTGGATCGAATTACGCACATCAACCCGCTCACTGGCGAGATTCTCGATGAGCCAGCGGAGTTTACCATCTTTCCGAGTAGCCACTATGCAACGCCCAAGGAGAAAGTTAAGCAGGCGATTGACCGGATTCGGCAGGAGTATGAGAAGCGTGAGCAGTGGTTTGAGACGCACGGCAAACTGCTTGAGGCGCAGCGCTTGAGCCAGCGCACCAAGTATGACCTAGAGATGCTCGAGCAAACTGGCTTCGTGAAGGGGATTGAGAACTACAGTCGCTACCTTACTAATCGCGAAGCAGGTGAGCAGCCAGCTACCTTGCTCGATTACTTTCCTGACGATTTCTTGATGCTAATCGATGAGAGTCACGTAACTGTCCCTCAAGTGCGCGCGATGTATAATGGCGACCGCGCTCGCAAAGAAGTGCTGGTGGAGCATGGCTTTCGCCTGCCAAGCGCGCTAGACAATCGTCCACTGCGCTTTGATGAATTTGATAAACATATTAACCAAGTGATTTATGTCTCTGCTACCCCTGGTGATTATGAGCTCGAGCGCAGCCCCGCACCCGCTCAGCAGGTGATTCGTCCTACTGGTTTGCTCGACCCAGAAATTATAGTTCGTCCAACTGAAGGGCAGGTAGATGACCTCATTGCAGAGATTCGCGAGCGCACCAGCCAGCAGCAGCGCGTGCTCGTGACGACACTCACTAAGCGGATGGCTGAGGATCTCTCTACCTATCTGACCGACCTCGGTATCAAGACAGCCTATATCCACAGCGAGATCGACACGCTCGAGCGCGGTGATATTCTGCGTGATCTGCGTATGGGCCTGTATGATGTACTGGTGGGGATCAACCTTTTGCGTGAGGGGATCGACTTGCCAGAGGTGAGCTTGGTGGCGATTATGGATGCCGATAAAGAAGGTTTCCTCCGTAGCGAGCGTAGCCTCATCCAGACAATTGGCCGGGCGGCTCGCCACGTTGAGGGCAGGGTAATTATGTATGGCGATAGTATCACCGATAGTATGCGCCGAGCGATTGACGAAACCAAACGTCGACGCGAAATTCAGCAGATGTACAATCGCGAGCATGGTATTACGCCGCGTGGCATTAATAAAGCGATCGACGAAGGTCTGCGCTCCATCATCCCGCAAAAGGAGGATGACGCGCCCAAACTTGACCTGCGCAAAATCCCCAAGGACGAATACAAGAGCCTCATCAAAGATCTGACTGGCCAAATGAATCTCGCTAGTGCCAATCTTGAGTTTGAGCGAGCAGCCGAATTGCGAGATCTGATCGCTGAGGTGAAGAGTAAGTTGTAGAGCAGTAGCTGAGTAAACCTACGATCGACACATGCATAGAGTGTATAATGTGATGTAGTATGCCTATACGTGATACTCACGCCCTGCCAGAACAGGTGATATATTTCTTGGCAACGATTGATCGTCGACCGAAGTTTATCCGGTGGTCGATTCTTATTGGACTTGCTATCTGCAACGTTATACTGCTCTGCCTGCCAGTGACATTCTTTATCGTTTGTTATTGCATCGTGTTTTGGAGGACGCGTGATTATTACAAAACAGTCGAGTTTCAAAGTGTCAAGCAGAGGCTTGCCAAGCAAATACAAGAATATAACGACTTCAATGCCTTTTTGCCCGAAACCAAGCATTTTATTCGCCAGCAGCAGTCGAGGCTTTCGCATGCGCATGTGAAAAATAGCACACTTACGGTGTATAAAAATGCGCAGCTTGACCCATACCGCTATATTGTCAAATATTTTTTTGCGCAGCGCACAATAAACGAAGAGACAGTGCAGATACTCGAGCAAATCCTCCAGAAATACGACACAATCAAAAAGACTGAGGAAATACTGCGGAGCGAATACAACGAGATTATGGACTTCATTGATGCCAAAATGTACGTTGGAGCCTATATTTTCAAGAAAATGACGATGAAGCAGCTTGGATCGAATACATTACCTAAGTTTGAAAAGAATTATTTTCTCGTATATTCATTTAAGTACAGTTCGCCCGCCAAGCGCAATAACTACTCGTTCGATATTACACTCACAGAGAAAAAGCTCCAAAAAATGGCAGAATATCTCAGCCAACAGATAACCTACCGCAAATCTGCGCAATTTCAGCGTCAGCTTATGACACCAAAGCTTAGGCGGTTTATCTTGCGCAGAGATAATTACGAATGCCAAAAATGCCATGTCTCGCGCCAGGATGAGAAGCACCTCTTGCTCGAAGTTGACCATATTGTGCCAGTGTCGAAAGGTGGTATCACGACTGAGCAAAATTTGCGAGCACTCTGTTGGCGCTGCAATCGGGCTAAGGGTGATAAATTAGAGGTAGTCTAGTATCGGTATTGATTCTGCACTTACTCTTACATTTTTCTGATGCATCTCATTCATTGATATATAGCGATTCCAGGCACCGAATGTGGTACAATATATCCATAATGAGTAATATTACCACTGAAGATGTGCAGCACCTTGCACAGTTAAGTTCGATTAGTCTTGGCAGTTCAGCCGACGTTGCCGCGCTGCGCCAAAACCTCGAGGATATCCTGCACTACATCGAGCAGCTATCCACCCTCGACACGACCGGTGTTGAGCCAACCTACCAAGTAACTGGCCTGACCAATGTATGGCGGCCCGACACAATAGATGCCAGTGACGTATCGCGCGAGCAGCTATTGGGGCTAGCGGTCGAGCAAGCAGATAATTGCGTAAAAGTACCGAAGGTGTTGTGATATGAATATTGCGGAGAGAGTTGCTCAGATCAAACAAGGTCAGACATCGGCCACCGCTCAGGTGCAAGCGGCGTTGCAGCGGGCGCGAGATGCTAAGGAATACCATGCTCTGCTGAGCCTGACAGAAGAGCGGGCATTGCAGCGGGCACAAGAAATTGATGAGGCGCTGGCTCGGGGCGAGGACGTTGGGGTGCTGACTGGCGTGCCGTTTGTCGTTAAGGATAATTATCTTGCGTATGGTGCACCAAGTACGGCAGCCAGCAAGATGCTTGAGAACTTTGATGCGCCTCTCCAGGCAACAGTGGTAGATAAGCTTGAAGCAGCTGGGGCGATCTGCATTGGCAAGAGTAACCTCGATGCCTTTGCGCATGGCGGGAGCACAGAGAACTCATACTTTGGCGCTACACACAACGCCGTCGACAAGACGAAGGTCGCTGGTGGCAGTAGTGGTGGTTCGGCCGTAGTGACGGCGCTCGACATTGTGCCATTTGCCCTCGGGACAGATACGGGAGGCTCGATTCGTCAGCCTGCCAGTTTTAATGGAGTGTATGGTATCAAGCCAACCTACGGCACAGCGAGCCGCTATGGTGTCGTGGCAATGGCCTCGAGCACTGATACGATGGGCTGCTTTGCGCGCAGTGCCGAGGATGTTGCTGTGGTAATGAGCGTCATGGCTGGCCAAGATCCGAAGGATATGACGACGCTGCCCGACTTTTTCGCACCTACGACAGAGGCACCGCAACAGTTGAAAATCGGTATTATTAACGAAGCAATGGGCGATGGTGTTGATGCGGAGGTGCGTCAGGCGGTCAACCAGTATGCCGATACGCTGCGATCGCGCGGGCATATGGTCGAGACGGTCAGTATGCCAATGCTCCAGCACGCTCTTGCTATCTACTACATTGTTGTACCAGCTGAGATCTCAAGCAACCTGGCGCGCTACGATGGTGTACGCTATGGCCATCGCGCTGAGGGAGTTAAGACACTGGCCGAGCTTTATGGTCGGAGCCGCGACGAAGGCTTTATGCCAGAGAACAAGCGGCGCATTATGATTGGGAGTTATGTCCTGAGTAGTGGGTACTTCGATGCGTACTATCTGCAGGCGCAAAAGGCGCGGACATTGCTCATCAACGAATTCAACACCCTGTTTGGGCAATACGACATGCTTCTTTTGCCGACAGCACCAACTCCTGCCTTTGGTCTTGGTGAAAACAGCGATGACCCACTCAAGATGTATCTCGCCGATATCATGACGGTACCAGCCAGTCTGGCGGGGCTACCAGCACTGAATGTACCGGCTGGAGTGAGTCAGGCGGGCTTGCCAATCGGTGCGCAGTTGATCGGCCCCATGCAGAGTGATGCGACGATGCTTGCCCTGGCAGCTCAAGCCGCTGCAGAAAGGAGCGCCTAATGTCTGGTGGTGTGACAATCCTTCTCGTGGGTATTATTATCATTGCTGCGATCTTGGCTGCTGTTGTTGCGCTGACGCGTCAGGGTGGCAAAGTACTCAATACCGAAAAATACCAAGCACGCTGGCTTGCCATTGAGAATAGCCTCGACAAATCCAACATTGGCACGTATCAGCTAGCTATCTTCGAGGCAGATAAGTTACTCGATCTTGCCCTGCGCGAGCGTGGCTTTGCTGGTGATACAATGGGCGAGCGCATGAAGTCGGCCCGCGAACAATGGAGCAATAGCAACCATGTATGGGGTGCTCACAAGGTGCGTAACAAGCTGGCGCATGAGGCTAATGTGCGGCTCTCGCGCGAGATTGCCTTGCGGGCATTAGCCGCGTATAAACAGGGGTTAAAGGATTTGGGAGCGATATAATTATGGCAGTTTCTCACGATGTTTTGCAAAAATATGAAGTGACGATTGGTATCGAATGCCACGTCCAGCTGGCAACCGACACGAAACTCTTTAGTCCAGCCGATAATGACGCCCGCGATGCCGAGCCCAATAGCAAAGTCCACCCAATCGATTTCGGTCTGCCTGGTATGTTGCCAGTGCTAAATCGCCACGCGGTTGATCTTGCGATTCGGGCTGGCAAGGCACTCAATGCACCCATCGCTCGTGTTTCGCGTTTCGATCGTAAGCATTATTTTTATCCAGATCTACCGAAAGGCTACCAGACGAGCCAGATGTATCAGCCGATTATCTTGGCGGGCTATGTCGATGTGCCACTTGATGATGGTAGCACCACGCGCGTCCGGATCGACCATGCTCACATGGAGGAAGATGCTGGCAAGTTAACACATCACGATGGTTACTCATTGGTCGATCTCAACCGGGCGGGTACACCACTGATCGAGATCGTCTCGCAGCCCGATATTCACTCGGCAGCAGAAGCCCGCGCCTACGCAGCAGAGCTCCATAAGCTCATGACCTATGCTGGCGTCACGCATGGTGATCTTTACCATGGTAATATGCGCTTTGATGTTAATATCTCGATCGCGCCAAAGGGCTCAGATCAGCTTGGGACGCGTGCTGAAGTGAAAAATCTCAACAGCTTCCGCAGTGTAGAAAAGGCAGTGGAGTATGAATTTGCCCGTCAGGCAGATCTGCTTGAGCGAGGTGAGCGCGTCGTGCAGGAGACCCGTGGTTGGAGCGACGACAAAGGTATCACGACGAGCCAGCGCAGCAAAGAAGATGCACAGGACTATCGCTACATGCCCGACCCAGACATTCCACCAATTGTCCTAACGGACGAAGAGATTGCTCGTGTCCAGCAGGATGTGCCGACGATGCCAGGTGAGTACCGTGCGCAGTGGCAGAGCCTTGCGCTGGATAGCTCGGTGGTTAATACAGTGCTCAGTCATCAGCCACTGGCTATTTTACTCAGTGATATCTATCCGCTCGAGCATAATGCTGCGTCGATTTTGCAATGGCTTGGCGTCGATGAGTCAGTGTATCAGCGACTTGTCAAGCGGATATTTAATTGGTTTGCCTCCACGCCAGAAGAGTTGATGGATATGAGTAAGGTTGAGTCGGGTTTTGTTGGGCCGCGGCGACTCTTGCTGCTCTCGCAATTGGTGGAGGACAACAAAGTCAGCTCGACTGGTGCGAAGGAGCTCTTTCTCGACCTCTTTGACGAGCAATATACTGGTACGATGCCTGAGGCAATTGCTGAGGCAAAGAACTTGCTCCAGGTGTCGGACGAAGGGGCAATTGGCGCAATTGTCGATGAGGTGATGAATGACCCAGCCAGTGCAGCGTCCATTGCCGATATCAAGGCCGGCAAGGATAAGGCAATTGGCTACCTCGTTGGGCAAGTTATGAAGCGCTCCCGCGGCAAAGCCAACCCAGCTCTGGCGCAGAAACTGATTCGTGAGAGGCTGAAGTAATGAATCCGTGGCGTCGGATTGGTGACCAGGCTGATTTTATGGCAAATTTGGTAAAATAACAGATACAGAGAGCCTATTCTTGGCATATGAGCAACTAAAGGATATCTAAAGGATATCCAGAGAGGTGAGTAGTAATGAAGACATTTACCCGCAGTGAGCCAACAACAGTGACGCCAGTAGGTGAGCGGTTTAAGCAGTCAGTGGTCGTGAAGCATTTTCAGACGGATGACGGCTTGACGCATGAGTTCACAACATTTTTTGCTGAGGATAGTTGTGCTGCGCCAGTGATTGCTCTCACACCGGAGGGCAAGGTAGTAATGGTGTATCAGTTTCGAGCAGGACCTGAGGCGTGGCTGTATGACTTCCCGAGTGGAGCTGCCTTGCCCGGCGAAGACCCAGAAGCAGCAGCGCGACGTGAATTAGCAGAGGAGACAGGGTATGTTCCGGGTGTGATGCACTACTTGGGGGACTGCCACGAGAATGGCTACATTAATGGCAAAAGCCCGGTTTTTCTTGCGACCGATTGCACATATGATCCACAGGTAAAGCAGCTCGACCAGACCGAACGCGACCAGGGAGTTCAGACGCGTCTCGTCTCGATTGATGAATTGTTTACAATTGCTAAGAATGGCGAGCTTTGCCTTGCAGGGCCGTTTGCCTTAGCATTTGAGTATCTAAATAACCGACGACAGGAGGAATCATAATGAAACGACCAACAAAAGCAATCATCGCCGCCGCGGGTTTTGGCACGCGGTTCTTACCTCAGACCAAGGCTATGCCTAAGGAGATGATGCCGCTGATTGATAAGCCAATCATCCAGTATGTGGTGGAGGAGCTCGTCCAGGCGGGGATCCGCGACATTATCATCGTGGGGAGTGCCAATAAGCGTGCGATCGAAGACCACTTTGATGTGCCAAATGAGGATCTGCTAGCTAACCTCCGGGCTGGTGGGCCGAAGAAGCAGCCATTGATCGATACCGTCAAGCAGCTCTCGGAGATGGCAAACTTTATCTACATCCGCCAAAAAGGCCCATACGGCAACGCGACGCCGCTGGCCTGCGCAGCACACCTCATCAACCGTGATGAGCCCGTCATCTATACCTTTGCCGACGACTTCATTGCTGCTAGCCCAAGCCGCTTTCAGCAGATGATCGCTGCATCGCAAGAGCTCGATGGGGCAGTGTTGTCGTGTAAAAAGATCGTCGATGATGCTGAGTTTGATCGCTACGGCGTTGTGGCTGGCCAGCAGCTGTCAGACGGTGTTATTAAGATGAGCAACATTGTTGAAAAGCCAGGCAAGGCCAATGCACCATCTGACCTCGCCAGTGTCAGTAGCTATATTTTGCCTGGCGAATTCTTTAGCTATCTCGAGCATGCGAAGGAGCATTTTGATGGGCATGGCGAGTTTACCGTCCAGCCTATTATGCAGCGAATGATTGATGACAACCACGCGTTCTTTGGTGTGGAAATCACTAACGGTACATATTATGACACTGGTGATAAGCTAGAGTACCTCAAGACCGTTGTGGATTTTGGCCTCAAGGACCCCGTGCTTGGCCCAGAGTTTGCAAAATACCTACGGGCCCGCTATACTGATACTCAGGCATAGTATATATGCTACTAACATAAAGGAGATACCGCATGGAGTGGGCTCAGATATTAGTTATCATGTTATCGGTATTGCTGGCGCTGCTGCTGGTGCTTGCGATTGTCTTGACGGTTATATTGATTCGTATTACTAAGCGGATTAGTGCAGTGGCAGAATTAGCTGAGCGCGTGGCAACCAACCTCGAGACAACAACTGATAATATCACCCGATTTACTTCGCCATTTTGGCTGGCTAAGACGGCTATGTCTTCGATCAAAAAATTGTTTATTACCAAACGTAATCGATAAAGGAGAATATAAGAATGTCGAAAGGTAAATTTGTCCTTGGTGCAGTCCTCGGTGCTGCTGCTGGCGTGGTAGCTGGTCTATTGACAGCACCAAAGTCGGGTAAAGAAACACGAACCGACCTCAAGAAAAAAGCGCATGAGCTCAAGCAAGACGCCGCTACAAAGGGTGACGAATTGCGCGCTAAGGGCGAGAAGGTGTACTATGAAGCACGTGATGCTGCTCGCGACCTGCATAGCCGCGGTGACCGTGCCCTGCGCAGTGCTCGCGACGAGTTTGCTAAGGGCAAAAAGTAGCTTGTAGGCCACAAAGGGTACGGCGAGTATCCTCCTAAGAGGAGCAAGCTCGCCGCACCCTCGCAATTATTATGACAAAGCAATCATCTCAATCACAGCGCTCATCAGATGTGCTGGCTACACCTAAGGAGCATGGTCATTCTGGGCCAGTTGCTAAGCTTGCGCAGCAGGTCAAACAAACCAACGAGACTGATGCACGCAAGGCTGTCCTCGAGGATTTATTTTACGATTTTCATCGAAGCCGCGCAGAGGTCTACAAAATGAACTTCATCCGCGGGATATTTTTTGGCCTTGGAAGCGTGCTTGGCGGGACGATTCTTGTGGCGCTGTTCGTCTGGCTTCTTAACGCTATTGGCCTCTTGGTGCCAGGCCTGGCCGACTTCATTGATAGTGTTATTAAGGTGATGAACGCGCGGCACTGATATGCTATACGGGGGCAAAGCCCCCCATTTATTCTGCAGTAGATCATTGCACTCCACTAGATGGAGTGATGAACGACTGGCACACGCAACGTGAGGGTAGTTGAGTTTATTTTTGCTAATCACAACGATGGAGGGTTGGCCTTATCACTTGTTCATTTGCTATACTAAAGAGGTATGACTTCTCACTCATCAGCTTTGCAACCGTCAGATTTTGTTCACCTGCACAACCACACCCATCATTCGCTGCTTGATGGCTTGACGAAGATTGGTGATCTTGTTAGTACTGTTAAAGACTATGGTATGACGGCAGCGGCTATTACTGACCACGGGACGATGAGTGGGGTGCTTGACTATTACAAGACAGCCAAGGCGGCGGGCATCAAGCCAATTCTTGGCATTGAAGCGTACGTTGCCGCTCGATCGCGCTTCGACCGTGACCCTGCCAAAGATAAGATGCGCTACCACCTGACCATCATTGCGATGAATAATCAGGGGTATCACAACCTGATGCGGCTGAGTACGAAGGCAAACCTAGAGGGGATGTACTATAAGCCGCGGATTGACCACGACCTCCTCGAGGAGCTCAATGAAGGGCTGATCGTCCTAAGCGGCTGCGCAAGTGGTGAGATTGGCGAGGCACTGCGCTATGACGACTATGCCAAGGCAGTTGAGATTGCTCAGTGGTATAAGCGTGTCTTTGGCGATCGCTACTACCTGGAATTGCAAGACCATGGTCACCCCGAGTCTAATACGCACTGGGATGTGCAGGCGAAGATTAACGAAGGCTTGCGTCGTATGGCTGAGGAGCTGGACATTCCTCTGGTGGTGACGTGCGATGGCCACTATTTGACGCACGACTTCCAGGATGCGCATGAGATATTGCTTTGCGTGGGGACGGGTTCATTCTTGAGTGACGAAAAGCGGATGAGCCTGAAAGATTTCGAGCTCCATTTGACCGACCCGCGTGACATTATTGCTCGGTGGGGCAGCGAGCTGCCTGAGGCAATTACCAATACCAAACAGATTGCCGACCGCTGCACTGTTGATATCGAGCTGGGTAAGATCCTCATCCCAAAGTACCCATTGCCTGAGGGTGAGACGAGTGAGCATAGCTACCTGCACAAGCTGGTGTATCGTGGCCTAGCCCAGCGCTACAATGGTGCAAAACCCGAAGATACTGCTGATCAGCTCCCCGAGCAGATCATCCCCACCTTGGCCGATAGCGTGCGTGAGCGAGCCGAGATGGAGCTAGGCGTCATGGCAAGCATGGGGTATGAGGGGTATTTCCTCATCGTGCAGGATTTCATCAACTGGGGTAAGAGCCAAGGGATTGTCTTTGGGCCAGGCCGGGGTAGTGCCGCAGGGTCGATCATTGCCTATGCGCTTAATATCACTGATCTTGACCCGCTCAAGTACGGTCTACTCTTTGAGCGGTTTCTGAACCCCGATCGCATTAGCATGCCCGATATCGATGTTGACATCCAGGATACGCGGCGCGATGAGGTAATCGACTACTGTGCAAATAAATATGGTCACGACCACGTCAGTAATATTGTCACCTTTGGTAAGATGGCGGCCCGGGCGGCGGTGCGTGATGTCGCACGTGTGTTGGAGGTGCCGTATGCTGAAAGTGACCGCCTAGCTAAGATGGTACCACCACCTGCCCAGGGGCGGCACATTCCGCTGGCAATTAGCACGAAGGAAGATCCTGACCTTAAGCACGAATACGAGACGAACCCAACTGCTAAGCAAGTTTTTGATTATGCCATTCAGTTAGAGGGGACAATTCGCAGCCATGGGGTGCACGCGTGTGGTGTGGTGATTGCGCCCGACGAGCTTGTCAAATATATCCCGCTTGAGCAGGCGCAGAAAGGCGTCGTGGCAACGCAATTTCCAATGGGTGAGGTTGAGGACCTTGGCTTGCTCAAGATGGACTTCCTTGGCCTATCGAACTTATCGATTATTAACAATGCGATGCGGATCATCCGCAAAGTCTATGGTGATACGATCGACCTCTCCACGCTACCACTTGATGACGAAGCAACGTACAAGCTCTTTCAGCGGGGCGACACAACAGGGGTATTCCAGCTTGAGTCGGCTGGGATGAAGCGTTATTTGCGCGCCCTCAAGCCGTCGCACTTTGAGGATATCATCGCAATGGTGGCGCTGTATCGGCCAGGGCCGATGCAGTTTATCGATAGTTTTATCCGGCGCAAGCACGGCGAGGAGGAAATCACCTACCTTCATCCGGGGATGAAGAGCTCACTTGAGAACACCTATGGTATCTTGGTCTATCAAGAGCAGTTTATGCAGATCTCCAAAGAGTGGTGCGGCTTTACTGGTGGGCAGGCCGACACCCTACGTAAGGCCGTTGGTAAGAAAAAGATCGACCTGATGAAGAAGGTCAAGCCGGAGTTTGTCGAAGGAGCAGTGAAGGTCGGTGGAGCGACGCGTGAGATGGCCGAGACGTTTTGGACGCAGCTGGAGGAGTTTGCCAACTACTGCTTTAACAAAAGCCACGCGGCGTGCTACGGGCTCATCGCCTACTGGACGGCATATCTCAAGGCGCACTACCCCGATGCCTTTATGGCAGCCTTGATGACGAGTGACCACGATGACGTCGACCGACTGGCCATCGAGATCACCGAGTGCAAGCATATGGGTCTAACGGTGCTTAACCCTGATGTGAATGAATCGTACGAGGAATTTGCTGTGGTACCGGGCAAGAAGCAGATCCGCTTTGGTATGGCGGCAGTGAAGGGTGTTGGCGTGGGAGCGGTGGAAGAGATCGTCAAGATGCGCGACCGCGATGGGAAGTTTGCTACGGTGGAAGATTTTGCTAAGCGTGTTTCGACGAGCAAGTGCAACAAACGGGTCTGGGAGTCGCTCATTAAGTCGGGCGGCTTTGATGCGCTGGGCGATCGCTCCGACCTCCTCTTTAATCTTGAGAACGTCCTTGCTTTTGCTAGCAAATTACAGAAGGAAGCACTGAGCGGCCAAACCGATCTCTTTGGTAGCCTCGCCGACAGCTCGACCGAGGTTATGCCGTCAATTGAGCTTAAGCCAGCACCCGTCAAACACACCGACAAAGAGCGCCTGATGTGGGAGCGCGAGCTGATCGGCCTCTATATTAGTGCGCACCCGCTTGACCACTACGACACGTTCTTTGCTGAACAGACCGTGCCACTGCGCAATGTCTCACCACAGATCGATGGCCAGACGGTGACGATCGGTGGTCTCGTGACGCGCCTGCGGACGATTGTGACGAAGTCCGGCAGTAAAATGGCCTTTGTGGGAGTTGAGGACAAATCAGGTGAGAGTGAGATTATTATTTTCCCGAATCTGTACGAGAAGCTGGCTGGCCAGCTGGAGCAAGATGTGGTAATCACTGCCAGCGGTAAGGTGAGCGCGCGCGATCGTGATGGCAACCTTGGTGATGAAGCGAAGCTAATTGCCAATGAAATCACCGTCGTGACTGATACCGACTTAGCCGAATACCAGGCAACTGGCCGTACAATGTCTGCACCAACCGGCCCAGCAGCTACGCCGCGCCGCCGGTCATCATCGCAAAAAAATACCCAGCGCTCAGCACAAGCATCGGCACGTGCGGCCGCATCATTGTCAGTAGGGGGGCCGCCGCCCAAACCGCTTGATACGCTTCCAACGGTCTATGTGCGGGTCAAGAACCCCGATGATATAGCTGCTCTTACGAAATTTAAGCAGCTGTGTACACAAAACCCGGGCCAGCACGATATTATTATGATGCTCGGTGATGACAAAACGTCGGCGATTCGCCTGCCATTTCGGGTCGACGTGCAGCAACAGCTGCAGGACGAGCTTGCGCAAATCCTTGGTAGTGACTGCGTTGTTGTTAAATAATGCCGTCCCCGCGAGGGGGGTGACTCGCGCCACCCTGGGAGTCTGCAGATTGCGCGTGTTAGATAAGAAACTTCGAACAATTGCGTCTACGACCAGGGTGGCGCGAGGCCAGATACTTGCAAGGCGAGCGGAAATAAGCTCAAGCACAGGCAAGCTGTGTGCGGTGGCTTGGTCGTGCCACCTGCTGCTAGTATAACCCGATATTTGCTACAACGCAAACAAAATGGGTACATATCGTACTGCAATTATCCAGCAGTTGTGAGCGCATAGAGCGCAATACCGGTCGCGACTGATACGTTAAAAGATTCCTTTTGCCCATACATCGGAATCTCGATAATGTCATCCACGAGCGCAAGCGTCTCGGCCGAAATACCATGGACTTCTTCGCCAAGCAAAAGGACGAGCTTATCTGGTGGCTGATACTGCGAAAGATTAACAGAGGTAGAGGCTTGCTCGAGCGCAACAATGCGATAGCCGGCAAACTGCTCAAGGTCGAGCGCTGGCTGGTAATCGAACGGCACGAGAGCTTCGGCACCAAGCGCTGTCTTGTGAATCTGCTGGGTAATCTTTTCGCGGATATGCGGCAATCGTGGGTCGGCTCGCACTGTCTCTTCGGGCTGGTAGGCACAGTGTGGTGGGGTTGGCTGAAGGGCAAGATCGGGGTAGGGGGTGTAGCCACTAAGGATAAGCCGCTGCACACCAAACCCCTCGCAGGTGCGAAAGATCGACCCGACATTGTGTGCTGAGCGAATGTTGTGCGCAATAACAATAATCTCTGGCATAGTTGTATTATACCTGAAGCTTGCCGGAACAATCTGTAAGATATCGAAAAAATAGCATATATAGACGAGCCGTAAGCCATAAGCGTCTCAATTTCAAAAAGGTTCTCCGGTCTTGTATATAGGTGCACCTTCCTTTACCTCTATATTTACCACGAGCTTTTTGTTACACTAAGAAGGATGAATGAAGATGAAGTCCAACAACGTCGTCGCCAGCAAGATGAGGCGTCGACCGAGCAACGCTCGCGCATTCTTGGCCTTAAATACCTTGATATGCGCCCCATCGAGGAGACACTGCCACTAGCACGCGACCTAATGACGATTGAGGAGATGCACAACCTCTATATGCTGCCGCTGACTGATGGCAATGAACAAGAATCGTATCAGTTTGCCGTTACGACACAAACACCCCAGTCCGTTATCCAGCGGACGCGGCGTACCTATCAAGACCAGGGGTTGCCTGTCGATTTCTATCTGATTAGCCTCAGTGCCTACCGCGTGCTGATGAACCGCTTTGACCCACCGAAGAAGATTGTCTACGATGATATTAAGATTGCCAAAGCGGGCGACAGCGAGACCATTGCCGAGGTGAGCCAGACGCTTGGGCGAGTGAGCAGCGAGGAGGTTTTCGACTTCTTGATCAACCAGGCGGATATGCTCGGCGCGAGCGACATCCACATCGAGAATGAACGCCACGACATCCGGATTCGCCTTCGTGTCGATGGTGCACTTCACCCCGTCGCGACGATTAGCCGCAGCCGCTACCGTGTGATCATGGGTGAGCTTGCTAGCCGAGCTGGTGTGTCGAGTGCTTCGATGGAACCGCAGTCGGGTCACATCCAAAAGGATGTAACGCATGGTAATGCGACGCACTTGCTCAACATCCGTGTTGAGACTGTGCCAACCATGTATGGGCAGGATGCCGTGCTGCGTCTCTTTAACTTCGATGAAAGCTTGCTTAATCTTGACCTGCTAGGTATTCCGCCCAAGCAGCGCCAGCAGATTGATGAAATCATCAGCCATCCGCGCGGCCTTGTGCTGATGGTTGGGCCAACGGGCTCGGGTAAGTCTACCACGCTCTATAGTATGCTCAATGCCCTCAATACGACCGATCGTAAGATTATTACGCTAGAGGATCCAATCGAATACGGCTTGGCTGGTATCTCGCAGATCCCGATCAATACAAGCGCCGGTGGGAGCTTTGGTGAGGGCTTGCGTAGTGTGCTGCGTCTCGATCCAGATGTCGTGATGGTAGGTGAGATCCGCGATGTTGATACGGCGCGCACGGCCATTCAGGCATCGATTACTGGTCACTTGGTGATGTCGAGCTTCCACGCCAATAGTAGCAGTGCGGCCTTTAGCCGGATGATCGACCTGATTGGTGTGAATCCGATTTTTGCCAGTGCTATCCGCCTTGTGGTGGCGCAGCGTTTGGTGCGGCGTCTTGTGGACGAAACCAAGGAAGCCTACGAGCCAGATGACGCCACGCGCAGCTATGTCAAGCGAGTCCTGGCTGATATTCCTGAAGAGGTGGAGCATCCCGATCTCGACACCTTCAAGCTCTGGCGGCCAGTACCGAGCGACGATGCACCATTTGGCTACAAGGGCCGCATGGTGATCATGGAGCAGCTTATCGTGACCCCAGGTATTCAGAAGTTCATCCGCGGCGACTTTACCGATGTCCACCCAGACGTCATCGAAAAAGCCGCTCAGCGCGAAGGCATGCTTACCCTCGAGCAAATCGGTGTCCTTGCTGCCCTGCGCGGCGAGACAACGCTCGAGGAAGTTGGGCGGGTGATATAAACGCGCTATTTAGAGCTAATCTGTGCCATATATTGCATAGCGGATTTTGACAAAGCATCAATTTTTGCGTATTATGCTATGGCATGTCATATGAACAGATTTCGAATTATCCACGAGGATCTACCATAGGCGACAGCCCTAGAGAGACGCTATTGAGCAGTGGTAGTGAAACACTCCCCAGAGAGTGTGAGCCGAGCCTAGACGAATGGCAGCTAAAAGAGGATATGGCATCACTCAATGTGAGCTTTGCAGTTCTCAATGGTGTGCTTGAAGACTTACCTCTTGTGATGCAACAGGATAAAGAAGCGGCCATAGTCATGCAAAACACTAAGCATACGCTCCAGCAGTGCCGCTTTACGAGTGAGCGATATGAATACTGTGCGCGCCATACACTATTGTGCGAAGCCGGCTCATGGCGGGCAACCAGCGTGCGACTATATCCGGCAGCGGTGGAGCGTGCGCAGCAGCGCGTCGATAAGCAGCGCCACAAGCTAATGATGCGGAGCGTGCGTACAGTCAAGGCAGTGTTTGTAGCTGGTGGAGCAGTGCAGTTGCCAGATTGGTGTTGTGTAGCTATTCCGAAGCGTACTGAATGGCAGCAGGATAAAGCTCTGCTGCCATCGGCAGCTAACGATATATACCAAAAGTTAGTTCAGGAGACAGTCGATTGGGCAGTGGCGCAGTGCGAACAGATAGCCTTTGATGAGCCACAGCAACCATGCTACGATGACGAAGTTGCAATCTGTAAATCGGAGAGTCAACATCTCGATGCATTGCAAACGGAGCATACAGCGTTAGTTGCGCAGGCACGGCAGCTTGAACAATCGCGAAACGAGGAACACGCAATAGTACCGGCTGATACATTGCTGTCGTTCTGCCACTACCTCACAGAGCATGTGCCACAAATTAGCCAGACGCAAATTGCACTCTTACAATGGTTTGATCGATCAGATAAGGTGATAACTCATGATATGGCACAGCGCTTAGCTGATCGCCTCTGGCCCAAGACTATGCAAGATGCTGCTCGGCAGTCGGTGGATATGCAAACCGAACAGATTATTGCAGAGGCGGCTGAGCGGCTCGTCACTATGCTACAAGCGTATCAACCTACCACAGAGCAACAAGTAACGCAGAACTTAGCAAATACAGCACCATACAAGAAGCGGAATGATATACAACAATACCCACCTAACAAGCCAAAAAATGGAGGCTTACCAGCAAAGCCGGCACATTCTCGTGCAGAAACTGCGCATTACTTACACGATCATCTTGCATTACCACATGAGCTTGTGCCATGGCTTGACACTGAGCGTAGCACTATAGAGTGTAAGATTGTTGTTGATGATGTACCTGGGGCGCTTGTAGTTGATTGCCGCAGCAAGGCGCTACAAGAAATTGAGCGTCAGATGGATGGCTATCAATCGACTGCATGGGACTATGTCTCATCAAATGTGCAGCAACGTCTCACGCACTATGCTCAGGTGGCTATGTCGGAGGGTGGGTTGATTGCTGCTGGGAAGTTCTCGAGTGTAGACAAGAGCGGTGAATCAATTTATCCACACCCTGTAATCTATAGCAAAGACGCGAAGCACAACGTGATGCGTGTCTACATATCGAATCTGCGTGTCAACCAGATGGACGATACGCTTATGGGTGTGCGTGAGCAGCTCACAGCGATGCAGGTGCACGAGTTGATTATGCTGATCGGCGTTTGTGATAAGCAACATCAGTTGGCAACGCTGGCAGAAATTACTGGACGTTCTCGGCGGGAGCTACGCAGCAAAGGTGCAGGTAGTGTCTAAGAAGGAAGAACCATACAGAAATAAAACTACGTAGTCCTTGTATGCTACGTAGTTTTATTCTTTAGGCTCGCTGTCTCTTGTGTGGGCGGAACCTGCTATATAATCAATGCTCTATTGAGCTAAGTAGCAGAACATAAAGCGCGAGGTGTAATTCAGGAATTTAGACCGTGGCGAGTATCGGTCTACCGAATAACCGTCGCCACGGCCTCAACCACGCGCTCATCAAATGGTGAGGGGATGACGTAGTCTGCTGTGGGTTTATCGACCAGCGCTGCCAGCGCCTGGGCAGCGGCGAGTTTGTGTTCATCGGTGATTTTTTGCACGCCGTTATCGAGCGCACCACGGAAGATGCCCGGGAAGGCCAGAGCGTTATTGACTTGGTTGGGGAAGTCGCTGCGGCCAGTGGCGATGACGGCAGCGCCGGCTGCTTTGGCACTATCTGGCATGATTTCTGGCACTGGGTTGGCCAGGGCAAAGATAATCGGGTCTGTGGCCATCCTCCCAACGAGCTCTGGGGTCAGCAGCCCGGCGCGCGATACGCCAATGAAGACATCAGCACCGGCCATGGCGTCTTCGAGCGACCCCTGCTGCGCGGCATCAACGTACGCAAGCAGGGCAGTCTTTTCGGCGTTAAGGTCGGTACGGTGGCTGCCCACGATGCCTTTGCTATCGACCGCCACAATGTGCCGAGCGCCATAGGTGTGCAGCAGCTTGATGATAGCAGTGCCGGCAGCACCAGCGCCGACCACGACGAATTTGCTATCAGCTAGGCTGCGGCCCGTCAGCTTGGCGGCGTTGATCAGCCCAGCTAGTACCACCACAGCCGTGCCGTGCTGGTCGTCGTGGAAGACGGGGATATCGAGCTCGGCCTTCAGGCGCTCCTCAATCTCGAAACACTTGGGCGCAGCGATATCCTCGAGGTTAATCGCGCCAAAGCTCGGCGCAATTGCCTTAACCGTAGCAATAATCTCCTCTGGCTGGTGCACATCCAGCACGATTGGCACGGCATCGACACCAGCAAAGTGCTTAAACAGCAGCGCCTTACCTTCCATCACCGGCATGGCGGCTTTGGGGCCGAGGTCGCCCAGACCCAGAATGGCCGAGCCGTCACTAATGACTGCCACCAGGTTATTCGTCCAGGTGTAGGTGGGCAGAGTAGTGGGGTCATCTGCAATTGCCTTGCTGACTGCGCCGACGCCGGGGCTGTAGTAGCTGCTGAGTTTATCGCGGTCTAGCTCATCGCTATCGCGCAGGCTGGTGGTAATTTTCCCCTTATATTTTTTGTGTAGGTCGAGTGCAAGTTTGTTATAATCCATACGCTCTAGTATACCACGCATGCCAGAAAGAGTATGGGTGAGCCCAAGGATAAACAGCTTTCATTGCAATACTTTCGCGCCAAATGCTATTATATGATGCATAATACAAACCGAGCAAAAAGCCCTGCATCGCCGCAGCGGTTCATAATACGGAGTGATAATGAAAAGATTTATAGACCAGCCATCACCACATGAGACTAGTGCTAAGGACCCGCTTGAAAAAGTAACGGCAGCAATTGCCAAAGATAATGAGCATCACAGAGAAGTCATGCTGGCCCTTCACGACGCAAATATCTTAGAGTATGAGGAGGATATCTATAATCAGGAGGTTCTGCCGACGATCAAAACCGATCAGCAAGAAGCGCTCGCGGAGTTTGTGCAGACTGGCGACAAGAATGCAGTGCCGTTAGGTGTTCTCCAACGCTATCAAGAGGAGCGAGCGAGCTGCGAGGCTACTCTTACCGAAATAGCCGAACAAGAAGAACAGCCAATGGAGAAGGGCGGCTACAAAACAGAAGGTAAGATAGCGAAGATTCTGGCCGACCTTGGTCATGCAGCATTGACACCCAATAAAGCAGCAAAGCGGGTTGATGAAATGTATCAGGCAACCCCGCTTGGCAAAGACGTGTGGGAGCAGCGCCAAATTGTCGAAGATAGGATTGGTGAGCTTAACGCTGAGCTAGCGTACTATATGGGTCTCACAGAGCCGCCTTTGGCAGTTGTATCTGAGGAAACAGCAATTCGTATCTGGGGCGAAGAAGCGGTTGAGAAAGCGCAATCGACTGGTGATGAGAGTGAGCCCGGGTATATTCATGTCTTCCCTGATGATGGTCGAACAATACCTCAAGACAGCAAGCGAGGATATGATGGCCGTGCTCCGTCAGAGTTTATCAAAAAGGACGCTAGTCTACGGTTGGCAGAGGTTCTCATAGAGTCTTTAGGCGAAGCATGGACGGTACAAGAGCTAGGTGACGAGGTCTACGACCCAGAGAAAGTGCGCACAAAACTTGGGCGATATAATCGAGTGAGTGCCCTGCTAAATATTGACCAAAAACCAGATAACCGCAGTGCGATTATCTCAGACGAATTAGCGCGCCACGACCTTGTCCTTCAGCGCGGCCGGCGATACCTCATAGATGAGCATGGTCGGCGACGTGATCCAATCACTGTTTATCGTGCGGTATCAGTTGAGGTTGCCGGGCAAGAATCGGTAGAAGAGCAAAGAAGCGGTCGTTATGGCAAACATCAGATTGCGTGGACGTCGGCTGCACCGCACAAAGTGGGCGCTACCTACAGCGAGACATCACGAGCTGATGATACAGAACATGAATCTTCGGCCAGTAGAATGCCAGATATCGATGATGCACTGGCAAAACGAGCTCTCGAAGCCGCCCGTGCCGCCGCTGACCGTCAAGCAGCAGATGCTAAAGAGCAGCAAGAAGCCCTCCGCGCTGCAGAGGCTGCCCTCAGCCCAGAAGTGCGCGCTCAGATCGAGCAGCTTGTGGAGCTTGCGCAGCCACTGATCGATTCCTTGCTAGAAAATAGCGTAGATGATGATGCAGACGAGCCGGTATTTCGCATTCAAGATTTGCCAGGGATGGAGAGCCAATATGCCTCAGAGTACAACCTAGAGATATTCCTCAACAAAGCTCGGCAGGCTGGGCTCATCAACAAGAAACAAGCGCGCAAGCGTGCGCTACCGTCTGCTGGCGAGGCGCTTGTGCTTGCCCTCTATGCATACGACCCGCAGACAATGTATGACCTAGTGCGCGATGATGCCGTCAAGCGTGTGCTCCTATACAAACTCCAACACGCGTACTACAACAGAGCTGCAGCCATAGCGGATAGCCATGAGAGTGGAGCAAACGCAGCCTAAGAAAACACCACCAGCTAAACTAGTTGCTATATATACCAAAGTGCGGTATAGTTTAGATTATAAATCCAAAATAGGCATCATCCACCAGTGATGATACAGAGAAAGAGGAGGAAAGAAAAATGGGCGAACGATTAGCTGATAATGTGAAGAAGAAGACAAAAGAGCTTATTGGGGCAGGTGCTGGCCTAGCTTTGGCATTTGGTGCGGCGGCGTGCTCTGCAGAAACACCACGAAATGAAGCACAACCAGATCAACCTGCTGTCACTGCCGAAGCAACGTCGTCAGCAACCGCAAATCCATCCATCAAAGCGCCAGCACGCAACAAGACTTCACAGCCTAAGCAATCTCACTCTACTAACAAAGCAACGGAGATACCATCACCATCACACCCTTCATCGCCAGAGACAACACCATCTCCAACTCCAAACGAAGCAGAGAATAATCAGGAGAAGATGCCCTCCGTTGCTGAGCTAGCAAAAGCCGTCAAAGAAGGGTCTGTGGATGTACTTGGTGGCGTTGTCAAAGACGTTGATGAAGCAGGTAACGGCTACGTTGGTGTGCGACCTTTCTGTTACCGTGAAGACACAGGGTTTGGTCATGGATCGGGCAAAGTAGTTGGGCTGTATACAGTTGATATGTCAACGTTTACACTGCGTTCATTTGATCCAAACCTCCCGATGTCTGATAAGTATGGTAACGCAATCAGTACTAGTATGTGTAACAAACTGACCTTTGATGAGTCAAAGATGTTTGATTCGAACTCCAAGAAAGCTGGTGATGGCAATGATGTTTATATCCAAGCTAATGGGGGAGAGCGGATTCCTGTTGGTGCTGATATTACTAACGATGGCTCAGATACTTTACTGCGGGTTGGTGGTACCGCTAAAATGCAGGGAATGCAGGGAAATGTACCACCTAGCACCCTCCTAGAGCCAATCCCGCGAGAAAACATGCAAGAGATGATTAATCGTGCTCAGCAGCAAGTGTCGTAAATAGAGACTCTGTGCTAAGAAATTAATGACCTCTTTGTTATAGAAAACAGCGAGGAGGTCATTTCTCGAGTAGTGATTATAAAAACTACTCCTCCTCTTCTCCCTGCACACAAAATATGGTACAATCAATAACTGAATTGTCATCTAATAATTAAATAGAGAGAAAGTCATGAGTTTTGCACTGATCCAAAAAGTCAATGACCAGCAGAAAAAGCCTGCCGTCGTTGATGTGCGGAGCGGCGACACGGTCCGCGTCCACCAAAAAATCAAAGAAGGCAACAAAGAGCGCATCCAGATGTTTGAAGGTGTGGTGATCCGCACCGACAACAAAGGCCAGCACACCAGCCGCATTACTGTACGCAAGATTACCAGCGGTGTGGGGGTAGAGAAGTCGTTCTTGCTGCACAGCCCACTGGTTGAGAAGGTTGAGGTGATGCGCCGCGCTAAGGTGCGCCGCAACTTCCTGAGCTACCTGCGTGGCCGCAGTGGTAAGTCGGCTCGCCTGACTGCCGTACAGTTCGACCGCGAGGCGGTGAACAACGTGCACGATGCTCATGCCGAGGCCGAGACTGCCCGCCTCAAAGAAGAGAAGGCCAAAGACGCTGCCGAGAAAAAGGCTGCAGAAGACGCCAAGCAAGCTGAGCTAGACGCTAAGGCTGCTGAGGTTGCCGCTCGCCACGAAGCTGCGTAGAATAGCCATCGCAAGAAAGCTTTTATATCCGCCTCTATGTACCAGGGGCGGATTTGTATGAGGAGAGCTACGCCATTAGTCTATTTTGCCTTGAACGCTCGGCTCGTGAGGCTTTGGTAAACAACCTCTCCTGAGCACCGGAAGGGAAGGGCGTGATATATGGATGAGGTATGGAGATAATACGCACAACATATTTGCTGTAATGGCTATACCATGATACGTGATAGGCCTGTGGTTGCTAGCTTGCAGTTGATGTTATACTAGAAGTATGAGTATCTTTACCATTGTTTCGATTGTTATACCAGCTGTTTTGGCCAGTAGTGTACCACCAATTTTGCAGCACTACGGCTATACGCACGAGCGGGGCTACCGTTGGCTCCTGTATTTGGCGTGTGGATTGTTCTTTGTCTCATGGTATGTGCCATCGCCGTTGATCGACGGGCAAGACACGGCGTTTAATACGCACTTCATCGGTGGTGGGATATTTACTGGCTGCCTGTGGCTCTATCTCAAACACGCGCTGGGGTGGCGCCGATACTGGCTGGTGGAGGCATTTTCGCTATTCGCGCTGGTGTCGGCACTTGGCTGCATGAATGAGCTATTTGAGCTGCTGGTAGCGAAGACTGGTGTGGCTCGCTTGCCGCTGGATGACACCAATTGGGATATCGCGGCCAATACCGCTGGGGCGCTGCTTGTTTGGCTGGTGTCGCTGGGCGCGATGGGGCGGCAGCGGTTTGTTCGCCGCGATACGTAGACAGCTGAATAACTCGGCACAAGAATAAAGCCACCGCTTGAGGGTGGCTTTTATGCTTTCGTGTACTGATGCTATTATTTTGTCTTGCGAGATTCTGCTTGCTCGGCTAGGATGGCGCGAATCGCCTCGAGGTTTTCGTCGATCGCGGCCACATGCCGCCTGATCTGCTTGGTGCGTCGGCCCTGCCGGATAACCCAACAGATGCCACAGACGAGCAAGACAAAATACACGACGTTAAGTGCGACTGCTAGTATGAGGAGTGGTGCTGACCCGGTGATTTCCATGGTGGGTATGAATGATCCTTTCGTGTTATTACTATGACGCTATACAGTTTATTTGTTCTATCTTTTGTGTGGTGAATGCTATGGCACGCATTGCCAGGTTGGTTGAGCTTGCTGACGGTCGACGATGGCACGTGTGCCGTGATAGCGGGCTGTACAATATGCCTGCATATTGAGGTTGCCCTTGGGTGTGAATGTGAAGCCCGAGAAGAGGGATATCGAGTAGGCGAGATTGTAGCACGACCACCCGTATGGATTGCTCTTATCAAGCGTATACGCACCCGTATGGTGTTGGTGTGTACATACTTCGTGCGGGCTAATGGTGTGAGCCTGCGCTGTTGTCGCTAGCGTAGTAGGGACGCCAGCACACCCAGCAATGGCACATGCAAACACTCCGGTAGCAAACAGCGTGTGCCAAAGCGTTCTTGTCATACTCCTCCTTGTGATGAAGTGATAGTTGCTAAGCCGAAGATATGCCTTGATTGTAGTGGATTACCCGCACTCTCGCAACAGAAAATAGGCGAATCAGCAAGAAGCACGAACAAGAACAGAGCTAAAGGTTGTATATTATACATCACTATGTTGTTTGACAATATGGGGGAGTAGCTGTTGGTGTGGCGAAGCTAAACGAGTATGAAGATCGGCAGTGTGCGCTATGCCATAAAATATGAGACAATCGTAGTATGATACTCGGGATTGACGAAGTCGGGCGTGGGCCATGGGCTGGGCCGCTGGTGGTTGGCGCAGTGGTGCTGGGTGGTGCGGCAATAGATGGGCTAGACGACAGCAAGAAATTGACGAAAAAGCGCCGCGAAGCCCTTGCTCAACTCATTCAAGAGCAGGCGGCGGCGTATGCGCTTGGTTGGGTAAGTGCGGCAGAGCTGGATGACACAGGGATGAGCGAAGCCCTCCGCCTAGCAACGCGGCGAGCGGTAGAGGCTGTGCAGCAGCAATGCCGCGAGCAAGCTATTACGCTCACGGAGATTGTGATCGACGGCAAGGTGAATTTCTTGGCTGGGACAGCACTAGAGAGGTACGTCACGATGCTACCTAAGGCGGATGCATTGGTGCCGAGCGTATCAGCGGCATCGATCATCGCCAAGGTGGCGCGCGACCAGTATATGGCTGAGCAAGATGCATTCTACCCTGACTATGGTTTTGCGGCGCATGCTGGCTATGGCACAGCGCAGCACCGAGCGGCGATTGCTACCCATGGAGTGACGCCGCTGCATCGGCTCAGCTTCAAGCCACTCCAGTATTACCGCAATGATAGCCCTCACTCAGCAGACCAAGCACACACCACGCAGCAAGCTGATACGACGACCACACGTGGCCATGCTGGCGAAACGGCTGCGGCAGACGCCTTGCAGCAGCGCGGCCATCAGATTGTGGCGCGCAACTGGCGGACGAAATATTGTGAGATCGATATTATCTCGAAGTGTGGTGATACGCTGTATTTTGCTGAGGTAAAGCATCGCACGGATGATTATGCGGGCGATGGCCTCGCAGCGATTACCCGTAAGAAGCGCAACCAAATGCACTATGCCGCGCGGTTCTATGCGCACCACGAGCACATCACCACTATGAATCTCCAGCTCATTGCGATTGCTACTAGTGGCAGTCCGCCGCGGGTGGTGCGAATTGAAGTTGTTGAGTAGTGATGGTTTTGTGACTTAAGCTACATAGATCTATAGCTTTTTCTGTGCGATTACACCTTCTCACTGCTTCACTCGGTAGAGTGCAAGAATTCTCTGTTTTCTGACAGATTAGCTTACACCGGTAAAAGCCAATAGTACTGGGAAATGCAAGTGCACGGTTCGCGCCTCGCTATACCTTTGTGAGTGCTGCCACAACCGCCGGGCCATCGCGCTCAATGAGCTCAACGCGGGCGGTGATGTCTGTAATGCCCATATCAATCACGCGGGTGAGGGCTGGCTCATTGCGCAGTGGTGTAAAGAAACGCTGATACTCGCCCAGCTGTTGGCGCGAAGCGAGGATGTTGCCAGCATAGCGAGGGAAGTAATCGAAGCTCTTGTCGCTGCCGAAGTGCTCTTCAATCCACTTCCAATTATCTTGCAGCCATTGCCACGTAGCGTCGCGTGCGTCGCGGTTGCGCAGTAAGTAAACAAACCAAAAGACGGTATCTTGGGTGCGAACTGTCTCGGTATCCATCATGAGAGCAAGGAGCTTGCGAATACTTGCGGCGTCGCGCGTACTCGTCACAGCGCTGGCGATGTCTTGGCGCAGGTCGCTGCTGGCTGTTGCCCGATAGTGCACCAGAAGCTCATCAATCAGCGGCTGTGGCTGCTGGCTATGGCGGACAATACTACTGGCAATCAGGCTGCGCAGTTCGCTATCGAGAGCCAATAGGCCGCCCGCTGCATAGCGCCGCTGCGCCTCAGCAATCACCGTGGGTTGCTCGCTGTAGAGCATGTGCGCGATGATCGTCGATCGCAACTTGGTGTCGTTCTCGGGCTCATCGGCGCGGGCACTCCAGCCAAGGCGGTCATAACTTTGCTGAGCGAGCTGGCCTACGAACTGCCGCAGTGCTTGCTCGGCAGGGCTGTGTGGCTCAACGAAGAGCTTGAGGTGGGCAACCACTGACGACATCACGCTCCAAACATGCTCATCTGTCTCATTGCGATAGGCATCAAGGAGAGTGAGTAAGCTGGCGCTCGATACGCGGCCACTCCGCGCTAGCAACAGCTGTTGGGTGAGCAAGAGTGAGCGATCGACGACAGATAGCTCACCGCGCCGCACTTGGCCGAGCAAGCGCTCTAGCAATGCGTAATCATACTGTGTGATGAAGTGCGAAACGTTGCCATGATTGAGAAGGACTGGCTCATCCAGACTGTGCTCTACTACTGTGCGCTGCGTGGTGAGCAGTGCTGGTATAGCTGGTGATAAGCTATGGAGTGGAATCTGCCACGTGGCATTATCCGTCTTGTGTGGGCTAATAAAGAAGCGCTGCTGCTCAAGCACGAGCTGCGAGCCGCTATGCGAGGCTGTGACAACTGGGTAGCCAGGCGTGCGAATCCAATGGTTCATCAGTGCGGCAACATCGCGTCCGCTGGCTTGACTCAGCGCGTGCCATAAGTCGTCGCCCTCGGCATTGCCATAGGCATGGGTGGCGAAGTATGCTTGCAGACCAGTGCGAAAGGCGTCTTCGCCCAGCCAATGCATGAGCATATAGAGGAGGCGCCCGCCCTTGGCGTAGACGATTGCTCCATCAAAGAGTGTGCTAATTTCATCCGGATGATGAACAGCTGTTTGGACTGGCTGCACGCCATCAATCGCATCACGGCCAAAGGCTAGCGCACCCTCGTGGTTACAAAAGTCCGTCCACACGTGCCACTCGGGGTGGATGGCGTCGACCGCGAGGTATTCCATCATATTGGCAAAGCTCTCGTTGAGCCAGAGGTTATCCCACCACTTCATCGTCACGAGATTGCCAAACCACTGGTGGCTGAGCTCGTGGCTAATGACGGTGGCAATGTATTGCTTATCGGCGATGGTCGTCGTGGTTGGATTGGCTAGCAGGGCAGACTCGCGGTAGGTAATGAGCCCCCAGTTCTCCATCGCACCACTGCTGAAGTCTGGTACTGCAACGTGATCGGACTTAGGCAAGGGGTAGGGCGTGTCGAAGTACTCATTAAAGAACTCAATTGAGCGGATGGCATGCTCAAGGGCGAAATTGAGGCTGGCGGGGGCTTGCGCTGGTGTGGCCCAGACGGACACTTCCACGCCATCTTTTGTTTGGCCAGTGATGTGCTGCAACTCACCCATCACGAGCGCCACCAGGTAGGTACTCATGCGCGGCGTTTGGGTAAAGGTAGTGGTGAGTCGGCCATCTGCTTCTTGCTGCGACTGGACGGGCATATTGCCAAGCACCGTGATGCCTGGCTCAGTCGTGACGGTTATGTCGAAGGTCGCTTTGGCGGCAGGCTCATCAATACAAGGGAATACCTCGCGCGCATGATGACTCTCGAACTGCGTCATAAGCAATTCTTTCTTCGCACCGTCGTGCTGATAATAACAGGGGTAGAGACCATGGAGTGAGTCGGTGATGGCTGCTTCGTAGGCGAGGGTGATGGTGTGAGTACCTACACCCAGCGTTGGCAGGTGTAGCGAGATCTCGTCCTTATTATGCTCCACAGAGGCTGGCTGGTCGTCGATCGTTGCGCTAGTGATCGTGAGGTCTTTGGCGTGGAGCTTGATCGGCATATCGGCCTGCGTTGTCTCGCCAGTGATCGTCACTTGCCCTGCAAAGTGCCGCTGCTGGCGATCAATATCCAGCGCCAGCTGATAGTGAGTTGGTATAAAAAAGTCGATGAGATGAGTAACCTGTTGCATAAAACTAGTATACCGGAATGTGCACGAGCCTACCAAAAATTGACCCTATGCTATGATATAACTATGGAATATCGCCGTCGCCGCGTCATAACGATGTTTTTGCTCGCTGGTGTTGTCATGATTGCGCTCGCGATATATGCAGCGTGGCAGTTGGCGCAGTCAAGCCACTCGCCACAGGGTAATGGCGAGGCGCTAGTAGCACTGGAGGCATTGCCCGTTAAGGGCCGTGCACCCAAGACTGGGTATGCGCGTAGCCAATTTGGTGCGGGCTGGGCAGTGACAGGTGGCTGCGATACGCGCAATATTATCCTCGCGCGCGACCTCAAGCAGGCGGTGGTGAGCGGCAATTGCAAGGTAGCCAGTGGCCAGCTCGACGACCCATACACAGGCAAGCGCATCAGCTTTCAGCGGGGGAGTGGCACGAGTACTGCGGTGCAGATCGACCACGTTGTGGCTCTCAGTAATGCCTGGCAAACCGGTGCACAGCAGCTCAGTAGCGAGCAGTGGCAGCAGCTTGCTAATGACCCGCTCGAGCTCCTGGCAGTCGATGGCCCGGCCAACCAGCAAAAGGGCGATGGCGATGCTGCGACGTGGCTGCCTAGCCATAAGCCGTTTCGCTGCCAGTATATTGCTCGGCAAATTGCCGTCAAGCGTAAATATCACCTCTGGGTCACCTCGGGCGAAAAAGCCGCCATGCAGCGCGTCCTCGCTACGTGCCCTGGGCAGGGAGTGCCTGGCTAATGCAGCCGAAGCTCATCGTATTTGATCTCAACCACACCTTGATCCGCGACAACTCGTGGCGCAATCTTAATCTCGCCATGGGCATTACACCAGAAGAAGATGCTGCCTTGATGGCACGCGCCGCTCGAGGCGAGATAACTGATGCCGAAGGCCAAGCCTGGCTGTTGCAGCGGTATCGGCAACGAGGTGACTGTCGCCGCGTGGCGGTGCAACGCATCCTCAGCCAATATACCTATATGCCACACGCCCAGATGGTTGTTGCAGCGCTTCAAGCACGGGGCTACCGCGTGGCTATCAACTCTGGTGCGATGGATATCTTGGTGGGTATGGTGGCAGAGCAACTTGGCGTCGCGCTTTGGCGGGTGAGCAATCATTTTATCTTTGATGACCACGACATGCTGTGCCAGATTGATGCGCCAGATAGCGATGCAGCGGCCAAGCTACAGCAGCTCCGCGAGCGCTGCCGAGCAGCAGGCTTCGCTGAGCGACTGCTTGGTGGTGGGTGATGGAGCGAATGACGTGCCGCTCTTTATAGCGACAGGTAATGGGGTGACCTTTGCTGGCTCATCCGCCGCCAGGCATGCACGATGGGCCATCGCTGACCTCCGTGATGTGTTGACAATTGTTGAATAAAATTCACTACTTCATCGGATGAGTGAGGGGGTAGAAGGGGCTAATGTAGGTAGAGCGAAGGTTCTGGAGTTATATTATTGAGAATCATTTGACATCCCTCGTATGATCCGCTACACTGATACCCAGATATCCGGCCGGCAGGTCGGAGTTTTTCATAGAAAGGAGTAACATAATATGGAAGACCTTAATATCAAGCAGCTTACGTTAGCCTTGCGCACGATCGCTGACGAAAAGAATTTGCCTGAGGAAACTGTCCTGGGTGTGATCGAGCAAGCAATTGCTGCCGCCTGGCGCCGCGACAATGGCGAGCGCGACCAAAACGTTCGGGCAGAGCTTAACCTCAACGACGGTACAGCAAAGGTGTTCGTCATTCGCGAGATCGTTGAAGAAGTTAACTTCCCATCGACAGAGATCAGCCTAGAAGAAGCACGGGCGACAAACCCCGATGCCGAGCTGGGCGGTACCGTTGAGGAGACGCACGATGTGACGAGCTTTGGTCGTGTGGCGGCTCAGACTGCCAAGCAGGTGGTATTGCAGCGCTTGCGCGAAGCTGAGCGCGAGGTGGTGCTGGCAGAGTTTGAGGACAAGATTGGCACCGTTGTGACGGGCATCGTTCAGCGAGTTGAGCCACGCGTTGTGCGCGTTGAGCTGGGCAAGGCAACTGGCATTTTGCCGCAAAGCGAACAGATCCAAGGTGAGCGCTATGTACCAGGCAGCCGCATCAAGGTATTCATCAAGGACATCGAGCGCGACAATCGTGGCCCGCAACTCATTCTTAGTCGCGGCAACGAAGCCTTCATCGAGTATCTTTTCCGCCAAGAGGTGCCAGAGCTCGAGACAGGGGCAGTTGAGATTAAGGGGATCGCCCGCGAAGCAGGTCGCCGCACCAAGCTAGCCGTTCTGAGTACCGTGCCGGGGATTGACCCGGTTGGTACATTCGTTGGTGGGCATGGCACGCGGGTCAATGCTGTTGTGAATGAGATTGGCGACCAAGAAAAGATCGACATCATCATGTACGACGAAAACACCGACACGTACATTCGCAACGCCCTCAGCCCTGCCGAGGTAGTGCGGGTCGAGATTGACCGCGAGCACAAGCACGCTAAGGTGTATGTGACGGAGGACCAGCAGTCGATCGCGATTGGCCGCAGCGGGCAAAATGTTCGCCTGGCAAGCCGCCTCACGGGCTTTGAGCTTGATATCGAGACGGCAGCCAGCCAGCCTGCCGAGCGCAAGCCACGCAAGAACATCGAGGATGATCTCTTTAGCGCCATCGAGAACCAAGCGTAAGGCTGCAATACGCTAAGCATACTAACCCTGCTCATCAGAGAGCAGGGTTTTGCGCATTATTAGCACTCCACCTTGACGAGTGCTAACAAGCAGCGTATACTGAGTAGGGTGGCTTTTTGGCCACAGATTTTGGAGGACGACATGGAAGATGATTTTGCAGATTTTATTAGTCATTTGAGTGACGATGCTCGCCTGAGTGTCCAGTACGCTGACGCAATTGCCCGTGGATACGGTAACCCTTATATTGGCACCGAACACCTGCTCCTTGGCATCCTGAGCCAAAGTGCCAGCCTCGGTACCAAGGTACTGGCCGATGCTGGCATTACGCTGCGCCGGGCGGAGGACTCGCTCCACCTGCAGCCGCTCAAGAGTATTACGGTGCGGACTGGTGGGGCAACTGGCCTATCTGAGACGGCTCTGCTGACGCTCCGGATGGGGTGGGAAATCGCGAAGGAATATGAGCATGATGAGCTCGGCACAGAGCATATTCTCTATAGCTTGCTCAAGCAAAATAACGCCCGTGCAACTGTATTGCTACGCGAAATGGGGGCAGATACCGAGGCGATCGTTCGCAACCTCGAAGCCCACTTTGATGATATGCGTGAAGAGAGCCGCGGCGGCACGAGCACTCGCACCGACACGAAGCGTCGGCCAATGCCGCGCGGTGGCAGTGCCCTGAGCAAATACAGTACTGACCTCACGGCCAAGGCGGCCGATGGCGAGCTCGATACTGTGGTGGGGCGAGCGCGCGAGACCGAGCGCCTTGTGACGATCCTCAGCCGTCGCACCAAGAATAACCCTGTCTTGCTGGGTGAGCCAGGGGTAGGTAAGACGGCCATCGTTGAGGGCCTCGCGCAGCGGATTGTCCGCGAGGATGTGCCAGATAATTTGCTCGACAAGCGAGTAGTTATGCTCGATATGACGGCGATTGTCGCTGGTACTAAGTATCGGGGGCAGTTTGAGGAGCGGCTGACGGCACTGATTCGCGAGATTACCAAGCAGGGCAACATCATTGCCTTTATCGATGAATTACACATGCTTGTAGGAGCTGGCTCAGCAGAGGGCGGGGCAATGGACGCAGCTAATATCCTCAAGCCGGCGCTAGCCCGAGGTGAGTTGCACCTCATCGGTGCGACGACGTTAGAGGAATATCGCAAGCATATCGAGAAAGACAGCGCGCTCGAGCGCCGCTTTCAGACAGTACTCGTTAAGGAGCCAAGTGTGAAGGATACGGTGGCAATCCTCAAGGGGCTGCGCAGCTACTATGAGAAACACCACGGGGTGAAGATTAGCGATGAGGTGATCGAGTCGGCGGTGTATATGAGTGACCGCTATGTGGCCGATCGCTTTATGCCCGACAAGGCGATTGATGTGATTGATGAAGCAGCAGCTCTGGTACGCGTTAAGAAGGGGCACAAGCCAAGCAAGCAGCGCGAGTATGTCCGTGAGCTCAAAGCACTCAATGAGAAGATGGAAGACGCCGTAGCGGCAGAAGACTACGAGCGTGCTGCTCTGTATAAGCAGCGCATTAGCCAATTGACTGACCAGCTTGAGCAAGCCCGTCGCGAGCAAGGTCGCAAAACTCCACTAGTACTCACCGAGGATCATATTGCTCATGCTATTGCTGTGATGACGCATATTCCGGTTGAGAAAGTTCGCACAAGTGAGGCGAAGCTGCTGCGTAATCTTGAGAAACATCTTGGGAAATATCTGATTGGCCAGGAAGAAGCGGTTAGCAAAGTTGCTCGGGCTATTCGGCGCAGTCGTAGCGGGGTGGCGAGTAGCCAGCGGCCGATCGGTAGCTTTGTCTTTATGGGGCCAACCGGTGTCGGCAAGACCGAGCTGGCGCGCGTGCTTGCTCGTGAGGTATTCGGCTCAGATGACGCACTAATTAAGATCGATATGAGTGAGTTTGGCGAGAAGCATACCGCGAGCCGGCTTGTTGGTGCGCCTGCTGGCTACGTGGGCTACGACGATGGCGGCAAATTGACAGACAAAGTGCGGCGCCAGCCCTATAGTGTGGTGTTGTTTGATGAAATCGAAAAGGCTCATCCCGATATCTTCCAGATGTTGCTGCAGCTGCTTGAGGACGGTACATTGACCGACTCGACTGGCCGCGTCGTGAGTTTCCGCAACACAATCATCATCCTCACCAGCAATCTTGGTGCAGATAAGATGCAGCACAATCGCAGCCTCGGCTTCCAGGCCAAACTAGCCGACGAGGACGATACAGCGCAGCAGCAGCGACGCAATGAGTCGTATACACGCGAGGCACTGGAGCGATTCATGCGGCCGGAGCTAATCAATCGGTTTGATGCGATCATCACCTTCCGCCCGCTCACCAAACCAGAGGTTGGGAAGATATTCGACTTGCAGATTGCTGAGCTCAATCGGCGTTTGGCGCGCCAGAGTCTCGCCGTCAAGGTGTTGCCAGCGGCAAAGCGACGGTTGATTGCTCAGGGCTATAGCCGCACCTTTGGGGCGAGGCCGCTGCGGCGCACGATTGAGGACGAGCTGGAGCACCGCCTTGCCGAGGGGATCTTGGCCCATCATTATGCCAAAGGGTCGGTCTTGACAGTTGGAGTACGAAAAGGGGAGCTGACGATTGACGCACGTAGCGAAAAGGCCTAAGCACCTCCTCTCAACACTGGCTGGCCTGGTAATGATCGGTGGCATGGCCTGGGCCGGACTCACCTATGGCCCGGAGCTCTACGATGCTGCAGTAGCGAGCCGGTATCAGCCCGATAGTGCGATGCAGGCGGTGATTGACCAGCTTGAGCTGACCGACAAAGGTCGGCAGCTGCTCTATGCAAGCCAGCCACAATTGCAAGACAAGGCTGAGTTTAACAAAAGCTGCAAATCGACCGAACGCACGGCAGCTATCCTTGGCTGCTACCACCTGCGCCGTATTTACGTCTACAATGTACAGAATCAAGAACTGACTAACGCCGAACCCGTCACGACAGCACACGAGTTATTACATGCCGCATATGAGCGACTTGGCCCAAGCGAGCGACAGCGGATCGACAAGCTTATCGAAGCAGAGTACGCCAAGATCAAGACCAATCCGGTCATTGCCTCAATGGTGAAGTATTATGACCAGGCCGAACCAGGCGAGCGTAATAATGAGCTTCATTCTATTATTGGCACACAGATTGGTACGATCAGTAGCGAATTAGAGCAGCACTATGGTCGGTATTTTCGTAACCGTGCGGCGATTGTCGCACGCAGTGATGCTTACCAAGCTGTCTTTGACAAAGTCGATCAAGAAGCCAAAGCGCTCAGCAAGGCAATCAACCAAGAAGCTACCCAGCTTCCTACTGATCAAGCACAGTACAAAGAGATGGCTGAGCAGCTGTCGGCTGATATTAAGGTGTTTAATGCGAGAGCCCAAAATGGCGGCTTTCGCGATGATGCATCATTCCAGGCAGCGCGCAAGAAGCTCTTGGCACGTCAGCGAGCGCTTGAGGCACAGCGATTAGCAATTAATCAGCGCGTTGAGATATATAATGCGAAGATCACTCGGCTCAATGCCTTGTCAGTTCGTGCTAATGAGCTGAACCAAAGCATTAATGGCATTGAGCAACCCAAGGAGCAGGTGTAATGGCACGAGCTCGCACGATATTTGTCTGCCAGCAGTGTGGTGCGCGCTCACCAAAATGGACTGGTAAGTGTGAACAATGCGGCCAGTGGAATAGCCTCGTCGAGCAAGCGTCAGCTCCGGCGGGCAAATCTGCTGTGGCACGGAGCGCTGGCCAAGGTACGTTGCTACAGCCGCGGTCAATCACTGCTGCAAGCCAGGATGAGCCAGCAGCTCGGCTTGCAACGGGCATTGCCGATCTTGATGCAGTGCTGGGTGGTGGTATTTTGCCGGGTGGTGTGCTTCTCTTGGCGGGGCAACCAGGTATGGGCAAGAGCACTCTCTTGCTCCAGGTAGCGCATGCGGTTGCGCAGCAGCAAGCGGTGCTCTATATCAGTGGTGAGGAGTCGGCTGGGCAGGTAGCGCTGCGAGCGACGCGACTGGGTGCCGACCAGCACGAGGCATTGTCTTTTGCCGCAAGTACGAGCGCCGATGATATTGCGGCTACCATCCGTACCAGCCAATACCAGCTGGTAATTGTCGATTCAATTCAGACGTTGAGTCTGGCTGAGATTACAAGCGCACCAGGCACTGTAAGCCAGATTACTAACGCTAGCAACGTTATTATTCAAGCTGCCAAGCAATCAGGGACGGCGGTAGTGCTGGTGGGCCATGTGACGAAGGAAGGGTCGATCGCGGGGCCCAAGGTACTTGAGCATCTCGTGGATGTGGTGCTGCAGTTTGAGGGCGATCGCTACGGCGGCTTTAAGGTAGTGCGGGCCATCAAGAATCGCTATGGTAGCACGAATGAAGCGGCGATTTTTGCTATGGGTGAGCGTGGCCTGACAGTGGTCGAGAACCCCTCGGCGGCGCTACTTGCCGAGCGCCAAAATGCCGATGGATCGGTAGTACTGGCTACCCTTGAGGGCAACCGCCCCATCCTTGTCGAGATCCAAGCACTTGTCAATCCAACCCATTTCGGGTATCCTAAGAGGACAGCCAGCGGATTTGACCTCAACCGACTCAACCTTTTGATCGCTGTCCTCGAGCGGCGCACCAAATTGCAATTATCCGATAAAGATATCTACATCAACGTTGTCGGTGGGCTCAAACTGGCTGATCGGGCGGCCGACTTAGCCGTCATCATGGCAATTGCCAGTGCTGCCGCTGGCCGACGCCTTGATGATGGCGTAGTAGTGTTTGGCGAGGTGGGCCTTGGCGGTGAAGTACGCAGTGCCCAAGCGGCCGAGCGGCGCATTGCTGAGGCGCAAAAGCTCGGCTTCACCAAAGCGATTGCCCCGCATTGTGGCCTCAAGACACCGTTCATCCATGATGTGCGCGATATCCGCAGCGCACTCATTACCTATCTAAAAACATAACAAAAGGAACAACATGCAATTATCTACTATTGTGTTGCTTATCATCACACTGATTATTCTTGGCGAAGTCAGTTATCTCCTGGCTCGGCTGCCGCGTAACACACTCAAAACGAAAGGGCGGGCGCTGTTAGTCGATACGTCGGTGCTAATGGATGGTCGCATTACGGCCGTTGCCAAGACAGGATTTATTGGTGACACGCTGGTGATCCCACGGAGTGTGGTGGGCGAGCTGCAATTTTTGGCAGATCACGCTGACAGCGACAAGCGAGCTCGTGCCCGTTATGGCCTCGACGTCGTGACGGAGCTGCAGGCGATGGACGAAGTTGAGGTAGAGCTCTTGCAGGATGGTAGCAAAGCACGTGAAGGGGTTGACGAGCGGCTGCTGAGCCTAGCTAAGCAGCATGGCGCGTGGCTGCTCACGATTGATTATAATCTCAACAAAGTTGCCGCTGTGGAGGGGATTGGCGTGCTCAACATTAATGAGCTAGCGCAGAGCATCCGGATGGCGCATTTGCCTGGCGAGCACCTGACGCTGGCGCTCCTCCAAAAGGGGCAGGACGCTCATCAGGCGGTTGGGCATTTGCCAGATGGCACAATGGTGGTCGTGGAGCAAGCCAGCAGCCAGCTGGGCCGCACCTGTGAAGTGGAGATTATTCGCAATCTCCAGACTGCCGCAGGCAAGATGATTTTTGCCAAGCTCATCAAAAAGCCAGCAACTCAGCCGGCCAAAACTCACTCAGCTGAAACACCATCGGAAAAAGCAGTAGCGCAAGAAGAGCCGGCTACTCAATTAACTACTCAGCCCAAACCAGCAAAGACCTCGCGTTCTCGCCAGTCGTCACGAGCTCGCATTGCTCAAACATCGGTAGAGAAGGTAGATAAGAAAAAAGAGCAGCCAGCCCCAAGCCAACCTCGACAAACTGTACGTGAGAAAGCAAAACCAGTAGAGCAACCACAGCCAAAGCAGCTAGCCAAGCGTACCTCTCGTGCGCGAGCCACTACAGCTCCGAAATCTGCACAGGCTGCTTCATCTTCTCAATCCAGACATGCCAAGCAGCCAACAACGAGCCGCACTTCACAAGCAACCACGCAAGCTACCTCCAAGAAACGAACTACTCGCTCATCATCACGTCGCCGCGTTGACCACGAAGCAGCGCTGCTTGATTTGGTGCAGAAGCAGACGGATTAAGGGGTGTTATCTAGTATTGCTGTGTCGCAGGGCTTTAATCGCTGCTGACGTTGGGCTAGTGTGTAGTGTGATTCGTTGTAGTAAAACAGTATATAGTGCAGATGGACAAACATAGCGACGAGGCTACCTGCCTATCTGAAAAATTTGACACACATCGAGATAGTGACTCTGCACTGAAGACATACACAGGTATAGCGTATCATGACGAGACCAGAACTCGTCTCAATATGCCTGAGTTCTGGCAATTCATGCGCGGGTGCCACGGCTTGAGGATTAGACTGGTCTCAGGAGAGATCATTACAAAGCTAGCAGATAGTAAAGAGATATTGTTTGATTTTTGATACGTGATTCTCAGGGTGCTATACTGATGGTAGTAATACCATGAAAGGGAAGCGACTATGCATACCTATCGAGACTTTCTCACCACCACCCTCACCGCCGCCGCAAAGATTGCTGCCGCGAACTTTGGCAACATCTCTCATTCGGTCAAGGCGGGAGATCGCAATCAAGTCCTGACAGAGACCGACCTGGAGATCGGCTATTTCCTGACGGACGCAATCCGCACAGTATACCCTGATCATAATATTATCGACGAGGAACTGGGCTGCGCCGATAACGGGTCGCGCTACACCTGGGTGGTTGACCCGATCGATGGGACAAGTAACTTCGCGGCGGGGCTACCACAGTATGGCATTATGCTTGGGCTGCTCGACCATGACACACCAGTGGCGGGTGGCATTGCCCTGCCTGCCTTTGGCGAGCTCTACATTGCGACCAAGGGTGCGGGTGCCTGGTGCAATGGCCAGAAGATCCATGTCTCGCGCGAATCCGACCTTGCCAATAGTCTTGTCGCCTATGGTATTGACGGCCACCCTGAAGATCCAGCCCGGACAAAGCACGAGGCTGAGCTACTCGGCGCCATCATCCTCTCGATCCGTAATCTTCGCTCCTCCAACAGTGTTTTCGACCAAGCAATGGTTGCGAGGGGTGCCTATGGCGCTTGCGCCAACCAAACGAGCAAGATCTGGGACAACGTCGCGCAGCAGATCATTATTGAGGAAGCAGGAGGTGTCTATACTGACATTGCTGGCAACCCCATGGATTACCACGACGCCCTGAACCGCTCTCACGAGAACTTCACCTGGCTGGCGGGAGCGCCGGAGCTGCATCGGCAGTTGGTGAGGGTGGTGGAACCTTTATTGCTTTCCTTGTGATCATAATGTCTCTGTATGATCGTGAGTCCCAATTATGTCCGGTGAAGCTGGAGAAAATGTAATGAAGTGCGGAGTGTAAGCTGATTGCGCGAAGGCATGCTGTAAGAGATAATAGGCTAAGGATGTATCTTGGATGAGCTAGAATCGCGATGATGGACTCCAAAGCAGATGTATTCTATTTTTAATCGTAAGCCCTAAATTTCTTGATATTCCCATTATGGAGATGCCTATCCCCCGATATCTTATTCGAAGGGTGTAGGCTACTTCTAGGGGATAAATAACAAGCTTGGAGTAGATATATAATCCTATATTTAAACTCCACTATAAAAAATCCTGCACATACAGTCACAGGGTATTTCATTGTTCTCTACAAACGCACTAGCTTGTTCGCTGGCCATGAGCGGTATTTTTGTCGCTGTAGTATACACTGTCTGTCAATGTGGCAGTCACGGTGAAGTTTTTGCCAGCAGAGGAGGGTATAGAGACGTTGGTGTCGCCATCGTTGTTGACCTGGCGCGTGCCAACGAGTTGGTCACCCACCTTCACCTCCAGCTGCTGGAGTGGGTGGCTACCCTGGCGGTAGTATACCGTCGCCGATTGTCCGCTAGAGCTTACGGCGACGGAAACACTTGGCTTGGAGTCGGTACAGCGATGAGTATCGTCATTGCTGGTTGCATCATAGCCATCTTGAGCTGAGACAGTCTCTTTGCCTGACGAGTCTTTCGACCGAGTGACGGGGATGTCAACGCGGGCCGACTCTGGCGTACAGTTTGTGGCCTTTTTCTTAGACACCCGGTCGAATGACATTGTGTTGCTGCTGCGGTTAGAGTTTTTGTTGTAATACGATGGATAGATCTCGTTGTTGATCCGCTGGATACCGCTTGGTGCAGAGAACCAGTCGCTGTATGATGCTTTGTGTTGACTAACATAGTATTGCGTCGCATCGGCCATAGTATAGTCGAGCAGCATAGCGGGGATGAGCGAGTTACCGTTGCGGAGCGGTGACGTATCAGAGTTGCCTAGCCAAACAGCCATCGACAGCGCTGGGGTGTAGCCAACCGTCCAAATATCCTTTGCTACCACCTTGCCATTGATCTCGGAGTTTGATGTACCGGTCTTGACAGCTGTCTTCGCCTTGAGGCGATTCATTTGTGGCATGTAGTCTTGCCCACCACCAAGGTTAGCTCGTGCACTGGAGTCACCGAGGATATCGTTGACGATGTAGGCAGCTTGCTGATCGATCACCTGTTTGGTAGAGGCTGTGTACTGCTTAAGGACTTGGCCAGTACTGTTGGTTACTTTGAGAACAGTTGATTGTGGCGTATAGGTGCCCATCCGCGCCAAAGATGCGATGGCATTGACATGGTCGACGAGGCGTGTACCGCAGCTCCCGATGGCACTCGATAAACCAGCTTGGGCGTCTGCGCCTTGGGTGCAGTAAGCACTGTCGCCCATCTCGCGAATGGTTTGCCAAGTGCTGCCACGCCTATTGCGCTCGTTCTCCTGCATAGCTTTGATGGCGGGGATATTGCGTGAGCGAGCGAGGGCTTGACGGAGATTAATGTTGTTTTGGAACTTGCCATCGGCGTTTTGCGGCGTCCAGCTGCCAAAGCTGATCTTTGAGTCGGAGAGGACAGAGCCACTCCCGTAGTTGGTCTTGCCACTACCCTTGTTTTGGAAGAGCTGAGCATAGACCAGTGGCTTGATGGATGAACCAGGCTGGATAAAGGCGGTAGCGGCATTATTTTGACCAAAGACAGCATAGTTGAAATCTCGACTACCAACCAGCGCTACTACCTGACCTGTTTTGTTATCCTCAATAGCGGCTGCGCCATTGGTAAAGCCAGCATAGGTTGCGCAGTTGGTATTACCACAATTGGAGCTCGTGAGCTTACCATTAAACATACTTTGCATACGACCCTCAAGCTTACCTTGGAGTGTTGAGTCAAGTGTGGTCGTGACGGTGAGGCCGCCTTTGCCGACTGTTGACTTGCCTAGCTCTTTTTCGAGCTGGTCGCGCACCATCAGGACAAAGTGTGGCGCTTTGATGTCAGCATATTGCTCAGCCTTTGGTTTTACAGTGTCAAGAATGGCGACTTGCTTTGCTTCGTTAGCCTGCTCTTTAGTAATGTAATTCATCTCAACCATACTATCGAGCACCTTATGCTGGCGCGCAATAAGTGCACTATTGCCTGGCACATAATACGGGTCGTAGAGCCCAGGACTGTTAGGAATGCCGGCAAGCAGCGCAGATTCGGCTAGTGTTAGGTCCTTAGCTGGTTTTTGGAAGTAAGTGCGCGCAGCCGACTCAACACCATTACGGCGGCCACCGTACGACGCTTCGTTGAGGTAGAGATTTAGGATTTGATCTTTGTTGTACATACGCTCGACCTCAATCGAGAGGATCACCTCCTTGATCTTGCGTGGTATACCATCGAGGCCGCGTTTTTCGATTTCACTCTTCTCGAAGAAGGCTTGCTTGACGAGCTGCTGCGTCAGTGTTGAGCCACCCTGTACGGCATTACCCTGTGAGTTGCTCAGGAATGCGCGAGAAATACCAGCCAGGCTAATACCGTGATGGTTATAAAAATCACGGTCTTCCACGGCGATTGTTGCCTTCTTGACGTAGTCGCTAATCTGGTTGCCATCGACCACGAGCTTGTAGTCGCCGTTACCTTTATCCTCCCAGAGGAGTTGGCCACTACGGTCCAGATACTTTGTAACAGTAGTCTGGATGCGCTTGTCTATCTCGCCTGGGCGAATTGCATCGAGATCTTTGCGGTAATAGGTGAAGAGCCCAGCAATAATGAGGGCGAGCACGAGGAAAAAACCACCAACTACCTTGAGGATGGCATACGCACCACGTTTGCTAAATAAAAATTGTGCCACCCGGCGTGGATGCATCCGATAGAGTAGCCGCTTGAGAGGTTGCTTGGGTAGGCTTGCCAAGTACTCCGCTTTGCGGCGGGCTTCGGCGTCTTTTTTGGTGCGGCGCTTGGCTGCAAGATTGGAGTAGACGCTAACTCGATGTGATAAATTATTTTTAACCACGATCTCTTATTCCTCTAACACACGATATTCTTTCGCATTATAGCATTATGTGGGTGGGTAGGGCTAGTCTTTCTCGCCGCGTGACTCCTATTTCGTGCTAAAATAAATAGCAATACATGAGCATAAGAAAGAGCAAGAGTGGAGTATATATGACCTTAGCAGAAGAACTAACCTGGCGCGGATTCATTAACCAAACGACGTTTGCTGATATTAATGACATCAACGAACCACGCACTTTCTACGTCGGCGTTGACCCGAGTGCACCGAGCATGACGATTGGCAACTTGGCCGTTATGATGCTATGCCGGCACTTCATCGACCATGGACACACGCCACTGTTGCTTGTGGGGGGTGCAACCGGGATGATTGGCGACCCAGACGGTAAAAAGCAAGAGCGCGATCTCCGCAATGCTGAAACGGTAGCACGTAGTGTTGAGGGCTTGACGGCGCAATTTCGACAGATATTTCGCGGCCAGGATTTTGCGGTAGTCAATAATGCCGATTGGTTTGCTCACGTTAACTATGTCGATTTTTTGCACCAGATCGGTAAGCACGTGAGTATGACGCAGCTACTCGACCGCGATTTTGTGCAGCAACGGATCGGCGAAGGCGGGACAGGCATTAGCTATGGTGAATTTAGTTATGCATTGATTCAAGGCTATGACTTCTTGCATCTGTACCACGAGAAGGGTGCGACGCTGCAATTGGCTGGTGCCGACCAATGGGGTAATAGCGTGACAGGCGTGTCGCTCATTCGTAAGCTCGAGGGTGGCGAAGCTCATGTCTTGACGGCGCCGCTCGTAATCAATAAGCAAACAGGAGTAAAATTCGGCAAGTCGGAAGGTGGTGCAGTTTGGCTTGACCCAGCGCTGACGAGTCCATACAAATTTTACCAATTTTGGCTCAACTGCGATGACGAGACGAGCAAAGACTTGATCAAGATCTACACGTTGCTTGATCAAGCAACTATCGAAACATTGATTGACACCCACCACGCTAACCCTGGCGCGCGCACCCTGCAAAAGACACTCGCACGAGAAGTGACCAATATCGTCCACGGCCATGAGCGCCGCGAGAGTGTGGAGCGAGTAACCAGTGTGCTCTTTGGTGGCAATGACCTATCGACACTGCGCGAGGAAGATCTTGACGCGCTGGCCAACGAGATCCCCACCGTCTCGCCGCAATCAGTGGTGACCGCTCTGGTGGAGGCTGAGGTCTGCGCTAGCAATGGCGAAGCACGTCGCCTCATCAAAAATAATGCCATTAGCCTTGATGGTGCAAAAATCACCAGTGATCAACCAGCGACGAGTCCAAGCTTGATCAAAAAGGGCAAGAACAGCTTTGTGCTCGTGCGATAGACGGGTGTTCTCGATGGCTATGCTCGGCAGAATGGTAGCAACCGATCATTCGATTATGTATTTGCCATATTTTATGGTATGATAATTGCACATTAATTAGCTACAAGAGGAGAATTTGTCATGAAAAAATTGATTGCATTTGATCTAGACGATACGTTAGCAGTAACGAAGTCACCCGTGAGCGACCGGATGGCGGCTCTGCTGGGGCGTTTGCTGGAGAAGTATGATGTGTGTGTCATCACCGGTGGAGACTTCAAGCAGATCCAAAAGCAGGTGACTAGTCGCCTTGATGTGTCGCCCGAGCTGCTGGGCAAGTTTCACGCTATGCCGACGTGTGGCACGCGCTATTACCGCTTCGACCCACAGGCGGGTGAATGGCAGCTGCAGTATGCCGAGGACTTGACGGATGAGCAAAAAGTGCAAATCGTGAGTGTGCTTGAGTCGACTGCACGGGAGATGGGGATCTGGTGTGAGCACCCAGCGGGTGAGATTATCGAGGATCGCCAGAGCCAGATCACTATATCTGCCTTGGGTCAGCAGGCCACTCCTGAGGAAAAATATGCATGGGCAGAGAAATACAAGGATATCCGGCCAATCTACCGCGACAAAGTGGCGGCACAACTGCCTGGCCTCGAAGTGCGCATTGGTGGCACCACTAGCACCGATATCACCCGCCCTGGCATCGACAAAGCCTATGGCATGAAGAAGCTGCTTGAAGCTAATGGCTTAGAGAAAAGTGAAGTCCTCTTCTTTGGTGATAAGATCGAAGAAGGCGGCAACGACTACCCAGTCCGCGCGATGGGCATCGACAGCATTGCCGTCAATGGCTGGGAAACAACTGCCTATGCTCTAGATGGGGTTTTGGGCGTAACGGAGTAAAAACCTTTACTTTCATACACTGACCAAAAGAGCGAAAACTTGCGGTATATAAAATACTCACCTAGTAGGGTGAGTATTTTTATAGTGAGTGCCGAATAACTAGGACAACTCTTTATTAAGCTTCTTATAACAAAACCGCGCAAGCTCTGGCGCAATGGCGCTGTATGTCTTGCCGGCGAGCAGACCTCCAGCGATGAAATCCTCCTGTGTGACGTCGGCAAGGGCAATGCTTGGTGGAGTAAAATCATCCTTCTCGGCTTCTGTATCAAACTCAAAATCTATCAGCACAAGCCCAGCCAGATCCTCGATAAATATATCAATTTCGGCGAGTGTGCCATCGATCACGACGCGGTAGCGGTCCTTTGCAACGCGCTTTGCGCTGCAATGTGAGAGTGCTGCGAATTCTTCCTCTGTCAAAGGGATGGTTTGCTCAATGTGCTCGGACGCATAACCTGCTGCAACGGAGGTCTTCTTGGTGATTTCATATGTTTTGCCGTTTTATCTGAGCCGAAGGTGAGAATGCGCTGGCGTGTCTGGGATATAAATATCAACAATGCGAGTTGGCTTGGTTGTTTTGATTTCTTGCGGCAGCTTTTTTGCGAGGAATGTGCGCTCTCGTTCTAACTGTTGACTCATTGCTTCTCCTTTAGTATATCAATAAGTTTAAGTTTATTATCTTGCTTGTTTCGTCTGTTAGGGCTATCAAGCATTCATTACGCTCAATAGATTTTATTCTTAGTGTAAGATTATATTTGAGAAATAGAACACTTCTATAGAATTCTTGAGGAAGGATGCAAAAAAGAAAGCTCCATGCTCCAAATTATAAAAAAGTGCCGCAAGAAACGGCAACAAAACAAACCCATGATAGTTGGTGCGGATGAAAGGACTTGAACCTTCACGCCACGAGGGCACATGCTCCTAAGGCATGCGTGTCTACCAATTCCACCACATCCGCATAACAAGGCTATTATACCAAATGAGCTGGTGTATCTGCAACCTTAGCTGCGTCCATCAGCTCGGCGGAAAAAGGTGAGGTGTGCGTTTCCATAACTACGATTGTCCACCACAACAATGTCGTTTGCTAATTTTGGCCCCTCACCTATTCCTGTATGTGATAATACCATAAATCCGCCTGGTTTGAGAAGGGCAAAAAGTCGGCTAACTGTTGTAAGCTGGAGATCGTGGTAAGGTGGGTCGGCAAAGATGATATCGAACACTTCGCCATCGTACGTATCAAGCCATGGGCTGACGCCAGCTTTGACTGCAGTAGCGGATGGATCAGCACCGAGCGCTGCGATATTTTTACAGAGGATGGTAAAGGCGAGGCGATCACGCTCGACAAACACTGCCTGGCACGCTCCACGGCTCAACGCCTCTAGACCAACGGCACCAGTGCCAGCAAAGGCATCGAGGACGCGGGCATCCTGCACTGCATCGCCGAGCGAATTAAACAGCGCGTTGCGCACTCGCTCGCCCATTGGATGGGTACGGCGATTATCTGGTGCATCGAGCCAGCGCCCGCCATAGCGCCCAGCAATTACTCGGACTTTCATGATGGGTAAGCCTCGCACAGTGCGCTGTACCATGCATAGGCAACGGTGCGGATGATCTCTGGGATGAGCTCATTGCGCGTCTGCAGAGCTAAGCCGGTTGTCCAGCCATTACGCCAGAACGTGTGATACATATCCAGTGCATACACCCGCTGCACTGCTCGCAAAAAGACCGCCTCCAGGCCAAGCTGCTCTGCCTCAGCTACCCACTCGGGCGATGGGCAGGTGTCGGCAAAACGGGCAGTGCGCATCGAGGCGGCCACGCCAAGCTCGAAGAGGATATGCGTTGCAAAGACGCCTTTCGCTCCCCAGTATTCCCAGTTTTTGTTGATAGTATCGAGCCCCGTCGTCCCATGGATGAAATTCTTATCTAAGACGGTAAGACGCTCCTCTTTGGGGTGACCCCAGAGCTCCTCGATTTTATCGCTTAGCGGGTAGTGATGGGCCGGCGTGAGGCCGTCAACAATGGCGTGCGACATCCAGGCTGCCTCAAAGGCGGCGCGCACTGTGTTGTCTTGGCGTAGTGCCTGGACAAGATTGTAGTGATGATCGAGAATCATAACAACGAGGTCACGGTCGTCTGGCTTGGTGGGGTCGATATAGTGCCAGGGCTCATCCACGCTGGGGCTTTTGCGTTTGATGCCATCGGGGCCATTATTACCCTCGAAATGGAGGATATCGCGCGAGCTCGGGAAGTGGAGAATGGCGACATGGTGGCTGCACATCTGACCAAGGTCGCGCCGTGCGAGCTGGTCGATTCGCTGATGAACACCAACCAAGTGCCCCGACTGGTCTCGAAAGGTTGTTCCACTGTACATATCTCATATAGTATAGCAGATTTTGGCGTGGCTGAATCGTTACTATGGATGTGTTTTGTTGAGATTATCGAGCCCTGCAGGGCTAAATGGGCAAGGATAGAGAAAATGAAATAAGCAGCATTATGAATAGGCAAGATTATCCTAGCTTAATTGAGTGTCGTGAGTCGTTGGTTGCGCTGCACGGCTGCCTGGAGCTCTGGGTAGTGGTCGAGCGAATCGCTACTGGCAATAAAGGCCTGCGCTGCTTTTTGGGTGCGGGCGATTGCCTTGCTGTCGGCCAGGCTCGCAATGCGCAGATTGAGCGCGCCATGCTGAGCTTTGCCGTAAATTTCGCCTGGGCCGCGGAGCTGCATGTCGACTTCTGCTAAGTGAAAGCCGTCGCTAGAAGCCTTCACCTCGCGCAGACGCTGGCTCGGCCTACTGTGGTTATTAAGCAAAAGATAGCAGTAACTCTGGCGCGTGCCACGCCCCACTCGGCCACGCAGCTGATGGAGCTGAGCAAGGCCAAACCGCTCGGCATCCTCAATCATCATTACTGTCGCATTTGGCACATCAACACCGACTTCTACCACTGTTGTGCTGACGAGAATATCATACGCATGCTGGTAAAACTCCTGCATTACTCGTTCTTTGTCAGCAGGCTTCATCTTGCCATGAAGCAAACCAATTCGCCACCGGCCTAAGGTGCTGCTCTTGAGGTGGCGCACGGTTGCCTCAACGCTGCGTGCGTCGTTATCGGGGTTGTCATCGATGAGGCTGCAGACGACGTAGGCTTGACTGCCAGCCTCGAGCTCCTCCGTGACGCGTTGGTATAGGGCTGGGCGCGAGGCGGGAGAAATAATTTTGGTGATGATCGGCTGGCGACCGGCAGGGCGCTGGCTAATGATGCTAATATCGAGCTCGCCATAGACGGTCAGGGCAAGGCTACGGGGGATTGGTGTCGCTGTCATAGCAAGCAGGTGTGGCATATGGCCGGATTTATCAAGGAGCTTCTGGCGCTGCATCACGCCAAAGCGATGCTGCTCGTCGATGACAACAAAGCCAAGCCGCGCAAAATTCACCGAGTCTTGGATGAGTGCATGCGTCCCCACTACGATATCTACCTCGCCATGTGCAATTTGCTGCACAAGCTCACTACGTATAGCACCGGTTACGCTGCCAGTCAGCAGCCCAACTTTGACGCCGAAGGGCGCAAGTAATGCATCGAGCGTGGCGGCGTGCTGACGGGCAAGAATCTCTGTCGGTGCCATCAAGGCGGTCTGGTAGCCGGCGCTAGCTGCTTGGCGAGCGGCCAGGCCAGCGACCACTGTTTTGCCACTACCCACGTCACCTTGGAGGAGGCGATTCATTGGTGTACTACGCTGAAAGTCTTGCAGGATATCCCAGGCTGCGCGGCGTTGATCGTCTGTGAGAGTAAAGGGTAGAGCACTCACAAATGATTTTACAATAGCTTGCTCAAACGGTATGACATAGCCTTGGAGCTGAGCGTGCGCCTGGCGATTGAGCTGACTAGCAAGCAGTAAGCTAAAGAGTTCCTCAAAGGCAAAGCGCTGGCGTGCTCTTGCGACATCCTCTGATGTGGTAGGGAAATGTATCGCAAGCAGCGCCTCGCTCCGGCTCATTAAGCCTTCCCGTGCGACAATCTGCGGAGGGAGTGTCTCGGGTAGCATTGTGATCAGTGGTCGTAGTTCAATGAGCAATTTGCGTACCAGCTGGCTCTTGAGGCCGTGCACTGCGTGGTAGATGGGCAGCAGGTTGGTGCCATGTTGGACAAGCTCTTTGACACGCTCGGCACTTGGGTTGGTGAGCTGGTAGCGGCCATTCTTATACTCAAATTGTCCCCGAAAGTAACATTCATCCCCACTCGCGAGCTGCTGTACTCGATACGGCTGGTTAAACCACACGGCGTTGAGCTTGCCCGAGCTATCTGCCAGTACTGCTGTGGTAATGCGGAGACCACGCCGCACCGTGCGCGTGCTGATTGATTCGCAGCGCGCCGTGATCGTCACATTGCCTGGTGTCAGTGTTGCGATTGAGCTCGCCGCAGTAAAATCATCGTGCTTGCGTGGCAAAAACATAATGAGATCATTGACAGTCAAGAGCCCAGCCTGAGCCAGTTGCTCAGCTGTTTTTGGCCCAACGCCTTTGATCTGAGAGAGCTGTGTCGATAAGTTCACATTTTTATTGTACCGCACCTGGTGCAAATGCGCTGCCCTGTGCTATAGTATAAGCAGTAAGCTAACGGGGGAAATGTGAGTAAAATTGCAAATTATTTACGCAGTCATATTGCCGGGTCTGTTTCGACTCGGGCCGATTGGCGTGCGTCAGTCAGTGCAGATGCCGGTATTCTAGCCGCAACGCCAGAACTCGTGGTGGCGCCGCGCGTTGTGAGTGATATTCGCAAGATTACCCGTTTTGCCTGGCAAATGGCTGAGAAGGGCCACACTATACCAGTTGTCACACGCGGCGCTGGCTGTGGTGCGCTGGGTGGTGCCGTGGGCCAGGGGATACTGCTCGATACAACAGCTCTCGACACGATCTTTGAATATGATGGCAAATCGCAGCGGGTTCGCGTCCAGCCAGGTGTACCAGCACGCAGTGTAGCGGCAGCACTGAGCATGCATGGTGCTGGTGTTGGGCCACTGACTGGCCAGCGAGGTACAGTTGGTGGAGTTATTGCAGCTGGTGCACGCGGGACGCTCCTCAGCCGAGCGACCGATCCAGCTGAAGCGATTGATCAGATCGAGGTTGTACTCGCCAACGGTGACGTTATGCAGACAGAGCGTCTCTCGCGGCGTGAGCTCAGCCGGCGCAAGGGTTTGCCTGGGTTTGAAGGGGATATTTATCGTCGTGTCGATGCGATTATTACTGATAATGCAGCGCTGATCGAGCAGATTAACCCCAATGATACGTCTGGTTATAGTGGTATTGCGCGGGTTAAGCAACCGGACGGGACGTTTGACCTTGGGCCGCTCTTTGTGGGGAGCGAGGGAACGCTAGGGATCATTGATGAGCTTATTCTCAAGACAGAATTCTTTAGCTTTCGCAAGACAATGGCAGCTCTGGTATTTCGGAATAGTAGCGAGGCTCAGGCTGCGATTGATGATATTGACGCACTCCAACCAGCGCAGCTTAGCTATCTCGACGCAGCGATTTTTGAGCAGCTCCGCCGCGATGGCAAGAAGTATGCTTTTTATGAGGAAGCTGCCCAGCAGTTTACGCCGCAGGCAGTTTTGCTCGTGACACTCGATGACTTTAACACTCGGACACGTGCTCGCAAACAGGCCAAGCTTGAGCAGCTGCAATCTGTGGGTGAGACGGTCGTCACTATCGCTGAAGATGACAGTGATGAAGATGTAGCGGCAGGGTTTGCTGCGCTCGATCAGTATCGCTGGCCCGATGCCGCGCATATTGGGGCACCGCGCTTGTTTGAGGGGTTTTATGTGCCGCCGCAGCGCTTCGAAGAATTTGCTCGGGCGCTCATGCCGCTTGCTCGGGCGTTGCAGTTGCCGCTACCTCTTGCTGGCTACCCTAGCTTGAATCTCTACGGCGTCTATCCGCGCCTCTCGCTCCGCAAGGTGAGTGATAAGCAAAAGATTTTTAAGCTCTACGACGAGCTTACTAAGCTGCTTGCGCTATATGATGGCCATTTGGTGATGAGCGGTGGTGAGGGCCGGCTCAAAACGCGCTTCGTCCGTGCTACGCAAAACCCAGACCTTACAGCTCTCTATCAGCAAATCAAGCAGCTCTTCGACCCTCACGGCATTCTTAATCCTGGTACAAAAACCACCCTGCAGGCCCGCACCATTACTGCAATGCTACGCAATGAATATACGGTGGATTGGCGATAAAACTTTGTAGAGGGAAGCATGCTTGCTATTTGTGGCAATTGATTTCTTTGCCATACCTCAATAAAATGGAGGAAGAAAGAGGATAGTGAATATGAGTGTCGATCAACGAATAGTATCCCGTAACCCCGCCACCAACGAACCGATCTGGTCTGGAAGTCTTGCGGATGACGCTGCGATCGCACAGGCTGTTTCTGTCGCAACGCGTGCACAGCACACATGGGAAGCGACACCGCTTGATGCGCGCAAAGACATTATCCGTGCCTTTGCCGATCAAGTAACGACACATAGCGAAGATGCTGCACGCATTATTTCGCAGGATAATGGCAAACCACTCTGGGAAGCGCGCACCGAAGTCAAATCACTCGGTAATAAAGTACAGGCGGTCTTCGACGCCTATGATCAACGGGCTCAGACAGTTACGAAGCAAGTCAATGGACGCCAGTCGGTGACGCGTTATCGGCCTCATGGTGTTATGGCAGTGCTGGGGCCATACAACTTCCCAATGAGCATGCCAAACAGCCATGTCATGCCTGCTCTTCTTGCTGGCAATACCGTCATTTTCAAACCAAGTGAGAAAGTGCCATATGCCGGTGAGTACTACGCGCAACTCTGGCAGCAGGCTGGACTGCCAGATGGGGTGCTTCAAGTTATTCATGGCGATGGAGACGTAGCGCAAAAACTTATTGCACACCCTCAAGTAAATGGTGTTCTTTTCATCGGTAGTCGAGCGGCTGGCGTGTCGATCGAAAAGCAGCTTGCCGGTGCACCAGACAAGATCTGCGCCCTCGAAATGGGTGGCATAGCCCACTTGTTATCTGGGACTATGATGATGTACGCATCGCGGTGCACATTGCGGTGCAGTCTGGTTATATTTCAAGCGGCCAACGCTGCTCATCGGCACGGCGGCTTATCATCAATAGGGCGATTGCAGACGAATTTATTCCTGCACTTCGGCAAGCGGTTGAGAGCATTGTTGTTGGCAATCAGTTTGATACCAATCCAACGCCTTTCATGGGTCCGTTGGTTGACTATGGGGCGGTTCGTCATTTCTTTGATAAGTACCATGCCGCTGTCTCAGCTGGCGCACATGTTCTCGTTCCGGCCGAACCAATCCCGACGCTTGGTGACAACTTTGTCAGTCCTGGGTTGATCGATGTCACTGGTGTGCCCTTGCCAGATGAAGAGATCTTTGGACCACTCCTTCAGGTGTCGACAGTGCAGACCCTGGCCGAAGCAATTACCCAAGCAAACGCAACACAGTTTGGTCTTGCTGCTGGCATTGTCACTCGCGAGCGTGCACAATACGAAGCATTCTACCAGCAAACAAAGGCAGGCATCATTAACTGGAACCAGCCACTGACTGGTGCAACGACTGCGGCTCCATTTGGTGGAGCGAAGGCTAGTGGCAACTACCGATCAGCTGGATTCCTGTCGGTTGACTACTGCTCATACCCATGCGCGTCAATTGAGGATGCGTCACCAGCAGTGCCGGCGACGTTACCGGCTGGGGTGGTGTATTAAATAACTAAAGCGAGTTGACATAGATAGTAAATGGTGTATGATAGTGCCATGAAACAATCCTACTCTGTAGCGCAATTGCGAAGTGTCCTGCTCTATCTGTCAATTGGCCTGCTAACATTGTGCGCGCTTCTCGGGATTCTTGCAGTATTATCGCAAGAAATTGATTGGCGAATCCTATTCACGACGTTTTGCGCCGCAATCGCATCATTAATTGCTATGAGCAACATATCGCGACTTACGGATAACCGAATAGTTATAAAAATTCTATCCATTATGTCGATCATCCTCAATGCTCAGTGGTTTACTGGTATGTTTGTTATCCAGTGGAATCTCTATCGGTTTCTTAGTTTTTGTCGTCCCTCTGTCAGTACGGGGAGTCGATATAATAGACATTATAGCGACTATAGCAACTATGACTACGAAGGTCATGTTCAGACACAAATATGCAGCGACTTCCTCTCGATTACGACGAAGCTTACGCTCACAGCATTAATTATTGCACTACTCATTACACTTAGCGTAAAGACCTTGTCATACGCCAACAAAAACTCTTTCATCATAGGAATGAAAATGATGACGGTTACTTGCGCCAGTCTTTTAAGCATGGCATGCTTGAGTATGGTATGGTTTAATGTGCGAGATACGTCAAGTACGCTACGTTTTTTGATAGTTTTTGGTATACTCACTGTATTTGGTTTAATAGTAACACCTATTTTGGTACATCTAGAGAAGGTGCAGCGCTACCTCCAACCTGCACAACCAAGTACGTCGGTGGTGCAGAATGAACAGCAGCTTCGGCACGAGATTGAATGCCAGGTGCGGGCACAAATTGCTGCTGAGCAGCAAGCAGCAAAAGCGGAGGAACAAGCTCAAGTACCTCCCACAGCTTCGAATGAAGATGGTGCAATGCATGATGTGTAGCATGATTGATAAGTTAACAATGGGTGATTATGCTCCCGATAATGATGGGTGGTGCTGAATGCAAGAGGTGATGGGTGTTGCAGATCGACAGATAATCAATAATTTGAGTGACAGGGTTACCTGTGTATGCCATCAGAGTTCAATGAATGATTAGAGTTATTTCCGATTTAGTGATACTCAAAAATACGACACAGCAGTTAGCCATTTAATGTAATAGATAATGTAATAGAAAAGAGGAGGTGTACATATGTCTCGCAGGCGAGGAGCTATCATCACAATAGGCGATGAGGTGCTCAACGGAAGTACGCTCGACACTAATTCACACTGGCTTTGTACACAAATTGCTGGTCGTGGTGCGCTGGTTACGACGGTAGTTACGGTACACGATGATCCAGATGCAATAAAAGACGCGTTGGCATATTGCATACACACGGAGCCAGACTTGATTTTTACCATCGGAGGTCTTGGCCCAACGATTGATGACCGAACTGTAGAGTCAGTTGCTCGCGCCCTCGAGTTGCCACTCGAGATTAATCAAGCTGCAATCGAGTATGTCCAGAAACGATATTGTGACCTGGAGTCACAAGAAATAGTTGATCGTGATGTGTCTGCATCAGCAAGGAATGCTCGCAAAAAGATGGCTTTGCTGCCCACCGGGGCAGTGCCAATCTATAATCCGGTTGGCGCTGCACCAGCGGTCGTTATTAATACAGATGATACGATGTCTGTTCTATGTCTTCCGGGTGTTCCTGCAGAGGTTCGCGCGATAGTTAGTAGGCATGCATCCGGTATTTTGGAACGCCGCCTCGGTAGCGGATTTTTAAGAACGATGACGATCATGACGAGTACAAATGATGAGTCGGTCCTTGCAGAAGCATCTGCTGTACTGACTCGTGAATTCGTGGAGGTGTATGTAAAAACTCGTCCAATTCGTCAAGAAGGTGGAAAGATTGGTGTGACACTAACAGCGTCTGGAAACAACCAAGCAAAAATTGGCGTTCTGTTAGATACAGCGTTTCAGAGACTGACAGTTCTTCTTGAGGAATACGGCGTCAGTATTGTTAGGTGCTGTGTTGATGATGCAGATTGGCGGCAACTCAATAATTCCCTATGATCAGATCATGCAAACAATTCGCTATAAATACCTGACTGTCATTCTTCTATCCCTTGCGTTAGCGATACTATCGCTTGTCAGCAATATCTACTTTCCCCAAGAAATGGAAGGGCAGTTGCAGCTATACTCTTGTATCCGCAAGATATTTAGTAAGTTATTTAATGCAGGTATCGTCTGGGCTGCGTTGCCATTCTTGGCAGGGTGGAGATCTCAAAGCTTGGTAAAAGCGGCGATCAGTGGCGCTGCTATTGCAGAACTCACACTGCTACTCCATTACGGTATCGGCTATCTTATTGGGGTGTATGGCTCTACGATATTTATGGCGAATTCATTTTGGTTTATTGCTGCTCTTGTACTATGTGCCCCGCTAGGAGTATGCGGCTGGATTGCAGCTTTGCCAAAAAAGTCATCCCGTATATTCTGGTTCATCCTGCCGATCGGGGCAATTTTCGAGCCCTTTGTGACTCGAAAACTAATGCCATACTCGATAGTTCGGCCATGGCCTGAAGCATATTCAGATTACATTAGCGGTGTGGTGCTGTTGCTTGTTGGTGTTGTTGGTATTCTCCTGTGTTTTCAGCGAGGCAGTTACTTTCGTTTTATGCGCACGCATGCTTAGTCATCTATTGATACACACGAAAATAACCTACAACACGAACAACGCCCACCCTGGTGAGTGAGCGTTATTCAACATCTGGAACCACATCCTAGCCTGTTTTGGCTGGGATAGATTTAGATAAGAGCTTGCTTGGTACGGATGAGAGGACTTGAACCTCCACGCCCCGCAGGGCACTAGCACCTGAAGCTAGCGCGTCTACCAATTCCGCCACATCCGCAGATATTACGCACCGCAGGCTCTTACCGTGTATTGTATACGAATTTCGGCCTTGCGTAAAGAGTTTTGTGATACAATCAGGTAAATAAACTGTGGCGGGTCTGCCACTATTTTAGATTATGTAAGGAGTAATGATATGACCTCTATCCATCCATCGTCTCAAACATTCTACAAAGAAGGCTGGATACAGCAAAAAATCGAAGAAGTCCGAGAGCAATGCGGCACCGCCAACTCGGGTGAAGCTGGAGATAAGCAGTATGCTGAGGCGCGCTGACGGACGGTTGGTGCATTGGGCGCAATTGCCATGCGACCGAGTGAGAGCCTTACACTGTATACGGCAAGCTGCACGCTGTATGGCCTTGCTGTATCATCACGCACCGGACAGCCAACACAGGGTGAGCTTACCGAAGAGAGTATCCGCACTATTCGTGAGATCAGTGGCATGATGCAGCAGTCCGTCGAAGAAAATAATACTGATGTTATAGGAATAGCAGCATAATATCACCAATGAGTACCATAGAGCCCACCGCTGCACTAGCCGAAGCCGACCGTCGCAATGTGGTAGACCGCTATAAAGGGCTATCTCACCAAGCGATCGTTGCCGATCTTGATGAGCATGGCTCGGCACTTCATATTGCGATTGATAATGTTGTGCGCGATTTCAACATGGGGACGATCGTCCGCAGCGCTAATGCCTTTGGGGTGCGGCATATCCACATTATTGGCCGGCGGCAGTGGAATAAGCGCGGCGCAATGATGACAGACGCGTATCTGCACGTGCATTATCACCAAACGGTTGAAGATTTCTTACAGGCTATTACTGGTCGGCCACTCATCGCGGTCGATAATGTTGCCGGTTCACAGCCACTTCAGTCGGTCGCGCTGCCGCGTAGTGCTGTGCTTTTGTTTGGGGCAGAGGGGCCTGGTATTCGTCCCGAGCTGCTTGAGTCGGCTACGGGTATTGTTGCAATTGAGCAGTTTGGCAGTACGCGTAGCCTCAATGTCGGCGTAGCAGCCGGTATTGCGATGTATGCTTGGGTGCAGCAGCATCGGTTATACCCAGATCAAAAGTAGAGATTACTCTCTTTACTCCTTTTCAAATATAAGGTAGCGAAGGAGTATGTAGTGCTGCGTGGCGCTATAGAGTAGTGAATCCAGCCAAGGGCTTGTTTTTCCATGCCGTTTATGCAAAAATAGCAGTAACTATGACAAAACTTTCATCGGAATCATATCGGGGGGCGCGGGATTGGTATCCGGAAGATCTTCGCGTGCGCAAATACATCTTTCAGACCTGGCGTCATGTCGCCAAGAGCTACGGCTACGAAGAATACGATGCACCGCTGCTTGAGCCGGTTGAAGTGTATGCCGCCAAAAGTGGTGACGAGTTAGTGAATGACCAGACGTATCAGTTTATTGATCGTGGCGATCGACAGGTAGCGATCCGTCCTGAAATGACACCGAGCGTAAGCCGGATGATTGCCAAGCACCGCCAAGAGATCGCCTATCCAGCGCGTTGGTTTAGTATTGCCCAGTTTATGCGCTACGAGCGGCCACAACGGGGGCGAGAGCGTGAATTTTGGCAGATGAATGTCGATATATTTGGTGTTGATAACATGCAGGCCGAGGCCGAGATTATCGCACTTGGTAGCCGTATCATGAAGGCTTTTGGCGCAACGGACGACATGTACACTATTCGTATCAACAACCGCCAGTTGATCAACCTTATGATGGCGCAGTTTCTTGAGCTCGATGCTGTGCAGGCTCAGCTGATGATTCGGCTGTTTGATCGTAAGAACAAGATTCCACCGCAGGCTTTTCGCGACCAGGCGATTGAGATCTTTGGTGAGGCAGCAGCACCGGTTGGTTTGCAGCGGATTGCTCAGCTCTTGACGGCACGTACCATGGCCGATCTCCCCGAATCGATTCGCGATAGCGAGGCGGTGCGTGATGTGCAGCGGCTCTTTACACTACTTGAGCGTAGTGGCGTGACGAATGCCATCTTCGATATCACGCTCATGCGTGGATTGGATTATTACACGGGTACAGTGTTTGAGTTCTTCGACACGCATCCAGATAATAATCGTTCGCTCTTTGGTGGTGGGCGCTATGATGGCTTAGTAGGGATGTTTGGTGCCGAGCCGATTAGTGCGGTCGGCTTCGCACCGGGCCTATCGATGATGCAGCTCTTCCTCGAGGCACACCAGCTGCTACCAGAGTTTAGCTCCACAACCGATATCTATATGATCGTCCTTGGTGGGGCAATGCGCGGTGCGCTCGAGCTAGCGGATGACCTGCGCGATGAGGACGTTAATGTCGAAGTCGATTTTACTGGTCGCAAGCTTGATAAGCAACTCAAGGCAGCGATCAAGAAACAGATTCCATATTTCCTCTTTGTTGGGGAGGACGAGCTAGAGAACGAGATTTATACCCTCAAGAATATTGCGACGAGCGAGGAGCAAAAGCTCAGCCTGGAGCGCGTCGTCAGCGCCGTTAAGGACTATCGTCGCCAACCATCACGCAGCGAAGATGATGACTTTGATTTATCGTAGTGTCACCATGTGCGTCTCTGTTGCAGCTATAGCTCATCTCTGTTAGCTTCTCGTTTTGCTCATCTTGCGAAACACTATATATACGCGTACATGCTTGGGTCTGTCGCATGCCTATTTCACACTGCCAGCGACATATGATACAATAACCAACTATGAAGACGACACTAGACCACCTATCAGACACCAAAGTACGCGCCACGATTACCGTCGGTGCAGACGAACTGGAGGCAGCTCGCCAGGTTGCTTTGCGTAAACTCGCCAAGACGACGAAGGTTGATGGCTTTCGCAAGGGTCATGCCCCGCTCGAGTTGGTTGCAAAGAATACTAATCCAGAACACCTCGCCGAGGAGACGCTTAACAACGCCCTGAGCAAAGCAGTTGCTGCAGCCTTCCTCGAGAGTGACGTGCAGGTGCTTGAACGCCCAGAGGTGGAGATTAAGAAGTTTGTGCCCGGCAGCGAGCTCGAATTCACGGCTGAGGCAGAGGTTATGCCCACGATTACTCTCGGTGACTATAAGAAACTCAAGCTCAAGCCAGCGAAGATAACCGTTACGCCAGAAGAAGTAACGGAGATCCTTGACCGGATTCGTCACAGCATGGCCGAGCGTACGGACACTGATGAAGCAGCCCAGGACGGCGACGAGGTGACGATTGACTTTGTTGGTAAGCGCGATGGTACGCCTTTTGCTGGTGGCACCGGGAAAGATTATCCGCTTGTGCTCGGCAGTAAGTCATTCATTCCAGGCTTCGAAGAGGCATTGATTGGCCTCAAGGCTGGTGAAACGAAGGCGGTTGAACTCACCTTTCCGAAGGACTACCATGCGAGCGAACTAGCTGGGCAAGCAGTCGTCTTTGATACGACCGTCAAGAAGGTCAAGAAAGTGACACTGCCTGAGCCGACTGATGAGTTTGCTGCAAAGGTCGGGCCATTTACTTCTATTGATGACCTCAAAAAAGACATTGAGAAGGAAATTACTGCGCAAAAGCAACGTGAAGCAGATGACGAGCTGCGCGACGTAGCCGTCAAGCAATTGGCCGATGCCAGCACGGTAGCCATTCCAGAGGTATTGCGAGCTGACCAGCTTCGCTCGATCGAACAAGACTTAGTGCAAAACCTTGCTCACCGCGGTCGCACTCTTGAGCAGTACCTTGCCGAGAAGGAGTATAAAGACAAAGACGAGTGGATCGAGAAGGAGGCTAAGCCAGCGGCCGATGAGCGCATTAAGGCGGGGCTTGTCCTGGCTGAGCTGAGCAAGGCTGAGAAGATCGAAGCCACAGCAGAGGAGCTGCAAGAGCGCATCAGTGCCTTCAAGCAACAGTATGCCAATGATGCAACTATGGTGGCGCGCTTTGATGAGCCAGAGGTGCAGCACGAGATCGCTAATCGCCTCTTGACAGAGAAGACGATTGACTGGCTGGTGGCGCAGAATACCAAGAAATAACAAACAGTACGGCTCTTACAATAGAAACTAGCACTCTACCTTGACGAGTGCTAGTTTTCTCGTTACAATGGCACTATGATGAAACCGAATGATTACCTAGTGCCCAACGTCATCGTCCGGACGCGTGATGGTGAGCGTGGCTATGATATATACTCGCGCTTGCTCGAGGATCGCATTATCTTCCTCGGCGAAGAAGTGACTGAGATGACAGCCAATGTCGTTGTCGCGCAGCTTCTCCATCTTGCCAATGAAAATCCAGACAAAGACATCCAGCTCTATATCAACAGCCCTGGTGGCAGTGTGTATGACGGTCTCGCAATCTACGATACTATGCAATACATCGCGCCAGATGTGCAGACGATTGGTATTGGTCTGCAGGCAAGCATGGGTGCCTTCTTGCTTAGTAGCGGTGCGAAGGGTAAACGCTTTGTCTTGCCTAATGCTCGAGTGATGATCCACCAGCCTAGCAGTGGTACGCGCGGCAAAGTGACAGACCAAGAAATTAGCTTACGCGAGAGTATCGCCCTCAAGGAGCGACTGGCCACCATTATGGCGGACAACACTGGCCAAAAACTCGATAAAATCAAGGCTGACATGGAGCGTGACTACTGGCTGAGTGCCGCAGATGCCGTGGCGTATGGCCTAGCCGATGAAGTGATTGGCCAGCGCGCAAACGCAAAATAGCACGAGTAGCTGCTTTGTGCTATAGTAAGGCTATGACACAACATAGCGACCAATCGACAACCCAGTCTACAAATACTCCATCTCAAGCAAAAAAGCCCCGACGCTTCCGTCCGCGGCGTATGACTGTCGTTATGTTAGTAGCGATCGTATTGACTATTGTCTGTATGGCGGCGCTTGCCTTTTTCTATCAGGCCAAGCGAGACACTAAGGAGCTTATGCGCACCCAAACTGTCATGGGGGATGTATTAGCGCGTGCGGCTGACTACTCATCAGGGAAGGCGATATCCTGGGATAATTATGCAATGGGTAGCGTGTCTGGTGTTATTGCCACGCAGGCTGAGCGTGAGCAACTACTCGCAAAGAATCCATTTGTCAATTGTCCAGGCCAGTGCGATGGTTGGTTGTCGGTGGCTGACGCTAAACGCCGAGATCAGACAATTGACGAAGGGTTCTCGCTATCACCGTCAACAGAAGAGGGTGTGTTTCTACAGTATGTTCGTGAGGTGCTGCAAGATCCAAGCACAAAGTGTGCTCTTTGGAATCACGGACCAGTCCAAAAGTTGTGTATATCTCCCAAAACAGGGCGATATGTATACAATGTTGGCGGGCACGCTCGAGGCTTGTATGAGTGAGAATAATTATACGTAGCTCCTAGTATAGATTTTTAAATTTTAAATAGAAAAATGCTTGACGCACTCGCAGCTCATTCGCTATAATGAGATGTTAATGAAGGTTGTGTAATATGGGTTAGGTGCGGACTACGCCGGTGGCGTGGCGTTTTAGTGTGCGAAAACTTATATTGAGTAAAGCTTCGGTGCCACAACAAATGCACGAGTAGGGTTTTGGAGTCCTTACGCGTGCGGATAGATAACAATAATTCAAGAGGAGTTTACATGCCTACACCTATCACGGCAACAGCTGCTCCATCGCGTGTGTTTTTTACCAGCAATGACACCGCGCTGGCAGTACCCGACTTGCTGGCTCACCAAGAAGAATCCTGGAAGGACTTCGTCGAGACGGGCTTGAGCGAAATTTTTGCAGAGCTCAACCCAATCGAAGACTATACTGGCCAGAAGCTTGAGCTGCGCTTTAAGGATTATGCCTTTGGCGAGCCCAAGCATACAGAGCAGTTTGCGAAAGAAAACAACCTGACTTTCGATGCACCACTGCAAGCCACCGTCGAGCTTATCAACAAGACGACTGGCGAAGTGAAAGAACAGAGCATCTACATGGGCGACTACCCTTGGATGACGGAGCGCGCGACGTTTATCATCAATGGGACAGAGCGTGTGGTGGTAAGCCAGCTGATTCGGAGTGCTGGTGTGCTGTTTAGTGCCGACCGCGTGGCAGGGCGCAACCTCTATGGTGCCAAGATGATCCCAGGCCGTGGGGCATGGCTCGAGTTCGAGACCAGCCCATCGGGTGCAATCTACGTGAAGATCGATCGCCGCCGCAAGATTGCAGCCACCACCTTGCTGCGCGCCCTTGGTATGAGCAAAGTGTCGGCCATTCGCGAGGCCTTTGCTGATATCGACACCGGTGAGCTGAAGTATATCGAAGCTACGCTTGAGAAGGATCCAGCGCACGGCATTAATGAAGCGCTGATTGAGGTCTATCGCCGCCTGCGCCCAGGTGACCTCGCTACGGTAGAGAACGCTCGTCAGATGATTGAGCGCATGTTCTTCGACTTTAAGCGTTTTGACTACAGCCGCGTTGGCCGCTACAAGATCAACCAGCGCCTGGGTGTTGATGTGCCTAATACGGCCGAATATCGTACATTGCAGATGAATGATTTGATCGGTGTCTTGCGTGAAATTATTCGCCTTAACAACACACAAGAGCCAGCTGATGATATCGACTCGCTGAGCAATCGCCGTGTGAAGCTGGTTGGCGAGTTGGTAGCGCGCCAGTTCCGCGTTGGTATGCTCCGGATGCAGCGCAATGCAATGGATCGTATGAGCATGAGTGACCTCGAGACGGTTACGCCGAGCCAGCTGATTAATGCTCGCCCGGTAGTGGCGGCAGTGCGCGAGTTCTTCGCCAGTAGCCAGTTGAGCCAGCTGCTTGATGAGGTAAACCCGCTATCCGAGCTGAGTCACAAGCGCCGCCTGAGCTCGATGGGGCCTGGTGGTTTGAGCCGCGAGCGAGCCGGCTTTGAGGTGCGCGATGCTCACCCCACTCACTATGGTCGGATTTGCTCGGTGGAGACACCAGAGGGAGCCAACATTGGCTTGGTGCTGAACCTCGCTACCTATGCACGCATCAACGAATATGGCTTTATTGAGACACCATACCTCAAGGTAGTTGATGGCCGCGTGACTGATGAGATCGTCTACCTTGATGCTTCGCAGGAAGTAACAGAGGTGATTGCCGACGCTGGCGCTCGCCTCAATGAGGATGGTACCTTTGTACGCGATCGCGTTAGTGCGCGCAAGTTCCTCCAGCCAGGGCAGGTAGATACCAGCGAAGTCACTTTCATGGATGCTGCACACAAGCAGATCCTTGGGTCGACCGCGAGTCTCGTGCCATTTATCGAGAAGAACCGTATTGACCGCAGCTTGACTGGCTCCAACATGCAGCGCCAGGCAGTGCCGCTTTTGCAGCCAGAGTCGCCAACGGTTGGCACTGGCATTGAGCATGAAGTGGCGCGTAACTCGAGCCAGCTCATTACAGCTGAGGCTGATGGAGAAGTGATTCGGGCTGATGGCGAAGCAGTCGAGGTGCGCTATGCTGATGGCGTCAAGCGCTACGACCTAATCCACTTTGCCAAGAGCAATGACGATCGTTGTATTAACCAAAAAGTCCGGGTTAGCCGCGGCCAAACCGTTGCGAAGGGTGACACTCTCATCGAGGGCGCGTCCATTGCTGATGGTGAGCTTGCCCTTGGTAAGGACCTGCTGGTGGCCTTTATGCCGTGGGGTGGCTACAATATGGACGACGCGGTGATTTTGAGCCGCCGCTTGGTAGAAGATGACACCCTTACCAGCATTAATATCAAAGACTACACTGTCGAGGTGCGCGAGACAAAGCTTGGCCCAGAGATCGTGACGCGTGATATTCCAAATGTGAGCGAAGACAGTCTCCGCCACTTGGATGAGAGCGGTATTGTGCAGATTGGTTCTGAGGTCAAGGCGGGCGATGTCTTGGTCGGCAAGATTACACCAAAGGGTGAGCAAGAGCTCAGCAGTGAGGAGCGCTTGCTGCGTGCAATCTTTGGTGAAAAGGCCAAGGATGTGCGCGACACCAGCCAGCGCATGAACAATGCTGGTGGTGGTAAAGTTGTTGGCGTCAAGGTGTTTAGCCGCGAGAATGGCCATGAACTTAAGACGGGTGTATTGATGCAAATTCAGATCTTTGTCGCGCAATTGCGCAAGATCGGTGTGGGTGACAAGATAGCTGGTCGCCACGGCAACAAGGGTGTGTGTGCCCGCGTGATGGCGGTAGAGGATATGCCATACCTGGCCGACGGTACTCCTGTTGATGTGATCCTTAACCCACTCGGTGTGCCAAGCCGTATGAACCTTGGCCAGCTCTTTGAGACGCACCTCGGCATGGCTGCACGAGCACTTGGTTACAAGGTTGCTACGCCGCCATTCAACGGTGTACCAGCCGACACCATCAAGGATGAGCTTGAAAAGGCTGGCATTGCACGCGACGGCAAGAGCCAGCTCTACGACGGTCTGAGCGGCGAGCCATTTGAGGAGCGTACAACGGTCGGCGTGATGCATATGATCAAACTCCACCACATGGTAAGCGACAAGATTCACGCCCGCAGCACTGGTCCATACACCATGGTGACCCAACAGCCGCTTGGCGGTAAGGCTCAAAATGGTGGCCAGCGCCTTGGAGAGATGGAGGTCTGGGCACTCGAGGCCTACGGTGCCGCAACGACGCTGCAAGAGATGCTAACGATTAAGTCGGACGACGTGTATGGCCGCGCCAAAGCCTACGAGGCGATCATCAAAGATGAGCCAATTGCCGGGCCAAAGCTACCTGAGAGCTTTAACGTGCTTGTCAAGGAGCTGCAAGGCTTGGGCTTGCGTGTTGACCTACTGGATGAGTCTGATGAGTCGGTCGATGCCGAGCACGTCATTGCTGCTGCGGGCCCTGCCGACAAAACCGTCCCGTCTGACGAGAGTGATGACGAAGCAACCTATCTTGATGAATCCGACGGCATTGGCACAATTGCCGATGACAGCGGTATGTCCGTCCAAGATATTGACACAGTAGAAAACCTAAGCGAGGAGGAAGCCTAAGATGTCCCACGTGGTAACAGATCACGATATCGCCAATTTTGATGCGGTACGCTTGGCCGTCGCCAGCCCCGAGGATATCCTCAAGTGGAGCTACGGCGAAGTCACCAAGCCGGAGACGATTAACTATCGGACTCAGAAACCTGAGCGCGATGGCCTGTTTTGTGAGCGGATTTTTGGCCCAGTCAAAGATATCAACCCACACGACAGCAAGCTCAAGGGTGTGCGCAGCCGCGAAGCTGCAGTAGATAAAAATGGCGAGCTCGTCACCAAGTCGATCGTGCGCCGCGAGCGGATGGGGCACATTAGCTTGGCCACCCCTGTTGCGCATATTTGGTTTATGCGCGGCACGCCCAGTGCAATGAGCCTTTTGCTCGGCATTACGGTGCGTAACCTCGAGAAGATCGCGTACTTTGCTACCTATGTCATCCTTGATGTTGATGCCGAGACGCGCGATGCCTACCTAGCTGACCTTGAGGCAGAGACCGAGGCAGCACGTGCCGCCATTAAGATTCGCTTCCAGCGCGAAGCTGAGGCTGATGGGGCAGATGTGAAGGCTCTTGCCGAGCAGCAAACACGCGAGTACGAAGAGCTTGAGGCAACCTACAGCCAAAAGAAAGCCCAGCTCGAGAGTCTGCAAAAGTGCGCCCTCCTGAGCGACACCGACTACCGTAACCTGCCCGAAGAGTACGAAGAGCTCATTAAGGTTGGTATGGGTGGTGATGCTCTCAAGACACTGCTTGATGATATTGACCTCGATACCCTCATTGCCAATCTGCAAGAAGAAGTTGAAGGGGCACGCGGCCAACGCGAGAAAAAGCTGCTCAAGCGCCTCAAAGTGCTGGAGGGTATGCAGGCAGCGGGCATTAAGCCATCAAGCCTGTGTATGACGGTTTTGCCAGTCATTCCACCAGACCTGCGGCCAATGGTAGCCCTGAGTGGTGGGCGTTTTGCGACAAGTGACCTCAACGACCTCTACCGCCGCGTCATCAACCGTAATAACCGCCTTAAGAAGCTCATTGAGCTCAATGCACCAGAGGTAATCCAGCACAATGAGAAGCGCATGCTGCAAGAGGCTGTTGATAGCTTGATCGACAACTCCGCTGCTCGTGGTGGCCGTGCCGTCAATGCAACTGGTGGGCGCCGTCGCCTCAAGAGTATTAGCGATATGCTCAAGGGTAAGCAAGGGCGCTTCCGCCAGAATCTGCTTGGTAAGCGTGTCGATTACTCGGGCCGCTCGGTGATTGTGGTGGGCCCAAAGCTCAAGATCCACCAGTGTGGCTTGCCAAAGCAGATGGCAATCGAGCTCTTCAAGCCGTTTGTTATCAGCTGGCTCATTAAGGGCGATTATGCGCACAACATCCGGAGTGCAACGCGCCTGATTGAGGCGGGCGAAGCGGTCGTGTGGGATGCGCTGGATGAGGTAATCAAGGGCAAGTACGTATTGCTTAACCGTGCGCCATCACTGCACCGTTTGAGTATCCAAGCCTTCCAACCAAAGCTGGTTGAGGGCAAGGCGATCCAGCTCCACCCGCTCGTCGCTAACGGCTTTAATGCTGACTATGATGGCGACCAGATGGCTGTCCACTTGCCACTCAGTGCCGAGGCGCAGGCCGAAGCGCGCGAGCTGATGAGTGCCGTCAATAACCTGCTGAAGCCTGCCGACGGGAGCCCTGTCCTCAGTATCGACCAGGACGTGGTGCTCGGCAACTACTACCTCACATACGAAAAACCCTCGGCTCAGACTGATACTGTCGCTGTCTTTGCCGACAGCCGGGCTGCTGAGCTAGCCTACGACATGGGCAAGCTCCACCTGCAAAGTCCGATCCGTATTCGGGCTAAGGGTGAAATCCGAACAACCACCCTGGGGCGTGTCTTCTTCAACGAAATCCTGCCAGAGGACTTCCCTTACAACAACAATGTCCAGACCAAGAAAGAGCTCAAGCGGGTGCTGGGCCAGATCTTTGAGCGCTATGGTGCTGCCGAGACTGCTATCACTGCTGACCGCATGAAGGGCTTGGCCTTCCGCTTTGCTACCACTGCTGCGGTATCAACCGGTATGGAAGACTACCTCAGTTTCGACGAGATTGCCGACTTCGTGGCTGAGGGTGATGCACGCTCTGCTGCAATCTCGGAGCAGCTCGATCAAGGGCTCATCACCGAGGACGAGCGCTACACACTAACCGTCAACAACTGGCGCACCGTCGACCGCAAGGTAGAGGACTTCTTACGCAGCCAATTGGCCCACATGGACACCTCTGTCGCAACAATGGTGAACTCTGGTGCTCGTGGTAGTGTCAACAACATTAAGCTAGCCAGTGCGATGATTGGTATCCAGGTGGATGCCGCCAACCGCGAGATTGAGCTGCCAGTCCGTAGCAACTTCAAGCGCGGGCTATCGAGCCTGGAGGCCTTCGTGGCAACGCGTGGTGCTCGCAAGGGGTTGATCGATACTGCTCTTAAGACGGCCGACTCTGGCTACCTAACCCGCCGCTTGGTCGATGTCTCGCAGGATGTCTTTACTGTTGAGGACGAAGAGGGTGACGACGATGGCTTCACTATCTACCGCAATGAGTCTGAGGAGACAATGATCGAGTTTGGCAACCGCTTGTTTGGTCGCTACACCGCCGAGGCAGTGCCGGGCCACCTCGACCGCGACCAGCTCATTACACGTGAGATTGCCAACGCTATCGAGGCAGATCAGTCGATCGACCAAGTACGCATCCAGTCTGTCCTCTCTACTAAGAACTTGCACGGTATTCCACGCAAGAGCTACGGGATCGACATGGCAACTGGCCAGCTTGTCGATGGTTCGCAGCCAGTTGGTGTCATTGCTGCTCAGTCGGTCGGCGAGCCAGGTACGCAGCTGACGCTTAACACCTTCCACAGCTCTGGTGTTGGTGGGTCAGACATCACCCAGGGTCTGCCACGTGTCGAAGAGCTCTTTGAGGCACGCAACCCGAAGGGTCAGGCCTACGTCACAGAAGTCGCTGGTTTGGTCGATATCTGGGAAGATGGCAAGAAGTACGTTGTACAGGTCACGCCGCAAGCAGGCAAGGTAGAGCGTATGCCGCTTGATGGCCGCATGGTGATGGTACAATCGGGCAGTAAGGTGAAGGTTGGCGATGTCATTGCGTCATTCGACGATGGCACGCAGCCACTTACTGCACCGTTTGATGGAGTGGTTGAGTCCACTGGTGATTCGCTTGTCCTCACAGGCAATGCTACAGCACCAGTTCGCTACGAAATCCCTGGCACGATGTACCTCGTCGTCAAGCCAGGCGATATGGTCGAGCCAGGCGATCGCCTGACGCTTGGTTCGCTCAACCTGCACGACCTCATGCGCCTCAAGGGCACAGAGGCAACCCAGCGCTACATCATCAACGAAGTGCTCCGTATCTATGCTGCGCAGGGCCAGGATGTGGCTGGCAAGCACCTTGAGATCATCGTCCGACAGATGTTTAGCCGGGTGCAAATTGATGATCCCGGTGACAGCACCTTCGTCATGGGTGACATCATCTCCAAGGCATCAGTGGTTGATGCCAACAAGGAGCTCGTTGCCCAGGGCAAGACGCCAGCCCAGTATGCACAGCTGCTGCTTGGTATCACCAAGGTGAGTATCTGGAGTGATAGCTGGCTGTCTGCTGCGTCGTTCCAAGACACGACTCGCGTGCTGATCAACGCTGCCACCAGTGGTCGCGCCGACCACCTTAAGGGTCTTAAGGAGAACGTCATCATCGGCAACAAAGTGCCGGTTGGTACGGGTGCGCACCCCCTGCCACTCGAGGAGAATGACTCTCCGGAGGATGAGTTTGTCGCCGAAGCCCAGGCCGAAGAGGCTGAGCCAGAAGTGACAATTGCTACTGATGAACTGTAGGGAAAGCTAATCTAGAGCAGAAGAGCCCCATTTGAGAGAGTGGGGCTCTTGCCTTTAACAACATAAATTGACAAGCACTTCGCGTATAGCTACGATCTGTGTTATCCACACATAAGCAAAAAAGAAGCGCTTGTCATGCCCGAAGATGAACTTATAGAATCGACAAAAACAATTCTTGGCAGAGAGTTTGCTCCACGACCGAAAAGTTATGTCAATTGGCGAGTTATTGAAGGGCCAGTGAGTCTTCATGTTGTGGATCAGCGTCGTCCAAAACCTAGGACAAAACAGCACTGGTGGCAGATATTGTAATTATAAATGTAAATGCGAAGAAGAACAAAAAACTCGTCAGGATAACGACGAGTTTTCTGTTGGTTTTTGATATTGATCTAAACTGGCTTGTAACTTCTCAAGATACGATATAGACCAATTTGAACCGCCCATAGGGTGCCTTTGTCGTTGAATCGAAAGATAACGAACTTGTCTGCATCCAACCTATATCGCAGATTCTTTCTCCCCCAGAGTCCTCCTTCAAACTCCGGATCTCCAAACGTGTTAATGACTTCCTGTATCGATGCTGTGTTTGATATTGATGTTAGTAGTTTGTAAGAGAGTGGAATATAGGGCTCCTCATAAAGACTGTCATCCTGTAGGTAAATAGAAAGAACGACGAGGATATCGTTACGCCACTGCAGTTCGAGGCCTGCGCTATAGTACGACCAGTACGATTCGGTTGAACCAGCACCGAGGAAGCTTTCGTCGGTATCTTCAATTAACGGCTCGCATGCCAAGCCATTCGTTGCTTTATCGACCCGCTCCTGTATTCCATCAATTCCTCTTCCGATTAGATCAATATATTTGGTAATAGGGCCATCTAGTCTCGTTTCCATATTCCCTCTGTAAAGTTGGCTTAGTTGATTTACTAATTTTGATTATACAATAAATTGATGGTTATGTAATACGAGTCACTCCAACCCCTAGTAGCTATATAATCACAAACCGCCCTAACAGGTGTTGGCTAGCCTGCGCCATATACACTAATTGGCACTACCGATACTTCGGCATCTCTACCGTCACTACTTCGCCTTTGCTGAGGTCGCGGCATTTGTCGCCTTCATAGATTTGCCGTAGGTCGACTTTCTTAGCATTGCGGAGTTGAGCCTTATAGACGTCACAGGAGAGCATATCGTTCTGGCGGATCTGGAAGAAGACCCAGCGGCCATCACTTGATTGATAAAACAGTGCCGTCCCTTGCGAATTAAAGAGGTGCGACTCGGGCTGCACACCGCCTAGTGGTATCTCTGCCAAGCGATACCCAGCAAGCTTGCTCTCGCGCACCGTCATTGTGCCGACAATACCGACGTTGTAGCTCGAGCTTGCAGCGGGCGAGTAGGCATTATAGAGAGGAGCTTGCTGCTTGGCAAGATCTTTGTAGTCGGCGGCATCGAGGCATTTGAACTCAACAAAGCGGGTTTCTTTGTTCTTCGGGTCGTTTGGGTCAAGGGGGGTATTGCTAATCTGGCACGTTACATCGCCATTGCTCCGCGTAAAGTCTGCGAGGTATGGGCCATCTTTGTCGCCATCTTGCACGACATAGCGCGTAAATTGGTCGTAGTCGAGCATGTGCTCCAGAGCAGTAACATTGCGCTTGGCCTCAGCCTTGGGCAGGGTAGCGGCAGCACTCTTGGTTTTACTTGGATCGGTAGCGATAGAATAAAAGCGAAAGCCCTCTGCCTTAACCGGTGTTGATAGTGATGACTTAACGGCTTCTGTACCCTTAAAGTACTTCTTGGCACGCTCGAGCGTCTTGGCAGCGGTGAGCTGCTCGCGTGGGCCAGTTTTTGCCTCGGTGTGCTGCTCGGTGTTTTCGGCTTTGTGCGGCCGAGTTGCAAGATAAATAATCCCTGCTGCGATGGCAACAACCACTAAACCAGCCAGAGCAAAGCGTATCGCTAGCCCGCGCGGCGTCAGGCGAGAGCGTCGGTACTGGGGTGAAGGGGATGATTTACGTAATTGCATAGTGCCATTATACACTGCCAGCTAGGTTGGCAGCAATGACTCTTGCGCAAACGCACTGCACTTCGTATAATGCAAAGCATGAGCGCTATGAAAAATCGGTTAATGCAGAAAAAACAGGCTGGCTATACTGTGGTAGAGTTGCTGGTTGTGATCGTTATTATTGCCATCCTTGCTACGTTGACGCTCGTCTCATATCAACGTATCCAAGCCGGTGCACAGGGGCGAACCCGCGTGGCCGACCTGACGGCAATGCGCCAAGCACTCGACCGCTACTATACCAAGAATGGAGCGTACCCAGTTGCTAAGACCGCCGGCAGCACTACTCCCACCTACCAGCGCCGCGATAGTGCCACATTCTTGCGCCAATTAGTGCCGGTCTATATCACCACACTCCCCAGCGTCACCCAGGGTAGTACTACTGATGCAACCAGCAACACCTACCTGTACGTCACCAATGCTCAACAAACCGAATACAAACTACTCTATGTCAATACAAGCGGCCTACCACCAGGTGAATACGATGCCGTGCCCCAAGCAATGCGCACCACCGCGCCAGACCGCTACGGGGTGTGGTCGAAAAATGGCGAACGGCTCCCTGGCTAGCAGGAGCAGGTGGACTCATCAGGGGTGATAATTACTCTACCGCCCACATCCAATCCATGCTATAATCAATCGTTGAGAGTTGTATTACTCATGCTAAAAAACACGTAAGGAGAGAAGGAGCCCCCTATGGCAACCCCCAAGGATGTCCCTCTGCAGGACTTTCGCAACATTGGTATTATTGCCCATATCGACGCCGGCAAGACGACGACGACAGAAGGTATTTTGTACCGCACCGGTATTAACCACAAGATTGGTACCGTGCGCGGTGATGACGGTGGTGCTACCACCGACTGGATGAGCCAAGAAAAAGAGCGTGGTATTACCATTACCTCTGCGGCAGTGACCTGCTTTTGGAAGGGCCACAAGATTAACATCATTGATACCCCTGGGCACATCGACTTTACCGCCGAGGTGGAGCGTAGCCTGCGTGTACTCGACGGCGCAGTGACAGTCTTTGATGGCAAGATGGGGGTAGAAGCCCAGAGTGAGACCGTGTGGCGCCAAGCTAACAAATACGGTGTGCCACGCATCTGTTTTATCAACAAGATCAATCAGACTGGTGGCGACTTCTACAAGTCGATTGAGTCGATCCATAGCCGCCTGAGCAAGCAAGCCTTTCCAATTCACCTGCCGATTGGCTTTGAGAAGGATGTCTGTGGTGTGGTTGATCTTATCGACATGAAAGCCTACACCTATGATGACTACACCGACCACGAGCTTAAGGTAGGCGAGATCCCAGCTGATATGCTCGACAAGGCAAAGCGAGCTCGCAGTCTGCTCGTTGAGAACGCTGTTGAGGCCGATGACGACCTGATGATGAAGTTCCTCGACGAAGGTGAGGATGCCATTACTATTGATGAACTCAAGGCAGCGCTGCGTCAGCGTGTCTTGGCTGGTGACTTCTTCTTGGTGACAGGTGGCGATGGCCGCGGTGTGATCGTCGAGAAGGTACTTGACCTGATGGTAGATTACCTGCCAAGCCCGCTTGATGTTGGTGAAATCTGGGGCAAGAACCCCAAGACTGGCGACGAGGTAAGCCGCACACCTGACGATAAGCAGCCAATGACCGCACTAGCCTTCAAGCTGGCTGCCGACCCATTTGTTGGTAAGTTAATCTTCATCCGTGTCTACAGTGGTCGCTTGACTGCCGGTAGCTATGTCCTCAACACAACGACAGGTGAGAAGGAGCGTGTGGGGCGCATCGTCCGGATGCACGCCGATAAGCGCGAAGAGATCGACAGCGTAGGCGCTGGTGACATTGCTGCCGTGGTGGGCCTGAAGGGTACCTTTACGGGCCATACCTTGTGCGATCAAGCACATCCAATTGCTCTTGAGGCAATTAGCTTCCCCGAGCCACCGGTATCGATCGCGGTGGAACCCAAGACTAAGGCCGACCAAGAAAAGATGGGTATTGCTCTGCAACGCCTGGCTGAAGAAGACCCAACCTTCCGCGTCTACACCGACGAAGAGACAGGCCAGACTATCATGAGCGGTATGGGTGAGCTCCACCTAGAGATTTTGATCGACCGCATGAAGCGCGAGTTTAACGTTGAGGCCAATGTTGGTGAGCCACAAGTCGCCTACCGCGAGACTATCAAGGGCACGGCTGAGGCGCAGGGTAAGCATGCCAAGCAGTCTGGTGGTCGTGGCCAATACGGTGATGTCTGGGTGCGCTTTGAGCCGAACGAGCCAGGCAAGGGCTACGAATTCTTCGATGAAATCAAGGGAGGTGTGGTGCCACAAGAGTACCGCCCAGCTGTGCAGAAGGGTATTAAGGAGACACTCGATGGTGGTGTGATCGCTGGTTACCCAGTGGTCGACGTCAAGGCAACCTTGTACGACGGAAGCTACCACGATGTCGACTCAAGCGAGCTCGCCTTCAATCTGGCTGCTCATCTGGCTGCCCGCGAAGGTATCAAGAAGGCCAACCCAGTCTTGCTTGAGCCAGTGATGAAGGTTGAGGTGACAACACCTGAGGAATTCATGGGTGATATCATTGGCGACCTCAATAGCCGCCGTGGCCGCATTGAGGCAATGGAAGACTTGATGGGCGGCGCAAAGCTCGTCAAGGCTATCGTGCCACTGGCAAACATGTTTGGCTACACCAGCGACATCCGCTCGATGTCGCAGGGCCGAGCTGCCAGCACGATGGAGCTTGCTCACTATGAGGAAGTTCCACCAAACGTCGCGCAGGAGATTATTGAGAAGCGCAGTAAGTAAGCCTTCTTGCATCATCTCTATAAAACACCTCTATTACAGGGGTGTTTTATTATCTTGTCTTAGTGCAAGGAATAGTGAACAGTACGCAAAAGCCGGCATATATGCCGGCTTTTGTTGGCGCAAGGCTATGGCTCGTACTACTTTTTCGTTTTCTTGTCGTGCTTAGCTATTTTCTTGACGGCAATTTTTTGCGGCGCAGGTAGTGGCTTCAGTGGTACCGTTACCCTCAAGATGCCGTCCTCCAGATGGGCCTTAATCTGCTCAACATCGCTACCATCTGGTACCTGTACACGACGGCAGAAACTTGTGCTGCTCTCACGAACGACGTAGTTGCGCTGTTTGTCCTCGGTTTTTTCGTGCCGTTCGCCGCGAATAACGAGCGCACCATTGTCAAGGCTTACATCGAGGTCTTCCTCGGCAAAGTTTGGCACGTGTGCTTCAACAACCAGTGTATTATCTACCGTATAGACATCAGTTGCGACAGCTTGGCTGAGTGTCGTGGTAAAGGGATTGTCAAACAGCTGCCGCTGCAATGCGCGCAATTCCTCAAATGGATTGTATTTTGTAAGACTACTCATAGGGTACCTCCTTGTGTGTTGCTTTTGTATTCTTATCATAGCGCGGTAAATAGAACAATACAAGTACTTGCATCCGTCTAGCAAAGCGCTTATACTTATATGTATGGCGCAATCGACTCGTCAGCAACGCAGACTAGCATGGCTCAAATGGCTGAGTTTTGCTGCTATGGCAGTAGCTTTGCTGGGCTATATGTATTGGGATGTCGAGTTGAGCCCGGCAGCCTCTACCACCAAGACGGCTGGCAGTGGCCTGGAAAAAACACTCGTGCTGGGCACCGACCCTGGCTTTAAGCCATTTGAATACAAGCAGGGGCAGGAGATCGTTGGCTTTGATATTGACCTTGTGCGGGAGATTGCTAAGGACACAAACCGTTCGTTACAAATTGAGGAGATCTCTTTTGATGGCCTCTTGCCAGCACTACAGGCTGGGCGAATCGACCTCATTGCAGCTGGTATGACTGTCACGCCAGATCGGCGTAAGAATGCTGAGTTCTCGCACACGTACTATACTGCAGCGCAAAAGATAATTGTGCCAAAGACTGGCTCAACAATTGCCACTAGTGATGACCTCATTGGCAGGCGAATTGGCGTACAGCTTGGCACCACAGCCGATACACTAGCACACAAGATTCGTGAAGCACAGGTGGTACAACTCCAATCGACGGCGAGTGTCGTGCAAGAGCTCAGTAGTCGGCGGATCGACGCTGCCATTATGGATGATGGGCCAGCTCAGCAGTACCTCGCCACAAACCCGCAGCTCTTTGCCTTGCCGCGCAACCTCTCACGTGAAGACTACGCCATTGCTATCAAAAAAGGTAATAGCAAGCTACTCGCTGAGATAAACGCCAGCATTGCCGCAATGAAGCGCGATGGCCGCTATGAGAAACTCGTCAAAAAACACTTTGGAGTAGCCCAGCCATGAATGTGTGGGATATCCTCTTTGGTGATGAGCGCTATCTTTTCTTGTGGCGCGGCCTAGAAGTGACCATCCTTCTGACCGTCTTCTCGACAATCATTGGGCTTGTGATTGGCCTGGTTGTCGCTCTCATGCAGCAGTCTGCTTGGCAACCATTTCGCACATGCAAGCTACATCGCCTTCAGCGCTGGCGGCCATGGGTGAGCTTGGCTCATACCTATACCACGGTCATTCGCGGTACACCTGCTTTAGTGCAACTGCTTATTATGTATTACGTGGTATTTGGCTCGTACCGTGGGGTGCCAAAACTGTGGATTGCAAGCCTTGCCTTTGGTATCAACAGTGGTGCGTATATTGCTGAGATTATTCGCGGCGGGATAGAGAGTATTGATAAGGGGCAAGTCGAAGCGGCGCGCTCGCTTGGCTTGAGTCGCTGGCAAACCATGCGTTATATCATCCTGCCTCAAGCACTCAAGCAGTCATTGCCATCACTAATCAGTGAGGGGATCTCGCTCCTCAAGGAGACATCAGTCGTTGGCTGGATTGGTATGAACGATCTGATGCGTGGTGCTGATAATATCCGCTTCCAAACGGCCACCGCCTTTGAATCGCTCTTTGCCGCTGCAATGATTTACCTTGCCCTCACCACGCTATTTACGTGGGTGATGAATCGAGTAGAGAGGAGACTTAAAGCGCATGATTAATATCAAGCAGCTCCGCAAGCATTATGGCAACAATTATGTTTTGCGCGGCATTGACCTGACAATCAAGCGAGGAGAGGTTGTGGTCCTCTTGGGCTCGAGTGGTGGTGGCAAAAGCACGCTGCTTCGCTGTATTAATATGATCGAGACGCCGACAAGCGGGGAAGTATGGGTTGATGGTATTGAGATGACCAATCCGGCGACCGACCTCAACAAAGCCCGAACTGAGCTTGGCATGGTCTTCCAGCAGTTTAACCTCTTTCCGCACATGACCGTGCTTGAAAATATCATGCTTGCACCACTCAAGGTGCGCAAACTATCAAGAGCGAAGGCGAAGCGTCAAGCGCTTCAAATGCTCGACTTGGTTGGCCTTCGCGCCAAAGCTCAAGAATACCCGAGTCATCTCTCGGGTGGGCAAAAGCAGCGGGTAGCGATTGCCCGTGCCTTAGCAATGCAGCCAAAAGTTTTGCTCTTTGATGAGCCAACGAGTGCTCTCGACCCTGAGATGGTCGATGAGGTACTAGCAGTCATTAAGCACCTTGCCGAAACAGGGATCACAATGATCGTCGTCACACACGAGATGTCGTTTGCGCGCGATGTCGCATCGCGGATTGTCTTCCTTGACGGGGGTAAGATTATCGAAGATGGCACGCCAGCGCGGGTCATCAACCACTCTGCACAGCCAAAAGTTCGCACCTTCTTTGCTGCACTTAGCAATAATTGATACATCCCTCTATGCTATAATGCGCTCAAGGAGGAATACTATTTCAGATACAATGCAGCAATTCAAAACACTCTTTGCCGGGAGTGGTGTGGACTACATAGAATGCGAAGTCGTTAATGCCACGCAGCGCTATTTGCAGCTCCGCGAGCAGGGTAAGCACGAGGGCTTCACGCCTGTGATTGTGACGCTTGATGGCCTCATCTTAGATGAGATAGCGGAAGGCCTAGAGAACGCTGGCGTCCAGACAGTCCCCGAGCTTGTGCGACGCACCATGGAAGCATCGCAGGCAATTGATGTACCAGCCTTCTTTGCTCGGATCGCGCAGGAGCTGCCAGCTGAAACGACGAAAAAGGATCAGCCCGTCTCTACTGTGGATGACTATTTTGCGCCGGGTTTCTCGGCGTCGCCTGATGACGATGACCCTACTACCGTTGACTTCATCAGCCCATTCCAGGCAGATAGCGACAATCCGGTTATTATTATCAAACTACCGACTACAGCACCCTATGAGGCACTCGCCTATCTCTGTATGGGTGGTTGGAATGATTGTCCCGAGCCAGCCATCCAGGTAGCGGTATCGCGCTATTGGTATGAGAAGTACGGTGCTGTGCCTGCCGCTATCAGTCATGATACTGTTGAGTATTACGTCGAGCGTCCACCGCAGACCGATGCTGGTGCTAAGGCGGTTGCCGTTGAGCTCTTCTATTTTTCATATGGCGACGCAGTCTACCAAGGGTCGGAGACCTTTGAAGCTTTGGCAAATCAGGTATATGGCAGTCGACAGTGGTATGTTTGGTGGGACTAGCTACTTTACTTTTTTGCCACCGCACCCTATAATAAATCCTAACGCGCGACGCGTTTTGTCGTAGTGTCTCTACTCCGGCAAGTAGCTCGCGTCGTACCAAATATTAACATAAGTAAGGAGTACTTACCTACATGGCAGATTTCGATCGAAGTAAGCCACACATTAACGTTGGTACTATGGGTCACGTCGACCACGGTAAAACAACGTTAACGGCTGCCATCACTCACGTGTTGGCAAAGCGTCTTCCAAGCGATGTAAACAAGCCTCGCAACTACGAAGACATCGACAACGCTCCTGAGGAGAAGCAACGCGGTATTACCATCGCTAGCTCCCACCAGGAATACGAGTCGGAGAAGCGCCACTACGCGCACGTTGACATGCCAGGTCACGCCGACTACGTCAAGAACATGATTACTGGTGCCGCTCAGATTGACGGTGCTGTGCTGGTGGTTGCCGCCAACGACGGTCCATTGCCACAGACACGTGAGCACGTGCTGCTTGCTCACCAGGTTGGTGTGCCAAAGATCGTCGTCTTCCTCAACAAGATGGACTTGGCCGACCCAGAGTTGGTTGAGCTGGTTGAGATGGACGTCCGCGAGCTGCTCACCAAGAACGGCTACGATGGCGACAACGCACCAATCATCAAGGGTTCTGCCACCAAGGCGCTCGAGGGCGACACCGAGGCAGAGGACGCCGTGATGGAGCTGGTGGCTGCTATGGACGACTACTTCGAGTTGCCTCAGCGCGACCTCGACAAGCCATTCTTGATGCCAATCGAGGATGTCTTCTCAATCAAGGGTCGTGGTACAGTTGCAACCGGTCGTATCGAGCAGGGTGTCATCAAGATCAACGACCCAGTAGAGATTGTTGGTCTTAAGCCAACTCAGACCTCTGTTGTGACTGGTGTCGAAGCCTTCAAGAAGAGCCTCGACCAAGGTCAGGCAGGTGACAACGCTGGTCTGTTGCTGCGCGGTATCGAGCGCACCCAGATCGAGCGCGGTCAGGTGATTGTCGCTCCAGGCACACTCACCCCACACACCGAGTTTGAGGCGGAAGTCTACATCCTCAAGAAGGAAGAGGGTGGCCGCCACACACCATTCAGCAAGGGCTACAAGCCACAGTTCTACTTCCGCACAACGGACGTGACTGGCGAGATTGAGCTCCCTGCCGACAAGGAAATGGTGATGCCAGGCGACCAAGTGACCTTCAAGGTGACCTTGAACGCCCCAATCGCTATGGACAAGGGTCAAGACTTCGCTATCCGCGAAGGTGGCCGCACAGTCGGTGCCGGTGTTGTGACCAACATCGTCAAGTAGTTTGCAAAAGTACTCGCAAACTCACAAAATACCTCCCACAGGGGAGGTATTTTTGTTTTTTATACAAAAGATGATATGATACCGCTATGAAATACACTATCACAAAGCACACCACCACACAGGGTCTGCCTGTCTGGCTGGTCGACACTCCTGACGCAACAACTATTCAAACTACCATTGCCGTGCGGGCAGGGTATGAGTACGTTGGTGACGCTCGCATCTACGAAGCACCACGTATCGTCCAGCACATCTTGACCCAAACCATGAATGATAACCACATTGGCGCGTCGGCGTGTATCTACCAAGATCGGCTGCAGCATTTTGTGGCTTATTCACTTCAGGCAGAGAGCGCACCGCAGTTTGCTACAAAGCTGGGTCATATGATACACAGCCTATACCAAACACGTATCACACGCAGTGCCTTCCAGGCTGCTAAAAAGCGTACACTTGCCGAGATCACTGAGGAAGAGCAAAATATTGACATTGCTCTTAAGAGCGACAATGAGCGCCAAATGTTTAGCAGGCCAAAGATTAAGTGGCGAGCAAAGCTCACACCCGACATCTCTTTACAGGATATACAGCGATTTTATGGGATGTTTTATACACTGGCTAACAGTGACATTGTTATCACTGCTAATATGCACGCGCCTGATTGGGATGAGACGGTAATTCTGCAGGCGATTGAGCAGGCCTGTGATGGTGCCGCGGTCGGGCAGCGATTTCCGCTCTATCAAATGAGCTATCTCAAGACAATGACTCAACAAGATCGCTATGGGACAATTATCGTGCCGCAACTCTCAGCCAAACATTTTCAGTTTAATGGCGTGTTGCATACGATCGGTTTTCATGGGTTTCGTCTCAACTTTGCGCAAGATCCACTGATGGAGATAAGCGCTCGGATGCTTGCAGAATGTATATTAGTGCTGTTTACTATGCCCAATCGATTGGGTGACTCTTTCAAAGATCACCCCTTATATCAAGCACGGTGTGCTGCAAAATACTGCACGATATTTAATGAGAATGATATGGCTGTCCGCGAAACTGGCCAATCATACCGTTTTATCATTCATTACATTGTCGAGGACAGTGATATGCCATTGTTTGAGGAAAAGTTATGGCGGGGGCTGCAAAAGCTTGCAAACGAGGGGGTGCCACCTGAGGTATTTGAGATTGCTCAGCAAGCAGTATCATGGCGGATCGACAACGAAGCAAAGATAGAGCGCTTTCATGGGTGGGTGACACGACAGATTATTAAACGGTTTAAGGACGAAGCCCCGGTAGTGAGTTATGATGACATCGTTCGGGCATGCTGGGAAATACGACCGGAGACTGTGACACTTGCTGCAAAAACCGCATTGCTTAAGAACTGGGTCTTTAACACTCACATGACGATCGAGAATGATTGTCAATCTATTGCTCAGACAATATACAATACTATGGAACCCGTATTAATCACACTTGATGATATCCCAAGCAAACTATCGACAGAAGAACTTGAGTAAGTGAGCAATATAAAATCAAAAAGAGTGATAGCAGCTATCACTCTTTTCTTAGGTGCTTCTATAGCAACAAGCTACATCCGAATCTCAACATCCACGCCAGCTGGCAAGCTGAGGTTGTGGAGGTTGTCGATCGTCTTGGGTGTGGCGTTGGTGATATCGATGAGACGCTTGTGAACGCGCATCTCGAATGTCTCACCACCAGTCTTGTATACGTGTGGGCTCTTTACCACTGTGTAGCTGCTGCGCCGTGTTGGTAGCGGCACAGGACCTGCCACGCTTGCGCCAGTGCGCAGGGCAGTGTCGATGATTTGCTTGGCCGATTGGTCGATCACCTTGTGGTCGTATGCCTTGAGGCGAATCCGAATCTTGAGCCCTTGGTTGTTTTGAGCCATTGCTCCTCCTTGTATGTGCAACTCTGTAACTTCAGCACGGTTTAGACGAACTAAATTATCAGAGTAAATTAATAATACATCTAGCATTATATCATGAGAATATGCATCTCGTGTTATTTATCATGAGTTGCCATTGGTCTATATTTGGGCGTCAGCTACAAAGATATGAATCTCTCACAGAATTTTGCGCTCAAAGCCGCCCATATTGACAGCTGACCCTTTCGCTTCTGGGGCAATTCGTGTATACTGTACTAGATATAGCGTTATAGTAGTTAGTGGCAAAAGGGACAATATATGAACTGGAAGATTATTCTTCGATCGCTCAAAAATAAAGACATGCAAAAACGCCTTGGTATTGTGCTCGGGCTCATCGTCGCCTATCGTTTTTTGGCACATGTGCCAGTACCGTTGGCCGAGCCAAGCCGACTCAAGGACATTATCCAAAATGTGGTATCGGCAAGCGACTTTGGCGGCTTCTTAAACATCCTGACTGGTGGAGCATTAGCTCAGCTGTCTATCGTTTTGATCGGCCTTGGGCCCTTCATTAATGCCAGCATTATTACGCAGCTGCTTACCAAAGCCATCCCAAGCCTTGAGGAGATGCACAAAGATGGTGAGTCGGGCCGGCGCAAGATCAATCAGTGGACGCGTATCGCTAGTGTGCCGCTGGCGATTGCTCAGTCGATCGGTATTATCTATTTCCTGCGCCAATCAGTCTTGGCTGGGAGCACAACCGGTACGGTAGCTGGTTCGCTCCATGAGTGGATTGTTGCCGTAACGGCGCTCACTGCTGGCTCGCTCCTCTTGATGTGGCTTGGCGAGCTGATGACAGAGCAGGGCGTTGGTAATGGTATTAGCCTGCTCATCTTCGCCAGTGTGATTAGCCAGCTGCCAACCACCTTTGGGTCGATCTACTCATCGCTCTTCAATACTCAAGATGGTGCACTCAGCGTCTTTGGCTGGTTCTCACTGCCCGTTAACCCAACAACCTTCTGGACAGTGGTCGTTCTTGGGACGATCGGCCTCATCTTGCTCTATCTCCTCGTTAAGATTAACGAAGCACAGCGCATCGTCACGATCAATTATGCCAAGCGGGTTGGTGGCAATAGCTCATATGGCGGCATCAAGAGCATTCTGCCTATCAAGCTTATCGCTGCGGGTGTGGTGCCGGTCATTTTTGCGGTAGCATTCCTCAGCTTGCCAGCTTTTGTGGGGCAGCTATTGCATGCGACACCTGGCGCGAATCAGCAGTTAGCAAACAACCTTATTCAGTGGTTCCAAGCACCGACTGCTCAGACTTACGCCACAGGTGGCCTGACAGTGCTCATCTACCCATCGATTTACTTCTTACTGGTCATTGCCTTCACCTACTTCTACACTGGCATCGTCTTTAATGCAAGTGAGATTACGGAGAGTCTCGAGAACCAAGGTGGATTCATTGAGGGGATTCGCCCCGGCCCTACCACCGAGAAATATCTGTCACGTACCGTTAATCGGCTCAATCTGTTTGGTTCGCTCGCGCTGGGGCTCATCGCCGTCATTCCGTTTGCGATCGATTACATCTTTGCGCAGCTTGGCATTAATGCCAATAACATGGCAATCGGTGGTACGAGCTTGCTCATTGTCGTCACAGTTGGCCTCGAGACGCTTCGCCAGATTAACTCGCGAGCGCTGATGGTAACATATGACGACTTCTCAGTCGATGATCTTGATGCTAAGCCAAAGAAGCGCGGCTTGCTTGGCCGGCGCCGCACCGCTGCAAAGGCATAAGCTGCCACTATAGTATATCTTGTCAATAATACCGCTACCTCTGTCTGTAGCGGTATTTTGATACGTCTTTCGTGTTTCTGCAATAGTTTACTGCCGCGCCTACTGGGTATGCCATTAGTGGCGTAGTATCTTAGTATTGTATACCAAATGTAAAGAGAGGGTAGAGTGCTAAACTGTGCTAGGGTAGAGAAGGTACTGTAAGGAAGTAGCGAACGCCTGCGCATAATATTATTAAACCAGTGGGTGCTTCTATAGGGCGATCTCAGCGCAGCCTTTTTATAAGAACACCGTTGCTGCACGAAAATACTATTCATAATCGTACAATAATTAATGCAAAAAACTAACTATTTCTCTTTACTCACACAGAGAAATAGCGTATAATACGAAGCTGTATATCTATGGCAAGTTCGAAAGAAGTTATCAAATTGCGCGGCAAGGTAGTGGAAGCACTGCCTAATACGCAATTTAAGGTAGAATTGGAGAACGGCCTAAGCATTATCGCTCATATCAGCGGCAAGATGCGCAAGCATCACATCCGTTTGGTCCCAGGCGATACCGTGGAAGTCGAGTTAACCCCGTACGATCTCACAAAGGGCAGAATCGTCTTCCGCGCACGCGTTTAATAACGTAGAGCGGCGGCCTGATATCACCGCTGTTCTCAGTAACGGCAGGTTTTTCCTGTAGGGAGATTTGTACGCTCATGAAAGTTCGTGCGAGTGTCAAAAAGATCAGCCCCGATGATCAGCTGGTCCGGCGCAAAGGCCGACTCCGTGTCATCAACAAGAAAAAACCTAAGAATAAGCAAAGGCAGGGTTAAGCATGGCTCGAATTGCTGGGGTAGTTATCCCATCAGACAAGCAAGTGCACATTGCTCTTACCTACATCCATGGTATTGGGCGCACACTTGCTCGAGACATCCTTGCGGCGGCAAAAATTGAGCCGACCACTCGGGTGAAAGATCTCACCGAGGCTGAGGAGCAGAAACTTCGCGACATTATCGACAAAGATTATGTCACCGAAGGTGATCTGCAACGCCTGGTGACCAACAATATCAAACGCCTCAAAGACATTGGTGCATACCGCGGTCTCAGGCACAAAAATGGCTTGCCAACACGCGGTCAGCGCACTCGAACGAACGCACGAACTCGCAAGGGTAAGGCGATCGCCGTCGGCGGAGCACAGCCAAAGGCAGCAAGTAAGACGTAGGAGAAAGGACGAGATATGGCACAAGCAAAATCCACCAAGAAAAAGCAGCGCCGATCAGTCCCATCTGGTCAGCTGCATGTACAGGCAACCTTTAACAACACCATTGTTACATTTGCAGACAGCAAGGGCAACGTCTTGACCGCTGCCAGCGCTGGTGCATGTGGTTTTCGTGGGAGCAAGAAGGGTACAGCCTACGCAGCACAGATTGCTGCAGAAAAAGCCGCAGAAGCTGCCAAGAGTAGCTACGGCGTCCGCACCGTTGATGTATTCGTCAAGGGTGTTGGGCTCGGCCGTGATGCGGCAATTCGCGCAATGAGCAACTTCGACATTGCCGTCAATAGCATCAAAGATGTAACGGGTGTGCCACACGGTGGCGTTCGCCCACGAAAGGCAAGGAGGGCGTAAATGGCACGAGATAGAAGCCCAATCGTGAAACAGAGCCGCCGCGAAGGCGTAGCGCTTCACCCCAAGGCACACAAGATTTTGGCACGCAAGAGCGGCATTCCGGGTGAGCACGCTCACGGCCGTCAAAGCAAGCCAAGCATGTACGCAACCCAGCTCCGCGAGAAGCAAAAAGTGCGCCGCATGTACGGACTGCTCGAGAAGCAGTTTGCTAAGCTGATGAACGAAGCAACGCGCAAGCCAGGCCTCAGTGGCGAGAACCTTCTCCGCTTTCTCGAGCTCCGGCTCGACAACGCGGTGTACCGTGCTGGCTTTGCGACAAGTCGTCGCCAGGCCCGCCAGCTGGTGAGTCACGGTCACTTTGAGCTTAATGGTCGCCGCGTCGACATTCCATCAATTCGCCTCAAGGCAGGGGATGTTATTACCGTTCGGCCAAAGAGTGCAAAGTCTGGCTACTTTACTGCAATTGACGACATCTACGGCAACACCTCCCAACCACCACTGAGTTGGCTTAAGAGCGATATCAAAAAACTCAAGATCGAAGTATCGGGCGAGCCAAAGCGCGAAGAAGCTGAAGCTGGCATCAACGAGCAGCTGATTGTTGAGTATTACTCACGCTAACAAGGGTAAGGAGAATTTGTACATGTCTAAATTAATTCACGATCCGGCGTTGGCGCGCATCGATGACAATGGGCCGCACAGCAGCACATTTGTCATTGAGCCATTGCACGCCAGCTACGGCAACACGCTGGGCAACAGCTTGCGCCGGGTGCTGCTGAGCAGTATCCGCGGTGGGGCCTTTACGGCTTTCCGAATGCAGGGTGCAACGCACGAGTTCACTACGGTGCCTGGCGTCAAGGAAGATGTCACCGACATCATGCTCAACCTCAAGGGTGTCGACTTGGTTGTTCACAGCGATGACCCAGTCGAGCTGCGCCTTGAAAAGCAGGGTGCTGGCGCAGTAACCGCTGGGGATATTGCAGCTAATGCTGAGGTTGAGGTTGTCAACCCTGAGCACGTCATCTGCACGATTGATGACCCGCAAGCGAATGTCGTTATTGATTTGGTGGCTGAGGCTGGTCGGGGGTACTACCCGATGGAGGAGTCGAGTGCTAACCGGTTGCACAGCGACATGATCGCCATGGATGCACAGTTTAGCCCCGTGACTCGAGTGCGCTTTAAGGTAGATCCAACTCGTGTTGGTCAAGAAACCAACCTGGAGCGGCTTGAGATGACCGTCGAGACTGACGGTAGCTTGACGCCTCGCGATGCCTTCGAGCAAGCTGCGGCGATTTTGGTCAATCAATACACCGCTCTGGCTGGTAGCACAACTGTTGTATCGGCACCAGCGCTTGGCACCCAGACTGCTGAGGAAGATAACGAGCTAAATACCTCGATCGAAGACCTTGGCCTCAGTGCCCGCACCGCAAACGCGCTCATCAACAATGAGATCCGCACCGTTCACGACCTCGTCACTTTGACGGAGCAGGACCTGCGCGAACTCAAAGGCTTTGGCAGCAAAGCCCTCGACGAAGTAAAAGATAAACTAGCAGAATTGGAGCTCTAAATGCATCGACACGGATACAAAGGGCGCAAGCTCGGCCGCGAACGCGATCAACGTCGAGCCCTGCTCAAAGGCCTGGCAACCAGCTTGGTTGTTGAGGAGCGAATCGAAACGACGCTGCCCAAGGCCAAGGAGTTGGTGCGCTACATCGAAAAGCTCATTACCAAAGCTAAGAAGGGTGACCTCGCTCATCGCCGCGCAGTGATTGCTGGGCTCAACACCCAGGCTGCAGCGATCAAGCTGGTCGACCAGATTGCCCCGCAACTCAGCCATCGATCAAGTGGTCACGTGCGTGTGTATCAGACACGCCTGCGCCGTGGCGATGGTGCACAGATGGCAGTGATTGAGTTTGTTGACGAGCTCAAGCCAATGCCTAAGCCCGAGGCAACCACAAAGGAGGCGAAGTAGTTATGGCTCACAAAACATTTTCGCAGAAGCCAGCCGATGTTAGCCGGCGCTGGATTTTGATCGACGCGAGCCAAGCACCACTTGGCCGCACCGCAACAACCATTGCGCAGTACTTGGTGGGCAAATACAAGCCAACTTACACACCACACGTCGATGGGGGCGATTACGTTGTCGTCATCAACGCAGCCAAGGCTGTTGTGACCGGCAAGAAAGAGACGGACAAGATCTACTACCATCACAGTGGTTTCCCTGGTGGTATCAAAGACGCTCAGCTCAAAGAAGTGCGCGAAAACGCACCAGAGCGCATCATTACTGCTGCTGTGAAGGGCATGTTGCCCAAGAACAAGCTTGCAGCAGATCGCCTGGCTCGTCTCCGCGTCTTTGCTGGCGAAGAGCACGCTCACACCGCACAGCAACCAGAGAAAGTAGAGGTACAATAAATGGCACAAGCAACATACGACTATGGTCTTGGCCGGCGCAAAAGCGCTACTGCCCGCGCTCGACTGGTCAAAGGTAAGGGAAATGTAACGATTAATGGCAAGTCAGCACTTGACTACCTGTCAGGCAACAAGACATTGCTAGCTGAAGTAACCGACCCACTAGCCTTGGTAGGTAAGCAAAAAGAGTTTGACGTCACCATCCTGGTGAAGGGTGGTGGCCTCAGCGGTCAGGTTGACGCCATCAAGATGGCGATCGCTAAAGCGATTACCGTTGGTGCACCAGACCTGCGCGGTACACTCAAGAAGGCGGAATTCTTGCGCCGTGACCCACGCGAAAAAGAGCGCAAAAAATACGGTTTGCGCAGCGCCCGCAAACGCGAGCAATACTCGAAGCGTTAAGCATTCTTGCCTACGCTTCACAAATACCCTGTCAATATGGCAGGGTATTTTGAGTTTCATCAATCTATATTTATATTGCTTATGTGTGCCTTTTGCTGGTTTCCGGGATGATATCAAGAGTAGCTACTTAATCACGATCGTGATTTAACACTAATAACACCATTATTGACTATGCATATATGGCCCATAACCCTACGAAGCTAAAATGCTTAAAAACTTCGCAGTATCATCGACCTCTCGTATGTTATATCATGCCAAACACACCAAGTCGGTGCATTGTGACAAGCCCAATACCGGAAATGAAGATGATTGCAAAGGCAGATAACGTCCGGCAACCAACTTGGCGCCATCGCCGGCCTTCCGTTGTCTGTGGTTTATACCGAAACTTTAGGAGGAGCAGGAGCACGAGACCAACGAGCATCGCAATAATAGCAGCCTCGATACCCACACCCACAAGATCAACTCCATACCGACCGCTCGACCCAACCTGAATAATCCCTGGTGTGTTCTCACTTGAGCAGGGATCCACCTCGTGTACAGGACTGATGATTCGCTGGTCTATACTTGTATTCCAGTATGATACGTAATCTTTCTTAGGTGGCATGCACATTGTCTATTTCCTTGATTACCGATGTTTTTAGTATAACGCATATCGTCGCAATTCAATTAAAAGATGGTACAATAATATACTAAGTATGTACGACAAACTTCACGAACTATTTGGCCTGGCGTATCCGCTGCATACCCAGGTATGTGGCGATTGGCACGATATATCTCGACCGGTTATTGTGCTTATTCATGGTATTGGGGTAAATCATAATATTTGGCAAGATGTACTCAACCAGCTTGGCGACCAGCCGGTCTTGGCGGTCGATTTACTGGGTTTTGGTCAATCGCGCAAGCCTGCCTGGCCCGATTATACCCTGACTGATCATGCGCGTGCCCTGCGCAAAACGATTCGCCATGCTGCGCCGCTGCGCCAAGTGATCTTGTGCGGGCATTCGCTCGGTACACTAGTCGCAATCGAATACACCAAGCTGTTTCCTCGCCGCGTCCAAAAGCTTGTGCTGTGCTCACCACCGATCTATCTACCAAGTGATATTGCTAAGCGCCCGCTACGCGAGGCACTACTCAAGACAATTGGCAAAGGATTTCTTAAGGCGATCAACGCGTCACCAAAGCTCATTGGCGCAGTTAATCAATACAAGCGGACGCAGAAGAATTTTCATGTCAGCCGCGAAGGGTTTTCGCCATATACCAAGACGGCACGCAATAGCATTTTGCTCCAAACATCGCTCGGTGATGCCTGCGCCCTGCCACCATTACCAATGACTATCCTGTATGGTACACTCGATGCGGTGATGATACCAAAGCACTTTAAGGCAATCCAGCGCCGGCGTCGCAATGTCGTGATCGAGACAGCCATCACTGGCCACGAGATTCGCAAACGCTATGCCAAGCTTATTGCCAAACACCTCGAACAATAAGCTCGCTATTCCTATATAGTATGATACAGTGCTGCACACTACTACACCTTTCCTGATATAATAAAGCTCCCTTCTACAGCAAGGGAGCTTTATTGTCTATCAGAGAAGAAATTTTCTTGTGCTATGTTACCGTGTTTTGTTTTGGAAGTCACATAGTGTCGCCGATACGCTATTGTCAGTACTTGACTCCACCACAACTTGCATGGTTGGATCACTTGATAGCTTCATCAGCGAATAGATCTGCCCATCTGGCATAGCAATCTCAAGACTACCCTTGTCGGCAACGAGATAGACGAAGTAGCGCTGGCGGTTTTGCCAATTATTGTGCACCGCATAGGCCTTCTCGTACTTATTCTTTGCCTCACCAGTAATCTTCGAGCTATTGCGCTTCACCTCGTAGGTGCCAGTCTCGGTGTTAAGGTCAACGCTCACACGACTATCCTTTTGGTTGATAAAGACTCGAACGTGGCCTTTATTGTTAGCTGTATTATTTGCAAAGTGAAGACTAATCTCTTGCGAGGCTTTGCGATTGACTTTGAGCAATTCTTTGTGGTAGCCATCAAGTGCTGTTTTCGACGTTCGAGCCGACTGCTTTGTGCGGAGACCGCTGGTGCGGGTATTGTTATTAATCAAGCGCGACCGCACCACATACTTTCCATCCTTTTGGGTCATCGAGAGGGAATGGGTTGAGCTCATCGAGCCGATATGCTTCGCTTCTTGACCGTCATCCTTCAGAATCTGTCCTTGTGAGTACTCCCAGTTACCCATCCAGCCAATACTCTTAACGCGTGTTGGGCTTTCTTGGTAGTAATTAGCGCCGTAGTAATCCGTTCCGTAGTCAAGCCGCTCTGGCTGTTGCTCGGCGACAAAGTTCCCATTAGCCTCGAGGTGGCCAATCATGTAGTAGCTGCCTGTTGTCGAACCATATTGATAACCATTGGCCCCAAAGAGCAGCGCGTGCTTGGTAGTCTTTGTTTGTGGATCATAAAAACTCTTGAGGTTAGGACACTCGATAAGGCCAAGATCTTTGCCATCAAGCGTGCTACTGTTGAGCATGGTTGCGCCCTGGTATTCCCACTTTTTTCCGTCAGTACTTGAGTAGATACCAACCTTATCGCCCTCAGCCAGATACATCATCAGCTTCTTGGTCGATTCATTGTACCAGACATGTGGGTCGCGGAAGTTCTGCTCTTTCGATTGAGCCTTCATGACTGGCTGGCTGTGGTTATATGGGTGGTAGGTGCGGCCATCGTCCAGCGAATATGCTGCGTATTGATGCTGACCGGTCTCGCTATAGCTCGTAAAATAGGCAATTATTGCCGTCTTGGGCAAGTCGCGGAAAAATCCATTGCTATTCTGATACACCGAGCCCGAGGCAACTGCCGACCAACCGTTGACAAACTTAGGAATCGCCACACCAAGATCTTCAAAATGTTCCCAATCCTTGGTGCGGATATGGTACCACTCAGTGCCATCATTGCTCGATTTATAGTTTTTATTGAGCAGGTAGTAGAGGTGGTAGTAGTCATCCGTTCCTTTGAAGATCGTCTGGATGTCATTCATGAAGCCTTTTGGCGTATTGTAGTGGTTTGACTGCTGGAATCCGTCGGTATTGGTATTGGTGTTGGTAGCAATGTTTGATAGATTGCTATTGCTGGAGTTGTGAGCAGATCGTGCGTGAATATAACTCGACCCCACGCTCAGCAGCGCAAAGCCCGCTACCAGCGCAACGAGGGTATATTTAGTGCTGTTTTTCTTCGTTTTGATGGTTTTTAGCATAGTGCTCCTCAGACTTTTCTTGACATTAGCAAATCAATAAACGGTAAATTATCGTTGTCGTTTGTGTTGTTCTCCCGTCGTCTTTCTTAACTCCTCTCGTCTCGATTGCCCGAAACGAATCCTTACTATCTAGCTAACCAGAAACGCTACTCTATGTCAATGATATCGTTTCGTATAGTACCTCATATACTGCGTGTTCTGACCTCTTATTCAAACTCGCCACCGAAAATGCTATACTACATATATGTCCAAAGAAGTTATCCTCACCGGAATTCGTAGCAATGAAGAGCCAACGCTTGGCAATTATCTTGGTGCCTTTGTGCCAATGGTACAGCTACAGCAGCACTACGCTGGGCGCTACCAGCTCAATATGTTTGTGCCCGACCTCCACAGCTTTACTACACCGATCGACCACACGACACTCTACGAGAATACGCTGACAAACCTCAAGTATTTCATCGCGGCAGGGCTCGACATCACCGACGAACATACGTTTCTCTACCGGCAGAGCTTCATCCCAGCACACAGTGAACTCACATGGATTTTGGACTGCTTTACTGGCTTTGGCGAGATGAGCCGGATGACGCAGTTTAAAGAAAAGTCAGCTGATAACAGTAGTAATGTTACTGTTGGGCTCTTTAACTACCCTGTCCTCATGGCAGCTGATATCCTTCTTTACAACGCCCGGTGGGTGCCAGTCGGTGAGGATCAGTTCCAGCACTTGGAGATTACCCGTGATATTGCTCTGCGCATGAATCGTAAATTTGGCGAGCTCTTTACTATTCCAGAGCCAACTGCCAAGCAAACCGCCTTCATCCAGCGCGACACCGGTCTACGCATCCGCAGCCTGACGAACCCAGAAAAGAAGATGAGTAAGAGTTCAAACGACCAAAAGTCCAAGATTAACCTTGCTGATACCCCCGCCCAAGCACGCAAAAAGATCATGGCTGCCACGACAGACTCGCTTGGTGTTATCAACTTCGACTGGCAACGCCAGCCAGGCATTACTAATCTACTTCAACTGCTTGCAATCTTAACCAACCGTCCGCAAGCTGAGGTGAATGCCGAGTGGGTAGGGCAGACCCAATATGGTCCACTCAAGCGTGCAGTAGCTGAGGCAGTGGCTGCTTTCCTCACTGATTTTCAAGCGCGGCTCGCAAACATTTCCGACGAGACACTGCTTGCTACTCTCGAGCGCTCTGAGCGAGCGATGAATGAGGTCGCTAGCATCACGCTCCTCCGCGTACAAAAGGCGGTTGGCCTGCGGAGTACATCATGAGTAGAGTGCGAGATGGAGTCATTGTATGAAAATCACATCAAGCGACCTCCTTGCTATCTTACGCCAGTTTCGTCAAGCAACTGACGATAATGTCCCGCGCCACATCGACCAAATCGCCAGTAGCTACCCACAGCCTATCAACCAGCTGGTGCGTTTTCGCTTCGACCGCCGGCAGTACTTTTTGCTCATCGACGACACAGCGGAGGATCATGCATCCTACATCATGCAGCAGATCTACACCGCAAAAAGTGATGCAACGGGAGAAATTCTCCCCAACCCACTCAGCGACATCGCAACCTACGGCCTGCCATTCAAGGGTAAGGATGTCTATCTCTTCCAGCAGCAACGCACCACTCAGCGCCTTGATAGCCTGCTTGCAGCTCGCTACCCCGAGACTAGTCGCTCCACCTGGCAAAAGCATATCAAGGCTGGTCACGTCGCTGTCAACGATAGAGTCGTCTGTCAGCCACGCCAACAGGTAGCAGAGACTGACAGTATCGCCATCAACCTACCTGATGCAACCGACCATAGCGACAAAACCCTCCCCATCCTCTACATTGATGATGATGTGATCGTTATCAATAAGCCAGCTGGTATCCTGACGCATAGCAAGGGGGCGCTCAATGATGAGTTTACGGTAGCGGACTTTTTTCGGCGTTATACCTCGGTTGGACTGGAGACAAATCGGCCCGGGATTGTCCATCGGCTCGACCGCGACACCAGCGGAGTAATGATTGGTGCACGTACGCCTGAGGCCTTCCAGCGGCTTAAGAAGCAATTTGCCGAGCGCCACGCCAAGAAGACCTACCTGGCGATTGTGGCAGGGCAACCTCGTCAGCAGCAAGCCAAGATCGATGTGCCACTGGGGCGTAACCCGGCCGCGCCAAGCACCTTCCGAGCCGATCCACGCGGCAAATCTGCCCAGACAATCTACAAAGTACTCGTCGCGCAACCCAGCATAAGCCTGCTCGCTCTGCGCCCCCGCACTGGCCGGACACATCAGCTGCGCGTCCATCTGGCGTATATTGGCACACCAATCGTTGGTGATCGCATCTATGGATCAGCAGGAGAGCGTCTCCTCCTGCACGCCTACCAGCTCGAAATCACAACTCGTGCTGGCCTACGTCAGACGTTTGTTGCACCGCCGCCAGCAGCCTTTATGGCACTCTTTCCTGAGGGAGCCGATGCCATCGCTCGTCTATAACCCCCGCACCGAGCAGCGTCTTGCCCAGCTAGCGCAGCAGCCACCGCAGTCATTGCTTCTTGTTGGTGCGCCTGGACTTGGGCTTATGACCGCAGCACGGCAGGTTGCGAGCCGCACCGCACTTATCCTCCGGCCTCATACCAGCCAAGGCCACGACGACCAGCAGCGCGGAACGATCCGCGTTGATGATATTCGCTCGCTTCATACGCTCACTCAAGGCAAGGCAACAGCTCGGCAATTTGTCATTATCGACGACGCCGACCGGATGACACCTGCCGCCCAAAATGCCTTCCTTAAGCTCCTCGAAGAACCGCCCCAGGCGCTTCATCTCATCCTCACTAGTCATCAGCCCCAACGCTTGCTGGCAACAATTCGCTCACGCGTCCAGACCGTCCGTATTATCCCACCTCAGCCAAACCAAGCGGCCACTCAGCTTGATCAACTTGGCATTATTGATCCCACGCGCCGCGCCCAGCTGCAGTTTATTGCTCAGCAGCAGCCTGCGACGATCGTGCGCTTGGTCGCTAATGACGAGGAATTCCGCACCATTGCTCTGGCAATGACCGATGCACGTCAATATATCACTAGTGCTACCCGCCAACGCATCGTGATTGGGCAGCGCTATAGTCACGATCGAGCTCGGGCATTGCTCTTGCTTGAGTGCCTGCTACACATTGCATGGCATTCACTCCGGACGCAGCCATCGCAGCAGTTGCTTGCCCAGGCAGAGCGTATCGCACGTGCACACGAGCGCATTACTGCCAATGCCAGCGTGCGGATTCAGCTGCTGGCATGTGGTATACTATAACTATGTATGGATTATTATTGGTAGCTTGCGCTGGTGCCTTTGCCTTGTGGCAACAGCAATCAGTTGCCGAGACCACCTCACAATTACCAATGCGCCTCTCGGGCAAGCTTGACCGCCTGTGGGAGGTAGCTCAGGAATCACTCCGCGATCGACGTTATCTCCGCGCCGAGAAGGCACTGCTCACGATCCTGCGGGTAGATGAGCGTAATGCAACCGCATATAATCGTCTCGGTATTTTATACGCCAAGCAGAAGGCCTTCGATGATGCGATTGAGTGTTTTGAGATCGCTCAAAGCCTCGAGCCAAGCGCCTCGAGCTTGCACAATGTTGGCCTCATCTATTACGAAACCAAGCGCTACGACAAAGCTGCTCTCGCCTTTGAACAAGCACTGGCAATGGAGGACAAGCTGGCTGCGCGGCATATTGCCTATGCCAAGGTACAGGAAAAGCTCGGCCATAGTAAGAAAATGCTGGAGTCACTTGAGCGAGCTGCCAAGCTAGAGCCTGGTACTCAAACATATCAGCTCCTGGCCGAAGGCTACGAACGAGCTGGCGACCACAAGAAAGCCCAGCGCATCCGTGCCAAGATACAACCCCAGCCTACCTCTGCGCAATCACCGCAGCACCACCAAGCACAACCAGAGCCTCACCAGCAATCCCAGCAACGCATTACTGTGCCGTCTCAGCAGGTAGAGCAACAACCTTCAACGGCGTATTACCATCCACCAGCTGCATTGCCCGCTCCAGCAGCGCCAGCGTATACTCAAGCACCTCCGCAGCCGCAGCCAAATGCCGCCTACAGTCGACAGTCATCCACTGTCCATCCACCAGCACGAGCACCAATGCCCGCTAACCGTATCCAGCGCAGTGCGCCACGCCGCATTACGATGTAGCGCCAGCGGTATAAGGTAGATAAAGGCTAAGTACAATAATAAGGCAGCAGTATGTATGCTGCCTTATTTACATTCTCAGGGCGGGGTTTCTCACTACGTAAGCCCTTTTGTTATTGATATATCCACTAATACACACAATTTTATTGTTCCTACGACAGCCAATACAAAGAGTGGAATAAGCTCCTACCAATTTACAGCTACTACGTAACTGCAAAAACAAAAAAGACCTCCCTTAAGAAAGTCTTCGCTATATACGCATGGAGCCGCTTTACGGATTCGAACCGTAGACCTACTGTTTACAAAACAGTTGCTCTGACCAGCTGAGCTAAAGCGGCAGGAATGGTACCGGAGGTAGGACTCGAACCTACGAAGCTAAAAAGCGGGAGATTTACAGTCTCCTGTCATTGCCACTAGACGACTCCGGCAAATAAAATGAACTAACTGTGAATTAGTATAGCAAATTTTTTGCCAATGTCAAAGTGCGAATTCCTACATTCAACGATTTTCGCTTTTTGGGCTTACGCATAACACCATAGTTGCACCAGAAAACACATAAATCGCAGCTCTTTCTCTGTTATTATCACATATTTTGTTTTATACTATCATCCATGACTCACGAAAAACACTTCAACCATGTCCTGGTCACTGCACTATTTACTGACAATGAACCACAACGTACGTCCGAACTCTATCGAAATCACGACTATCCGATCTACGAGCACAAGCTGCAAGCATACCCACGTATGCCGCTCTTTCCCTCAATGGTCGTGCGTGAAAAATCAGAAGGAGACACAACGAAACGTGATGGGATTACAAAATATATCAAAGCTCTATCGGAGAAGTTTGAGCCGTTTACTGTACAACTCGGTGGTGAGGTAGAGATTGGCGGGTCAGTCGGTGATTCACAACGAGTTAGAGAAGTTATGCCGAGCAAAGAAGTATTGCGCCTCCGATATGAAATTGGGTATATAGCCAGAAGATTATCAGTTGTATACGACGCCCGTAGTATGCGTGGTCTCGATACCATGGCATATGTTCAGCGCGGCACACACAATAATGCTGGCACGATTTTACCTGGCGTACAAGAACTTGAGGTAGCTGCTATCAGCGTAATTACAACTCACTCTGATGATAAAAACACACCAACGAAGGTGATCACCCGCTGCGACTATCCACTTGGTCAACAGCCCGACGCCACCGAATTATCAAACGAATTATTTAGCGAGGGTCTGAGTCATTACTTTATGGGTGACGGTACATCCGATGGTCTCACTGAATATTCTGAGCACACGATACCAGGTCAATCACGCGGTCGTCATTGTGCACCAGATGGAGAAGGTCATGTATATCGGCTACCGCGCCACCGCCGGCCAGTCTAACCTCGTTGCTGATAGTACACTTACACTGCGGAGAAAAGGGTGGTTCTCGTCGCATAATTTCAACAAGCGAAAAACATCCGCGTCATCGGTCAATAATAGAAATTACCCCACCAACGATGGGGTAATCAACAAATTCAACTATGGAGCCACGATCGGGGCTTGAACCCGAGACCTCATCCTTACCATGGATGCGCTCTACCAACTGAGCTATCGCGGCATTACTTGGTATTCTACCATACGAGGTACGTACCAGCAAGCCTTACTGCTTTGGTTCTTGATGCGTTCGTTTTGCCAGCACACTCACCCTTACTCTTCACTGCTTCGCCTATAGAGCATGCGAAGTTCTACCAGTGGTCAGCCTACCTCATATAGCATCTATAACTTAACTTTTTGTGCCATACTCAATGTCACAATCGGGGAGGTTATGATACGTCTAATACATAATTGTCTTAGAATCCATTGACAAATGGGGGTATTCGTGGCTACAATACATATTGTCTATCGTTCGAACGATCTCTTGTCGATAGAGTATTTGTACGATAAAGTTTCGTGTTAGAATAAGAGTAACCATTAAATAAAGAGGAGTCTATGGCAATGGCTGGTTTTATGCAGTGTATGGAAGTAATCGACAGGTATCGGTGGTGGATCGGGGGAGTGATATTCCTCATGATCGCCCTGAGTTGGTGGCTTCGTGTGGTAAGTGCTCGCAAGAACAAAACCTACACTGCAACACTCCGCAAAAAATACGCAGTCTTGGTTGTTGCTGAGGATGAAGATCCAGAAGTCTTCGAGAGCTGCCTCGCGAGCATCAAAGAGCATAGTAAGCCAACGCAGCTACTCGTCTCGATTAACGACGCTTCACACGCTCACCAATCTCTCCGAGCAATCGCCAAAGAATATGCAACGACAGTGATCGAGCAGCCTGAGATGATGAGCTATGATGCGCAGCTTGCCTCGCTGATCGAAAAAGTGCGGCGTGTGAGTCTTGTGATTGTCACAACTCCGCGTGCGCACTGGACACCATCGACCATCAATCTTCTCTTGCCCTTTGCCGAGCCAACTATTGGGCTCGTCAGTGGCCGCCAACAATATACTGGTGGGGCGACGCTCTCTCAGCGAATCGGCAGTTGGCTGCTCGATATGCAGCAGCGTGTTATTCTGCCCATGCAGAGCCGCCATGGCCAAGCCTATGCCATCACAAGCGACACCTTTGCCATCCGGCTTGAGCTACTCAAGCAATTTACTCAGAGCGATGCAACAGCGCAGCCATGTGCCGCGCATCATCCATCAAGTATCGCGCTGTCTCTGCCTGCACAATACCACGCAGCCTACCAGCACAGTGCTCTCACGCAGATCAACCATCCGGCAGAACTCTACCGGATTGCAAGCAGCTACACCCAACTGAGCCGTGCTGCCTATTGGCAACTCTGGCATCAGCACGCACGTATCCGGCAGGCGGGGCCACTTGTCTGGCTCACACACATTGGCTTTTGCTTTGCGAGTTTGCTCTATCTTGGGGCACTGATCGTACTCTGCAGCACACTCGTCAACAACCTATACAGCACTCTGACTGGGACGGCGACTACTGCAACGCTATGGAGTAGTATAACGATCCTTGGGCTGGTGCTTGGTTGGCTTATATGGCAGGCGGTGCGCAATATTCCACACCTTAAGCATCACCCACGCGACCTATGGCTCCTGCCACTCTATCTCCCGATCGCTGGGAGTCTTGCACTGACGAGCAAACTATGGGCGCTCGTTACACTTACTCGCCATCACGCACCCGCTCCATCGAGCGCACTTCGTCAATATGCAACTGGTCTCGCGGCAATTGTCCTGCTGCTCATTACAGTGCCACTCGCATATGTCGTGGCAATGATCCCAGCTCAGCAACCACAAGAAGCTCCGCACCGCCCTGCACAAACTGCTCCACGGCCGCAGCAGCAACGTGATAATCGCGGTAAGACAGACAAGATGCAGGCTAATCGTCCAGCAACCACCTCTGGTCAATCGCAACACACGCCAGCTCATTCTGAGAAGAAGAACCAGACTACCACACCAGAGCAAAAGCCAATTATACTAACCGCCCAAGATGGCGACTCCCAGTCGCTTGTGGCACGGCGTTTCATCAAGAGCCACCGCCAAGCTCAGCAGCTTAACCCTGCACAGGCGGCATATGCCGAGAATCGCTTGGTAGCCTTGATGGGGCAGCGTGATGACATTGACAGTGGCGAAACCTTCACCGTGAGCGCCTCACAGCTTGCCGCTGTGATCACTGAGGCCCGAGCACTGAGCGCTGATGAGCAAGCGAACTGGGCCGCCTATACCACAAGCGAGTAGCAAATCGCCGTCGCCACTAGCATTACACCATAGGCTATGCTATAATCAACCAAGATGTTTTATAAAATCTAACGAGTAAAGAAATGGCAAAGAAGAACAATACCAAGCGAAAGATTATTGCTCTTGTGAGCAACCTCACTAAACACCGTACCTACGTAACACGTAAGAACACGATGAATACTCCAGATAAGCTTGTTCTGCGTAAGTATGACCCAATTGCTCGCCGGCACGCTACCTACACGGAGACAAAGAAGTCGCTCGGCCGCAACGAGGTCAAGCCGCGCAAAGGTTAGTCTTATCGCAATAATAATCAAAAACAGCATTCGTGAGTGGATGCTGTTTTTTGTGCCAGCAATCAATTGCGAGAGTTAGTATAGCGACCGATGCGGTTCTTTGATCGATTGCTTACACGTTACTACCTGTAGTCTCTGTTTTTCTGCGTCAGTTTTTACTCACTATTTTATTTGGGTGACATTCCTAAAGGACTATCGCTAGACCTAGCAAATTCTTAATCATTCGGGTAGACAGCCGCGTTTTGATCAGCATTAGCTCTTACTGTGTTTTTAAGGAAAGCAGGGGAGAAAAGGGGGTATGAAAAAACTATCAATCCCAACACCTAAGACTATCTATGGCGATAACCCTGGTGGATGGTAGTATGGCGCTCAGCTTGCGCAACGGCAAGCTGCTCAGCAAACACGTCAAATGTCGCTGCTAGCCAGAGACCATCAGACACCATCCGGTCAAGCAGCTCCATCGTCGGCGTTGCCATAGCGGCATAGATATAGAGGACACCGCTCGAGATCTCAATACTGAGATCATCAAAATGCGACACTATCACCGATGCTACATCAGGTGTGAGGTAGCGCTCTATCTCGACTGCCCGCCCAAGCTCACCATACACCGTATATTTCTGCATAAATTCTTCTGGTTGCGGCCCAAACATCCCCAGTCGGAGTGGCTGCAACTTGTAGCTGGGGTAGCTAGCAATCTTGCCTTGTCGGCCAATAAACATATACGGTACATCACGGCGCGTGTACATATCTACCGCGACTATCAGCCATTGTTGAGGCGAAGGCTTGGGACTATTGGCAATGCGCACCATATCTCGCCGCGACACGAGTGTGACATTATAACCGCGAATATTACCCACGCTATAGTGCCGGTCGCGATGAGTCGTCGACATAGTGTAGCCGCGGATTGGGTGGTAGTCATCGTCCCGCGGGTTGATCGTTCCGAAATAAATCAAGCCAGCTTGCTCGGCAAACTGCTGCACCGTCTTGCGTGCCGCCGAACGCTCTGCAAAAGCCGCTGGCGAAACCTGCCGCACAGCGCGCTTGACGCGGTGGGTGATGGCATCATGGGCTGACATAACTCCAGTATATCACTCCTTTAGGCAAAAAATACCTCCGTAGGGGAGGTTGGATACTATTGTGGCAGGGGCATGAGGAATCGAACCTCAATCTACGGTTTTGGAGACCGTTATACTAGCCGTTGTACTATGCCCCTCTGTACTGTCTCCAGTATATCAAATCTATAGCCAAACCGGAAGAACTTTATATGGTAAAGCGAATATTGATTTGGTTTATGCTAAAAATCCCTCGCACCACGCGGAGTCTGCTATAATAAAGTACATGCAACCAACGCCTCCAGTTCGGCCCTTTGCAATACTCATGGTTGGCTTGCCCGGTAGCGGCAAGACATTTTTTGCCGCTCAGTTTGCCAAGGCCTTTGGCTCACCCTTTATTGATATCAACGAGCTCTCGGGCTATTGCCAAGACGATGCAGCAGCGGCAGTGGTGGGGAAGACCTTCCTACAAGAGATTGCCAAGACCAAGCAGCCCTTTCTATACGAAGGCGATAGCAACACCCGCGCTCGCCGGAGTGAGTTCGTCCGCTGGGCACGTAGTGAAGGCTATCGGCCAGTGATTATTTGGGTTCAAACAGATGTCGCTACAGCTCGTAGCCGAAGTGTCAAGAATCAGCGGCTCTCACGTGAAGCGTTTGATTACTATGTGCGGCGCTTTAGCGAGCCAACCGCTGGCGAGATCTATTTCGTCATCAGTGGCAAGCACCCGTACTCATCACAGTCCCGGGCTGCCCTTACCTTCTTGAAGCAAATCGACCAACAGACTGAAGACGAAGCTCTGCCAAGCAAAGCACCAGCTACTGCGCCACCAGCAGCAAAACAGCGCACTCAAGTGCCACCACCAACACCAACCAGCCATCCAGTGCGTGCTATGTCGAGCGCCCCACGGCGAGGGCAGATTCACTCCACGCGCACGCGCTATATTGTGCAATAAAATAACATCTTGGCTAAAAGGAGGGAGGCTCTTATCTATGTCTTCGACGCTCCACGACGATGAGTTTGGCGATATCACCATCAAGCGCAGCGCCAAGGCACGTTCCATCACAATGCGTCTTACGCCAAATGGCCAGCTCTGCGTCAATACCCCGCGGTACACACCACTCTTTCTCATCCGCCACAGTATTGCCACCAACCGCCAAGCACTCCGCCAGCTCCTACATCAGCACGCTGCGCATGTTTATCGAGATGGAGAAGCAATTGGTAAACATCACTCGATCGCTATCATCCGCACACAGATGGTTGATCGGCCCACGGTGCGCATTGCTCGGCAAAAGCTGCTCGTCTCTCTTCCACCAGAGCGCACCATAGACGAGCCAGCCGTTCAGCGTGCCATCCGACGAGAAGTTGCGACCATCTTGCGCCGTGAGGCTAAAGCCTACCTACCGCAGCGCCTCCACGAGCTTGCTGCGCGCACTAGCTCAACCTATCAGCGCATCCAATTTAGCCATGCGCGTACTCGATGGGGGAGCTGCAGCAGCACAGGTACAATTAGCCTTAATATTGCGCTCATGAAACTCCCTGATGAGCTGATTGATTATGTCTTGATCCACGAGCTCTGCCACACTCATCACATGAATCACTCGTCAGCCTTTTGGGGACTGGTGGAGCAGTATGACTCACACTATCGGCTACATCGGCAGCAGCTTAAGCACGAAACACCAATGATATAGCATCAGCAAATATTACACAAAACGCTTGTGCCTACCGTCATACTCCAGGTATACTAGAAGCGTGTCGCCATATGCTACCAATAGCCAAACCAGTACTGTTGTGCGCGTCAGCAGTGTTGTCTTTCCACTCTTGCTTTTTGCGTATAGCAAACTCCTCGGTCTTGATGCAATGCAGCGCATTCCTGGGGCGGGTGAGTGGTCTTTTTATGCGGCGGCCAGCACTTGGCTAGCTCTTGGCCTCTACACCTGTTTCCGTCCGTCGCAGACGAACAAGCAGCGAGCGTGGCAGCTCGTCTTGTATCATGGTCTCGCTGCGAGCTATCTGCTCAGTATCTCTGGCGTAGCAGTGCCATTCACCTGTGCGTGGTCGCTATTTATGCTAGCGGCTTTTGCCTATGCTGGCTTCTCTGGGTGGCTGCTCAGTGCACTCGTGCTGTTTATTACAGCGGCACTTGATGCATTTTGGCTGACGCCGCAGAGTATCGTTGATATTACTACAACAACATTAGTGGCCTTTATGCTTGGTGTGGTGATTGTTGCCCTCGCATATCGCCACAATCTCTACCGCTCGGCACTGCATACTAGTCGCGAGGCAATGACCTTGCAGCACGATCGGCTCCTGACGATCATTAACAATCTCGCAACCGCTATTATTGCAACCGACCAGCAGGGTATTATCCAACTCTACAACGCTGCAACGCTCGATTTGCTCGATACCAATACAAGCCCGCACGGCAAACCAATCGATACCATCCTGCCACTGCGCGATAGCGCCAAACAACCAGTCTATCTGACCCAGCTGCTCCACGCTGCAACTGTTACGCAAACGCGCGATGATGTATGGATGGAAGTATCGGGTGAGATGCTCCGCCTGAGTATCATATTTTCTCCAATACGTGCACTCAATACAATGAGCGGTTCAAGCGATGGCTACGTCCTCATCCTGCGCGACATCACGAAAGAGAAGTCGCTTGAAGAAGAGCGCGATGAGTTTATCAGCGTGGTAAGCCATGAGCTTCGCACTCCTTTGACGGCAGCCGAAGGGGCGCTGAGTAATATCCAGCTCATGCTCCACCGGCGCGATATGCCACAGCACACACTCAAAGACCACCTCGATGCAGCCCACGAGCAAGTTGTGTTCTTGGCCAAGATGGTTAATGACCTCAGCACTCTTGCACAAGCCGAGCGTGGCGCTGCCGACATGCCAGAGCTACTTAATGTCCGTGCGCTCATGGACGATCTCTACCATCAATATCACTCTCAGGCTACCAACAAGCAACTCACCCTCACACTCGAGACGTCGCCACGGCTGGGCTATGTCGTGGCAAGCTCGCTGTACGTGCGCGAACTCATCCAAAATTTCCTCTCCAACGCCCTTAAATATACCAAAGAAGGGGAGATCCACCTCAGTGCACGCAAGAAGGGTAATCGCATTATCATCGCTGTGCGCGACACTGGTATTGGCATTAGCAAGAGCGACCAAGCACACATCCTCGAGCGTTTCTGGCGCAGCGAAGACTACCGCACGCGCGAAACTGGCGGCACTGGCCTTGGCCTCTACATTGCTGCCAAGCTCGCTCGCAAGCTCGGCACGCGCATCGAGTTTACCAGTCAGCTCAATCACGGCTCGACCTTCTTCTTTGCACTACCCGCAGCAGCCCAGCAAGCAGCACTGCATGAGAAGCATAAGAAATCTTAGCCGCATTCTCTGGAGGAGTTTGGCTGCTACACTTCGTTTTGCCACTAGTTACCTCCCGCTGAGCCACATAACAGTGATGGCACTTGTAAGTGCTAACGGAGAAAAAGAGTAGATTGGAGCTTTCATCTCTTGACAACCCTCACTGCAGCGCGCTACACTAGAGCTTGACAGCCTGCAAAGACAGGCTATTAAATTTGGGGAGTATGCTGTGGCGAAACCAAGCAAAAAATCATCAACCAACCGCGTGACGCGCATCACAGCGCAAGACACCACGCCCACCAAAACCAAAACATCAAAAGAAAAGACAACCTCTGTGGCACTAGCCAAAACTGAGGCCAAAAAACCAAAAGTAACTAAGCCAAAGCGTCAGCGCCGTGGCCCATTCTCGGCGATTCGCAATTACTTTGCTGGAGCCTGGTACGAGCTGCGTATGGTGCGCTGGCCCGATCGCGCTACGACATGGAAAATGTCTGGTGCACTACTTGGCTTTATTGCAGTGTTTAGTGCGACGCTTTTGCTGCTTGATGCTGCATTTAAATATCTATTTCAAATTATCCTGGGGAGGTAGACAATGACAAAAAAACGCTACGACAGCACACGGCAATGGTATGCTATCCACACCTACAGCGGTTACGAAGAGAAGGTGGCTGATAGCATCCGCCAGCGCATTCAGGCCGTCGATATGGCCGACAAAATCTTCGATGCAATCGTCCCTAAGGAAAAGCAAATCCAGATCAAAAATGGCAAGCGCAAAGTCGTTGAGGTTAAGATCTTCCAAGGCTATGTTTTGGTCGAGATGAAACTCACCGACGAGACATGGTACATCGTGCGCAATACACCTGGCGTGACGGGCTTTGTGGGGAGCGGCACCGAGCCAACCCCTGTAAGCGAGGCTGAGATCAAGAAAATCAAGAAACGCATGGGCGTGGAAGACCCCAAGCACCAGATTGACTTTAGCGAAGGGGAAGTGGTCAGCATCATTGATGGGCCATTCAAAGACTTTGATGGCACAGTGAGTGAGATCGATACCACCAAGGGCAAGCTCAAGGTGATGGTGAGCATGTTTGGCCGCGACACGCCAGTTGAGCTTGATGCGCTGCAGGTCAAGAAGGTATAAGCCTCGCACGCAGTTTGCATTTGTATGAGTGATCCACTATAATAGCAACGTTACGCACTCAATACCAGTAGTAATTGAGTAAAAGGAAATATAATGGCAAAAAAAGTTATCGGCAACCTGAAGCTTCGTATTCCAGCTGGCCGTGCCACCGCCGGGCCACCCGTTGGTAGTACACTTGGTCAGTGGGGCTTGAATATGATGGACTTCATTAACCCATTCAACGACGCCACCAAGGCAGATATGGGTAAGGATGTTATCGTCCATATCCAAGTGTTTGAGGACCGCACCTTTGCATGGCGCAGCCTCGGCCAGCCCGTTGATGATATGATCCGTGCTGCGATCGGTATCAAGAAGGGTAGTAGCAAGCCACACAGCGACAAGGTTGGGACGATCACCCGAGCGCAGCTTGAGGAAATCGCTCAGGCAAAAATGGAGCAACTCAACGCTATCAGTCTCGAAGGAGCTATCAAGACGGTGGCGGGTACTGCTCGCAGCATGGGCGTGGAAGTTACTGACTAATCCACTCGGCGCACATCAAAATACCTCTGCGTGCAGAGGTATTTTTGGTATAAATTGACATATTTTGCAATAGTAGTTTACAATAACAATATGCGTAAACTCCTCCTCGACAAAATCTCTATACCAATCCTTATTCTTGGCGTGTTCGTCGTTGCTGTGATTGGCTGGTGGCTGTATTATATGACGATCGGCAGCTTCACAACGACAATCTTCTATGGGCGCTTCGATCGTGATGCAATTCGCCATATGGATGTAAGCTATCAGTCGGGGTATGCGATAGACGGCTGGGATGGCAATAATGGTATGGTTATTGGCACCATCACCGACAAAGCGACGCGTGATCGTCTGCTGAGTATGCAGCCTTTTACGGATTGCCCACACGGTTGCTCAGGGTGGTATCATTATGGAGACAACCTCCCTCACCATGAGTCGGTATTTCGAGACACCGCTATCCTTGGCAACCATACTATTCCACCAAAGAAGTTTAGTGATCAAGCTCGAGCAGCCATCAGCAGCGACAACCGCTGCGTGGCACGCTATTCGTCGAGTCATCGCACTAACGATGTATTTTGTTTTTCACCAAACAGCGGGGCATTTGTCTATGAGTTTGCTGAAATGAGTGGAATGTAGATAAATAGTATGCTAGCGTCAGTAAGAATGAGAGCAATGCTGCGCCGCCTTCAAATTAAGAAGCTAATTATAGCACAAGAGGAACAATCATGAGCACATCATCCACCCGCGTCCAGCAACCACAAAATATACCAGTGCGTCGCACCAAGCAGATGGTACAGCTATGGCTGATCTTTGTCATTGTTGCGCTGGTATCAGAGGTGATATCATATATAGTCAATTACCATACAACTCACTACACACGCATAGATCCAGTTTGGGCAGCTACCATAATTTTCGGTATGGATGCAGCCTGCTTTGCGGCTGGTGTGCTATGGCTTGGCCGTGGTAGTAGGCCTATTTCGCGCGTGATCTATGGCTCAGCAGCGTTCTTAATGGGCGCATGTGCCTTCCAAATTGGACATAAATTCATTCCTGCTTCAGCAGCCATAGCATTGGACTTCCTTATTGCAGTGCTTGCCACCATTCCTCGCTTTCACATGCGTCATTACAAGCAGGTAGAGATAGCGATGAGTGTATTGATTATCGTTGGCGCACTTGGGCTAGCGTGGGCATTTCGTATTGTTAGTATGTATCATCCGCCTCTGCAGGTTCATTGAAAATAGCAGTGTGGTTATCGTAATAACAAACACAGTCGATAAATCTACAGAGATATCTTTTCAGTCATACGGCAAGTGTTAAGTAGTACTGCATTATCACGTAAAATTACTTCACTACCAACTCTAGTTGCTAATAAGACCTTCTTTGCGGAAGTGAAATACAACTACTAGATGGAGGCTAAGTCTGGACGGCCCTCTAGCCTTTTGCGCGCCATGATCATTCTATGCATCTCACTGCTACTTTTGCACTCGGTAATCTTTTTAAGAAAAGCTAGGTATTCTGGGTCGTCAGTTTCGGGTGAAAAACGCTCTATGGGTGGCTCCTGTTTTCTGTCGTATTCAAAAAGTTCATCGAAAGCATCATTCAAGTCAGCGAGGTCACCGTGATGATCTTGGGTATCATTTGCTTTGGCTGGTGCTATAGTTTCTCGAATCGCACCCGTCACCTTCTGACCTACTTCCTCAAGTGCCATAACACCCAGCAACTGTTCTCGCATTTTCTTCATACCAATTTGCAACTCTGTGCTCTTCGTATCTTCTGGGTTTACTGGTGGCTTGTCGGTGAATGGTGGTGTCTCGCTCATAATAATCTTTATTATAAAACAGTCAATCATCAGTACTTACAATACACTCGCAAACAATTTGCTTAGAGTAGCAACTAAAGCCAACAAATAAAAAACCTCACACCCAAAACACCCATAGCGTGAGAGTGAGACATAAAGCAAAAAATGGTCGCCCTCTCCCTACCCCACTCAAAACAATGGGAGGCGTGTTGGCGGTATGTGATGGGCGTCGTTGACCTTGCGGTAGTGCCGACGGGGCACGGCTCTTCACTGGCGGAGGATCCTGGCAGTTCGCTAGACGTGGCCGGCAGAGCGGACACTGAGCAAGGCAACCGGGCGAGCACCCCGGCAAATGCCGCCGACGCGGCCAGCGTGGAGGAGCCTGGGCAGGAGGACGATGCAGACTCCCTGGCCGCCAGGACGGTCGCTGAGAAGTATGAACGAGATGAAGACCTAGGTGCTCTACCAAGCTCTGCCACTATGGCTGGCGCAGAAACATCTGGGCAGAATGGCGCGCCAGGCACACTAGCCCAAGCCGCCACAGCAACGCAGCCCGCCGTAGGTTCTCCCACCAATCCACCGCGGCGGATCAACCGCTACCTGCGTCCGCAGCTGGTGGAGGAGATGGTGGCACTGCACCAGGCGGGGCAGACGGTGGCGCAGATCGCCAGACGCTTCGGCTTCCACCGCACCACGGTAGCGCGGCACCTCAAGCAGGCAGGGGAGACGCTGCGCACCGACCCAGCCGACCCTGCCTTCCAAGAGCGGGTGCGGGAGGCCTACGCCGAACTTGGGACGGTCAAGCACACTGCGCAGTGGCTGGGTGTCAGTAAGGATACGGTGCGGAAGGTGGTGCGGGGTGAATGAGTTAAGGTTAAGAGTAAGTCTCTATAACCAACACAATCGCGCCTCACAACATAGCTCGTCACTTTTTTCGCCCCATATCCTTGTACCGGCAGTATATCGCAGCTAGTATCAGTGCCATGACAGCAAAGAATAGGAAGATATGTACTGCAACGTTTGGCGCTTTACCAGACAGGCCATCACCGAAGGCGGTGTTGATGGAATGGTAGATCAAGAACAGTGCCGCGAGCAGGCATAAGTTGTAGAAGATTTTGTATTTGTACTCCATAAAATTAGTAAGCATAACACTATGCACTTGGCGTAACTTCTATTATATCCTATCGGCAGCGCCAGCCATAGGGATTGGAGGGGTCGTTGTTTACGAGGTATGGGCGAGAGTGAACTCCATGCTGCTGCATACATGCGTTACGCATGTCAACATCAAGGTCATTATAAAAGATGTGCCACCCAACCCGACAGCGCCAACCATAAGCGTCGTTCGACACCAGAACCGCCGAAGGCCTACCTCCACCATAATTTGTTGAGCAATAGTCTTGGATGTCAATATCGTACGTTGCCGCCATTGTGGGGGGTGCGATTACTGCAGCCCCAACCGATAGAATAAATACTCCGGCCAGTAAGAGCAGACGGTTGGACACTTTTGTCTTCATGGCACACTTCCTTGTTGTGAGGCAGCAGAAGTATCGACGAGGATGCCCTTGTAGCGAATTGTTAGGATGTGCGTACCACACTAATTCAACCGCATAGCAGAATGATAGCGTAGTTATTCTAATGTTACTCATCCGTCATTCATTTGTTACGAAAATGGCTCCAGTGGCAGTGTCGTGGAGGTGCGTTGTGAGGGCTACCCCGGGGTCGACGACAGCCCAAACTGTCTCATGACACCGGCACCCAGGGCGCGTTTGGCGGCAGGCAACGACAGCGCTAGTGGAGGCGTTGCCGCCTCTGGGGCTGTGGCCTCAGTCGAGCGCGCGCTGACACGGCCAAGGGAGCATGCGGGGGACATGGCGAGGCTGTTGATTGCTCAATGTGCTCTGTCAGCAGCGTTGTAGTGAGTGGCCGCTGCGACTTCCACGCTAGAACTCGCTGCGTCACTGTCATTAGTGCTGTCATTCTTCATTGTAGAAAGGGAAAGCGGTGCTACGTCTAGAGCCTCGCACATTGCCGCGTAGTGGTCCTTATCAAGTTTTTGAATGGTTCCAAAAATATGTTCTACAACCATCGGTGTTTCTAGTATCTGAATTGGCTTAGCCATG
>CALHGK010000005.1 GCA_938030095.1 uncultured Candidatus Saccharibacteria bacterium
TTCGGCCGCATATTTACGCAGTCTATGGCATGGTGCGGCTAGCGGATGAAATTGTCGATACGTACCGTGGCGATGATGCGATGGCTCAGCTCGACAACTTTGAAGCAGTGGTTTACCAGGCGTGCAAGCAGGGCTATTCGACCAATCCAATCGTTCATGCTTTTGCTCTCACGGCCCAAAAGTACGGTATCGAGCGAGAGCTAATTTCCCCATTTTTTGCGAGTATGCGGATGGATATTACGGCCATGGAATATGATGAAGCGGCATACCGACGCTATATTTACGGCTCGGCGGAAGTGGTGGGGTTGATGTGTCTCAAGGTGTTCGTTGAAGGCGATGCGGCTCAGTATGAACAGCTGCGTGATGGTGCCAGCCATTTGGGTGCGGCCTACCAAAAAGTGAATTTTTTGCGTGATATGAAGGCAGATCACGAAGTTTTGGGGCGGGTGTATTTTCCGGGCGTTGATTACCCGTCGTTTAGTGATGCCAGCAAGCGGACCATCGAAGCGGATATTGCGGCAGATTTTGCCGTAGCCAAGGCGAGTGTGCAGCAACTTCCGTCAACTGCCCGCCGAGCAGTGCATACCAGTGTAATATATTATGAAGCACTGTTTCAGCGGCTGCAGAATGCATCAGCTGCCGATCTTAAGGCGCGGCGCATTCGGGTGCCGAACAGTGTGAAGTCTGTACTATTCGCGCGAGGAGCGGTGGGATTATGAAAAAGAAAGCGGTGATTATCGGCGCGGGATATGGCGGGTTGGCACTGGCAAATTTGCTGGCGAAAGCGGGACACGAGGTGGCGATATACGAAAAAAATCCGTCAGCCGGTGGGCGGATTCAGGTGGTCAAGCAAAACGGATTTACCTTCGATCTTGGCCCGTCATGGTATTTGATGCCAGAGATTTTTGAGCAGTATTATCAATTGTTTGGTCGATCAGCCAAAACAGAGCTCGACTTGGTGCGATTTTCGCCAGGCTACAAAGTGTGGAGCGAAGGCTATGAGCCACTGATCATTCAGGGTGATGTTGATAAAGACATGACAACCTTTGAAGCCATTGAGCCTGGTGCGGGTAAAAAATTGCAACGCTATGTGGCGCGCAGCAGCCAGGTATATGAGGTAGCGGTGAAGCACGCGCTATATAACAATTTCACGCAGTTTAGTGATGTATTGCAGTGGCCGCTCCTGCGCCAGCTACCAACCATGTTGCCACTGGTGTGGCGAACACTGGACGCGCATGTTAGCCGCCGGTTTCGGAATCTTCGGCTCAAACAATTGCTGGAATATCATATGGTATTTTTAGGTTCCAGCCCGTTTCAAGCCCCGGCCGTCTACAGTCTGATGAGTCATCTCGATTTTCGTAGCGGTGTGTATTATCCGCGGCGTGGCATGTTGGAATTGGTGAACAGCATGGAGCGGTTGGGAAGAAGTTTGGGTGCGGCATATCACTATAACTCACCGGTGAAGCAGATTGTGCTGGATAGTCATCAAGCCACGGGTATTGAGCTAGTGAACGGCGAGCGCATCGCGGCAGACTTGGTGATTTCGGCGGCCGATATTCATCACACCGAAACCAAATTATTACCACCAGCTGCTCGAAGCTACTCCGAAAAGTATTGGCAAAAACGCCAGCCGGGGCCAGGCGCGCTGCTAGTCTCGCTAGGCATCAAAGGAAAACTGTCGAATTTACACCATCACAACCTCTACTTTGTGAAAAATTGGCGCGAAAACTTTGCGGCGATTTATGAAACTGGTACCGTGCCAGAGCATGCCTCACTCTACGTCTGCAACCCATCCAAAACCCACCCTGAATTGGCGCCGATAGGGCATGAGAATTTGTTCGTGTTGCTGCCATTGCCAGCGGGCGTGACGCTGACGCCAGAACAAGAATTGGTTTGTACGGACAAGATTATCAAGATTCTTGGTGAGATGACCAGAGAGCCAGACTTACCCAAGCGCGTTGTCTCCCAGCTCATCTATGGTCCAGAGCAGTTTGGTGAGCAATTTAATGCCTGGCAATACAACGCTTTTGGTGGTGAATCGCACTTGCTTCGTCAGAGTGTCATGTTTCGCACGCGTAATCGCAGCAAAAAAGTACCGAATCTGTATTATGTGGGTGCGGGAACATTGCCTGGGATTGGCCTACCGATGTGCCTGATTAGTGCGCAGCTGACCTATAAGCGCATCACAAGAAATCACCGCCACGGCCCTCTTGCTAAGGAGGATGTATGAACTGGCTGTATCTAGCGGGAATCATTTTTAGTTTTATAGGGATGGTGGTGCTGGATTCGCGGCACAGGCTGGCTTACTGGCATGATGCTCGCCGTGCAGTACTGACAGTGCTAATTACGACCAGCGTGTTCATTGTGTGGGATATTTGTGGCATCTCGCTCGGCATTTTTTATAGCGGCCATTCCCCGTACATGTCGGGCATTTATCTCTTCCCAGAGTTTCCACTAGAAGAACTACTCTTTCTGCTATTTTTGAGCTATTTTAGCCTGGTGGTTTACCGCGCGGGAGTGAAGCGATGGCAACATATATAGTGCTTAATATGCTTTTTTTGGCGTCAGCGCTGGGTCTACTGGCATGGCGGAGATTATTGGCATTTAGCCGTCCAGTGTGCCTGACGCTGGCGGTGCTGCTGGTGATGACGATTCTGTTTGACTCGCTACTGATTTACCTGGGCATGTTCACCTATCCTGCAGATAAAATCTTGGGTATACGCATAGGGCTAGTGCCCATTGAGGATTTGTTTTATTCACTATTGGCTGGCCTGGCTGTACCAGCGATTTGGGAGGGTTTGCATCGTGAATAAAACCATTAAGGTATTATTCATGACTTCACGACCGCTGTCTTGGGTAAACACGGCCTACCCGTTTGCGACGGGATATTTGGTTATGGGCGGGGTAATCGATGTGCGGCTTATTATTGGTACTTTGTTTTTTCTCATTCCGTACAATCTGCTGGTGTATGGTATTAATGACGTGTGTGACTACGAATCAGACATGCGCAATCCCCGCAAGGGCGGTGTCGAAGGCGCCGTGACGCCGCGGAGATATCACCGGTTGATTGTATGGTCGGCCATACTGTCATGTTTACCATTCGTGGTGGCATTGGTGCTTCTGGGTAATTGGCAAAGTGCCTTGGTGTTAGCAGCTGTACTATTTTTTGTGGTGGCGTATAGTGCGAAGGGGCTGCGATTTAAGGAAGTGCCACTGCTGGATTCGGTGACCTCGAGTCTGCATTTTGTCGGTCCACTACTCTATGCCTATTTGTTGGTTGGCACGACGCAAGCGGGGTGGTTGGTGGCTGTCGCGTTTTTCTGCTGGGGTATGGCTAGTCAGGCGTTCGGTGCGGTGCAGGATATTGTGCCAGACCGCGAAGCCAAGATTCGCTCTATCGCCACAGTGTTTGGTGCGCGGTCGACCGTCTGGTTAGCGATACTGCTGTACGCGGCGGCGGTTGGGTTGGTAGTGTGCCTGGGTGTGGCGGCATGGCCAGTGGTAGTCGCAGGCGGCTTGTATATTATTAACCTGCTGCCGTTCGTGCGAATTCATGATAAAGATTCAGCGAATACACGGGCCGGCTGGCGCCGCTTCTTGTGGCTGAATTATGTTGCTGGCGCGGTGGTAACCGTGACGTTATTGATGAAGGTGTGGGGTGTGTGATGAAAATGCAAGATCGCCGTCCTGATGATCGTCCCCGCGAGAAATTGGCGCGTTACGGTACGGCGCGGCTGAGCGACCTGGAGCTGTTGATGGCGATTATTGGTAGCGGTAATAAACAGGCAGATGTCGGTAAAATTGCGCGCGAGGTGCTGAAAATTGTTCGTCAAAAAGGCGGCAATATTTCGTACGATGATCTACGCGGTGTGGTTGGTTTGGGTGAAGCAAAAATACCGGTGATTTTGGCAAGTTTGGAACTGGCGCGGCGGTACTTGCTGGACAGCGACCAGCCGATCATTGACAGCCCAGAAAAAGCGGTTGAGCTACTGGCCGACATTCGCGACAAAAAGCAGGAATATTTTGTCTGCCTGACGCTGGATGGTGCGAATCGTTTGATCGCCAAGCGGGTAGTGACCATCGGCACGCTGACCTCCAGCCTGGTGCACCCGCGCGAGGTCTTCGCCGACGCCATCGCCGACCGCGCGGCCTCGATCATCGTGGCGCATAATCATCCGAGCGGGAGCTTAAGACCAAGCCAAGTCGATATAGCAACGACTGAACGCCTTAAGTATGCGGGTGAACTACTTGGCGTACAACTGGTTTATCACCTGTTAATTACCAAACAATCTTTCCGGATTATCAACTAGAAAATGGTATAATAACCTTGATGATTACCTCTGATTATCAGGCAAAGTATATTGCCTATGAGCTTGAACGCGTCTATGCTAACGATGACGTTGCTAAGTTGTCGGGTCTAATGTTTGATGCTCAGATTATTCCGACACCACATCAAATTGACGCGGCATTGTTTGCATTAAACTCGTCAACGGCTCGCGGTATTATTCTGGCGGATGAAGTCGGTCTCGGTAAAACCATTGAGGCGGGCATCGTTATCATGCAATACTACTCCGAACGCAAACGAAAGATTCTGATCATTACGCCATCAAGTTTGCGTCAGCAGTGGGCGCAGGAACTGCAAGAAAAGTTTAATTTACCGGCAACCGTTGTTGACGCTAAATGGATTAAGTCAAAAAGAACCATTGAGAAAGACGGTATTTATATTTGCTCTTACGAATTTGCAAATCGTCACTCACTAAAACTTTCCAATGGCTGGAATTTGCTAGTTCTTGATGAAGCGCATAAGCTAAGGAATTTTTATAACAACCAAAAGGGTATCGCTAGTGCGGTCTCTGATATCGCCAAAGGTTCCGAAAAATCGCTGCTCCTCACAGCCACACCTCTACAGAATAGACTCGAAGAATTATATGGACTAGTTTCAGTCGTCGATCCTAAATATTTTTATAAGCTTGATGTTTTTGCCAACGCTATATAAAGTCAAATCATCCGTTTGCGCTTGATGAACTCCGTTCGCGCATGAGTAAAATCGCCAAGCGTACTTTGCGTTCAGAAGCTAAGAAATATATTAAATACACTAATCGCATTGCTAAAACTGTTTGTTTTGAACCGTCAGGCGATGAACGGAAGTTATATGAGCTAGTGGATAATTATCTACATCGTGACAAGCTGTATGCTTTTGCATCGTCTCAGCGTCACTTGTCGGCTTTGATTCTTCGCAAACGCCTCGGTTCATCTACGTTCGCAGTTGCGAGTACGCTCCGGAATATTGTACGGCGCATGGAGGAGGAGTACGCTGCGGGTAAGGTTCGCGATAACCGCGGTGGCTTGATCGATGAGCTGGGTGACTTGAACGATGAAGAAATTGAGGCATTTGAGGAGACTGGCGCTTACGATGACTATATAATCAAATCAGCCAAAGAGCGTGCCGAGTTCCAAGCTGAAATTGACGAACTAAAATCATACGCGGATTTTGCTGATTCTATCAAAGAAAACGTCAAGGCTGAAAAATTGGTCGAAGCGATCAATGTTGGTTTTAATGCACTGGAATCAAAAGCTGCTCGCAAAGCAATCATTTTTACTGAATCAACCTTGACGCAAAACTACATCGCCAAAACGCTAAATAAGCAGGGCTATGATGGCAAGATTATCCTATTCAATGGGCAAAATAATTCGCCAGAAAGCACTGCAATTTATCGTCAGTGGTTGATAGATAATAAAGATTCTGATGTTATTACTGGTATAGAATCGGCCGATCGACGCAAGTCGTTAATTGATAGGTTTAAAGACGATGACATACAAATTATGATAGCAACCGAGGCAGCGAGTGAGGGTATTAACTTGCAATTTTGCTCCATGCTGATCAACTACGATCTACCGTGGAATCCGCAGCGTGTAGAGCAGCGCATCGGGCGCGTCCATCGTATGGGTCAGAAATATGATGTCGTTGTGGTGAATTTTAGCAATCAAGGTAATGTTGCTGAACAGCGAATTCTTGAACTGTTGACCGATAAATTTAGTTTATTTAAAAGCACGTTCGATGCTAGTAATGATGTGCTTGGTGTGATTGAAAGCGGACTCGACTTTGAGAAGAAAATTAGCGATATCTTGAATACGTGCCGCACCGATGATGAGATTAGCCAACGGTTTGAAAAGTTACAAGAAGAATTTAAGATAGAAATTGATACTGAGCAACAAGCGGCGCGTACGCGGATTTTTGAAGGGCTAGACCCTCATGTACAGGATCGTTTTCGTCGTTATGACGAACAAGCTGAAGAAGCTTTTACGCGATTCGAACGATTATTTATGGGTTTAACACGGTATATATTGCGCGACAAGGCGTCATTTGAAAACGAACATGTTTTTGATCTGAAAACTGCACCAGAAAAATATATCGAATCTGGAACATATTTCTATAAAACCGAACGTTTGCCGCATGCCCGACAGTATAAATATGCTGATGATTTGGCTGAATATGTACGTCACAGTGCAAAGACTGCACAAACGCCCCCAGCAGAACTAATCTTTAATATTAGCCGGTCTGATCGAGTTGCTTCTGAGGTTAAAAAACTGATTGGCACGCAGGGTACAATGATTGTCGAGCAAGTAACCTTTCCGATGAAAATAGATTCGTCGGACATGAGTGAGAGTTACATTTTGGCATCAGCCCAGACAGACGACGGTGTGCTTCTTGATACGGAAACTTGCCGTAAGATACTTGATTTATGTGTTGTTGGCGTTAATTATAAGGAAGTTATCCCAGATGAAGTGTTGCAAAATCACCTTACTCAGCAGATTACTGAACGCCAAGAAGAAGTCAAGGGCCGCAACACCGAAGCTTATCTCGACAAAAAAAGATCTGCTAGAGCGTCAATATAAAGACAAAATTGTCGAATACGAAATGAAAGTCGATAAAATTGAAGCGAAGATCCGAGACCTGCAAAAACAAGAACGCCAGGCAGGCGATGCCGCTTCTCGTCTAAAAATTGCTAGCGAAGTTCAAGTTTTGCGTAAAAAAGTTCGTGCCCTCAACCGCGAGAAATACGACCTCGAGGACAGTATGGACGAGCAAATATCCGATAAAATAGCCCTAGCACAGCAAGCTTCTGAAGGTGAAATTTAGCGTATGGAGCTATTTGCTATCCAATTTAACATATTGCAAAGGAAATAAATGTACATATCAAACATATCAATCAAAAATTATCGTCTCATGAAAGATTTTCAATTAGATTTTTCGACAGATGAAGATAATTTTTTAGTACTTGTTGGTCGTAATAACACAGCTAAAACATCACTTCTTGATTTATTAGATGATGTCTTAAATAACGATATGAAGCAGGCTGGATTTGATGATATTTCTTTGGATGTTCGACAGAAAATTGTCGATGCTTTAGCGCCAAATTCTGAAATGAGCGAGGGTGATAGAATAAAACTGCTTAACGATGCTGCGATATCGCTTGAAGTGAAGATTGATTACTCTGATGATAGTGGCGACATATCTAGATTGCCAATTCTTTCTCTCGACGGTGGGGGTTGCGTAATTATCAAAATTATAAAAAAGTTTAACGTTGATAAAATACCAGCACTTCGTCAAGAGTTGAAGAGTACCAAGGTAGAGGCAGTAGATTTTTTGTCCAAATTTTCAAGAGATTATATGGCTGTAGAGTGTGTAGCAACTCAGGGTGATAATACAAGAGAATATCAATCAGGAGATTTTGATCAAAAGTTTTTCGGGCTGCAGAATCTTATTAAACTTTATACGATATCAGCTAAACGCGGAGTGGCTAATGATATGCGAAAAGAAAGCGGTCAAGATACTTTATCTAAGTATGCCCAATCTTACGTAAAGGAGAAGGTTGATGGAGATGTTTTTAAGCAGCTACAACAAAGCATTATCAAAACTGATGATCTTCTGACCCAGCAATATAACGGTAAAAATGGTGGCAGTGGAGTGTTTTCTACTGTCATTAAAGACATTAAAGAGTTTATTCATTTCAGTGCGATCAAATATTGCAATGAATTCTATTTTAGGTTATGGCAACTCCAAGGTGTATTACGGGGAGGGTAATAATCGTCTTCCTGAGACCCGAAGCGGGCTTGGATATATGAATATGTATGCAATTATTATTAAACTCAGAATGATAATTGATGAAATACAGCAGAATAACGCATCGGGTATGCCTGCACTCGAACATATTATCTATATTGAAGAGCCAGAAGCTCATACCCATCCGCAAATGCAATATGTTTTCGCTAATAATATCAAACAATTTATAACAGATAATACAAAAGATATTCGTACAACTACATTTATTACAACACACTCACCTCATTTCGTATCCCAGTTTAAAAAGATTGACGATATGGTGCTTATGAAAAGAGACAACGACAGTGTGAAGGCTGTCAAAGTTAGTCAAGCTTACCATGGTCAATTCTCTGAATATAAAAGTTTTATCAGGCAGTACTTGACCGTACATAGATCGGAATTATTTTTTGCTGACAAGCTAATTTTAGTTGAGGGTGATACTGAGCGTATTTTAATACCATATTTTATGGATTTACACGATAGAGATAAGGGAAATAAGCGGAAATTGCTAAGCCAATACGTGTCAGTGGTTGATGTGGGTAACTACATGTATATCTTTGGCGATCTAATTAAACTACTTGGCATTAAAACATTAATGATAACAGATATGGATTATGCTAAGAAAGGTGAATCAGGGCGATTCCAGGCATGTAGTAGCGATAAGGCAGATGATACTACCAATCCAACCCTAAAAAAGCTCTTGCCTAAAACTCAAGAATCCAACAAGAGTACTATAGATAGAATTAGAGATACGCAATATGATAGGTTAATTTTTTCGGTTAACGAGCACGGATATATCCTCAACGTAGATGGCAACATAAGACTTGCAACCCAAAAAGAAGAAAATGGTTATTGTGCTAGAACTTTTGAGGATTCTTTTGCATATTTGAACAAAAATTGGATTATTGACCAATGTAATGATGAAAAATTTTTAAATAGTGTAAAAAAGAAGATTAGCAATTTAACTAATGTTAATTTTAAGTTCGGGAAGGACTATATCAAATCAAAAGCAATGTTTGCTATTGATATTATTAATGAAAATGAAAAATCAGAACAAGAAATAAAAGTACCAGAATACATCATGGAAGGCTTAAAATGGATCGCGAAGGAATAGATTTACCTTCTGGGGTTGTCAATGCCATTGAAAGACACGAGAATTTTTTATTGAAAGGCGGTGCTGGTAGCGGTAAAACATACTCATTGGGTGAGGTAATTGCATTCATCCTTAAAAACAATAAATCTGCTAAAATTGCCTGTATTACTTACACCAATGCGGCTGCTGATGAGTTGAATAAACGATTTGCACGGGGCGATCAAGACATTGCATCGACCATTCATAAGTTTATATGGGGCCAAATTGCAAGATATCAATCGGACATAAAGCGTGCACTGATAGAGTCTATTGATGATGGTAAAATTATCAATTATGATAATATTCCCCTCAATGAAAATAGCTTTCAAGAAGGTATTAGTTATGGTGAATTCCTAAATCTACAAAAGGGTGTAATTTCTCATGATGAGGTATTAATCATTGCTAGTAGAATGTTCCAGTCTCATAAATTGCTTTGTAGAATAACCAAATTAAAATATGACTATATATTTATTGATGAATATCAGGATACGCATCAGTCTGTCTTAGATATACTATTTGATTATGTTCAGATTGCTGATACAAGCCATCATCAACTAACCATGGGCTTATTTGGCGATGAAATGCAAAAGATTTATAACAATATGGATGGATTAAAGCCAAACTGGAAAATCACCGAAATTATTAAAGAAGATAATTATCGAAGCTATCCGAGGATTTTAAATGATTTTTGCAATAAAATACGTACAGACGGCGTCAAGCAACAGTCCGCTGGTGTGATGAAGGATTACCAAGGTGATAATATAAAGTTCTTTTATTCTACTGAACGCTCTAGTGTGCAAAAGGTTATTGATGAAATTAACAAGATTGAAGTTCCTGAACCAGATGTTGACTGTCCTCGTTATCGTTGCCTGTTTCTTACACATAAACTATTAGCTAAGCACGCTGGATATGAAAACTTATACAACCTTTACGATCAACCGAGTTGGATTATTAAACAGATAAAAGTTAAGGCAAAGGACATAATCACTAACGATAAAACATTGATCGAGGTGATTGATGAACTTAAAGCTAGGGGTACTTACGACCCTGAATGGAATCTTAAAACGGTTAAAATATATTTCCCTGTTCAATTTGATAGATTGGGTTATTTTAATAAGCAAGCTATTGTCAATGAGGAATATCGATGTCCATTACTAGACTATGTCGTTCGATTGGTTGAATTTGCAGATATCTATAAAGAAGATAATTTTTTTTGAAATTGCTAAGAAATATAAATGGAGAATAAAAGAAAAACAACAGTTGGAGGAGCTTAGAAATATTCGCCAGCAGTTGCGCGATAGTATAGAAGCTAACGAAGCTATAGGTGAAATTATTGATATCGGTGACAAAAATCAACAATGGTTTGAAAAGGGCGATAAATATAAAGAACGATCCACCGGAAATCCAGTTTTGTTTAACTTACTTAAAGACATAAAAATATCTGAAGTTGTTAATGTAATAAAGGTAATGATCAGGTCGGAGAGTGAATTTGGTACTCAGCACAGCTCTAAGGGGCTTGCTTATAGAAACATTGTGGGGGTTGTTGATAAAGGCAATTGGTATAAAGGAGCTAATTATGAAAATGTGTTTAAACAAAATCCCAAAGGCGGCTCATCTGACGCAAAGAGTTTGCAAGAATATACTAGAAGAATGATGTATGTCGTCGGGTCACGTGCGGAATGTAATCTATATTTCTTTTTTTATAACGAAGGTGATAAAAGTCAGAGTATTATTCAAGATGCAAACTCCTTTTTCGGTGAACAAAAGGTCATTAATCTGGATATCGAGCAACGATCTTAAAAGTGATATAATTATAGTCAAATAACTGGAGTAAGCATGAATAATCAAGATATGGATAATAGTGTGAATGAATTGCCATCCACTTCTCCCAACTTCCGCACTAACCTAGCGAAACAGCTGGAGGAGTTAGTGCCGGAGGCGATTGTGGATGGCAAGGTGGATGTCGTTAAGTTGAAGGAGCTGCTGGCGGAGGATGCTGGCGAGCCGAATGAGCGGTTCGGGCTGTTTTGGCCGGGCAAGAAGCAGGCGCTGCGGGCAGCCCAGGACCCGACGACTGCGACGCTCAAGCCCGCCAAAGATGAAAGTAAAGATTGGGACACGACCAATAACATTTTCATCGAGGGCGATAACCTCGAGGTGTTGAAAGTTTTGCAAAAGCAGTATCACAACAGCATCAAGATGATTTACATTGATCCGCCGTACAATACTGGCAAAGATTTTGTCTATCCGGATAATTTCAAGGAAGGTTTGCAAAACTACCTGGAGTTTAGTCAGCAGGTGGACGAGGGTAACAAAAAGATCAGTACCAATACCGAAACCGCCGGCCGTTATCACAGTAACTGGCTGAATATGATGTATCCGCGTTTGAAGCTGGCGCGTAATTTATTGACCGATGATGGGGTGATATTTATTTCGATTGACGATGCCGAACAAGCTAATTTGAAAAAGATTTGTGATGAGATTTTTGGGGAAGGTAATGTTGAAATTATGGTATGGAATAAGGAGTCCGAAGGGTCGTCTGGAACATTAAAGGCTACGCAGAGGTTTCGTAGTATTCATGAATACATCATTGTTGCATATAGAAACAAAAACCTTACAAACTTTATTAAGGTCAATGAACCGCTCAAAGGCAAAGAGAATGAATTGCAGACAGCAAATCTTGCAGTAAACTCGGACAACGAAAGATGTGATCATAAAAACTATTTCACTATAACAAACCCATCAGGCGATAAATTTACTCGACAATGGAAATGGAGTAAGGATGAAATAGAGAGGTTGATTCAAGAGGATCTAATATTCTGGGGGTCTGATGGACATAAGCAACCGCGTTTAATAATTCCAACCGACGAGCGTCGAACTACATTTCTCTTATCTATACTTTTGTATGGAGGTACAACAGTTGGCAGAAAAGATTTTGAAGAGCTTATGGGAAAAACTGTCGAATTTTCATATCCAAAACCAATAATTTTGATGAAGAAGATACTAGGAACGGCAACATACAGAAACTCGATCATTCTCGACTTCTTCGCTGGTTCAGCCACCACTGCTCACGCCATTATGCAACTCAATGCCGAAGATGGTGGTAATCGCAAGCATATCATGGTGCAGTTGCCTGAGCCGACCGACGAAAAGAGCGAGGCCTTTAAGGCTGGCTATAAAAAGATTAGCGATATCGCCCGTGAGCGGACCAATCGGGCGGGCGAAAAGATTAAGGCTGACTTTGCTGACAAGCTGGCTGAGCGTGAGACTCCGCTGGATGTTGGATATCGTACTTACAAACTAGCCGACACCAATTTCACCAAGTGGCAAAGTGCGCCGACAGGCGATTTGACCGAACTGCAGGCGCGCCTAGACCTGATGCGTGAAAGCAGCAATGATAATGCTAGCGAGGAAGATTTGCTAGTGGAAGTGCTGTTGAAAATGGGCTTGCCGCTGACCACGCGGACTAAAACCGTCGATGTCGATGGACTGCATGTTCATCAAGTTGTGGCCGAGGGCGATTCGTCAGAAGGTCAACCAGTGCTATATCTCAATGAACACGTTAAACCGACATTAGAGCAATTACGTGCCATTATCACCGATCTGACTCCGAGTAAGTTTGTCATCCTCGACGACGCGTTCCAGGGCGACAACCAACTCAAAACCAATCTGGTCCAAACCTGTAAAAGCTATGATGTAGAGTTGTGGACGGTATGATGCTGGTTTTCTTGGATGAATCTGGCGATACTGGACGCATGACAGATAAAGGCTCTTCGCAGTTTTTAGTAGTTAGTGTGGTTATATTTATGGATGAAGAAGAGGCCTTGGCTTGCGATAAGCGCATAGATTTATTGCGAACCGAGCTGGGGCTAGATAGTAATTATGAATTTCACTATAGTCGAAATTCTAAACAGAAACGACTCAAATTTCTAGAGGCGGTTAGCCCGTATAGTTTTACTATTGCGACAGTTGCGATTGACAAAGACCCTTCTAAGCTCTGGGGGGATGGATTTAATGATAAGAAGTCTTTTTATAAGTATGCTTGCCATATGGTACTTACCAATGCTATGCCATATCTGGATAATGCCAGACTAATTATTGATAAGAGCGGTGGCGATACATTTGCTGGAGAACTGAAGAGATATCTAAAGAATAAATTTAAGACAGAAGAGAGTGACAAAATAAAGAAACTTAAAACACAAGATTCTCATAAAAATAACCTTCTCCAATTGGCAGACTACTGTGCAAGTATCAGTAATCGTAAATTGCAGAGAAAATCAGATGCTAGCGAATATTATAATTATCTATCTCACAAAATAGTGAGTTTACAAAGGTGGCCGAAATGACAGTCCATATACGAGAAAGCCGCCCAACCTACTCTTTCGAGACGCACCCGATGTACGGGACTAATCAGCTGAACGGCACTTCCACTACCATACTAACACGAAAAAATATGCGATGTCAAGTTAAAATTACAACAGGATATATCTTTGGGGTTAAAATATGAAAATTAAATACGATTCCAACCAGCCGTTCCAGTTACAAGCCATCAGTGCTATTACAAGTGTTTTCGATGGTCAGCCTGACGACGCCGATGCGTTTGATGCAGTTTTGCGGTCGCGATCGGTGTATGGCGACCAGATCGGACTTTTCAATGAAATTGGTGCAATTGGTAATAATTTACTGCTTGATGATGATGCGATATTAGAAAATGTGAAGTCCATACAAAACGACAACGGTATCGCACCAGTTGAAAAGCTGAATGGTATGAACTTTAGCGTTGAGATGGAAACAGGTACTGGCAAAACCTATGTATATATACGCACAGCGCTGGAAATGGCGAAATTGTATGGTTTTTCGAAGTTCATTATCATCGTGCCGAGCATTGCCATCAAAGAGGGCGTGAAAAGTAGCCTCGATGGCATGCGTGAGCACTTCACGCGTGAGATGGGGTATAGCCCGTACGAAGCGTCAGTATATGATGGTAAAAATCCAGAGGTGGTACAGAGTTATGCTACCAGCACTATAACACAGTTTATGGTTATGACAATTGATGCAATTCGCGGTAATAAGAACACGCGAGTAATTCATCAAGAGCGTGAGAGATTAAGAGGTATTGCGCCAATTGAATATCTGGCCGCTGTCAATCCGATTGTCATAATGGACGAGCCGCAAAATATGGAGAGTGAACTGTCAACTAGCGCAATTAATGATTTGAACCCAATGTGTACATTGCGTTATAGTGCCACGCATACTCACGACTACAATATGATGTATCGGCTCGATCCAGTTGATGCTCACCGGGAGAAGTTGGTGAAAAGCATCGTGGTGGCGAATGCGCAGCAAGAGGGTAGCGATGCTAAGCCGTATATCAAACTCATCGATGTGCGTAATACGCCGAAGCTCCAAGCTTATGTCGAAGTGTTGGTCCGTGATAAAAAAGGTAATGTTGGGAGAAAGCCGCTATGGGTTAATCATCATGATAAACTGGATATTCGCACTGGTAATAGTATTTACGAAGGTTATACCATCAATGAAATTTCGACTGTTCCAGCGAGTGTGGAGGTTGGATCGCAAGGAGTCCTGATGCTTGGTGAAAATTGGGGCGGTAACGAAGACCAGGTTATGCGTGAGATGATTCGTGTGACCATCGCCGAGCATATTAAGCGAGAATATTTACTGCGAGACCAAGGTATCAAAGTGCTGAGTTTATTTTTTGTTGATAAAGTGGCGAGCTATTTGGAGTATGACGCTGACGGCAATATGGTTGACGGAAAATTTGCGCGTTGGTTTGATGAGTTATATCAGGAAGAACGAAGAAAGAGCCGTTTTTACGAAGATATTATGCCTGAAGATCCAAGTGAAGTTCGAAAGGCATACTTTGCTGAGATGCGTAAGGGCGGTAAAACGAGCTTTGTCGACAGCAAAGAGGGCAAAGGCAATGCACAAGATGAGTCGGCTTATGACCTAATCATGAAAGGCAAAGAAAAACTGCTTGACCAGGCAAATCCAGTGCGGTTTATTTTTAGCCACTCGGCGCTGAAAGAGGGTTGGGACAATCCGAACGTATTTCAAATTTGTATGATGCGCGAGAGCGGTAGTGAAAATGATCGCCGACAGACGATTGGGCGGGGTTTGCGCTTGCCAGTGCGTCAGGACGGTACGCGAGTGTTTGACGAACAGATTAATCAATTATTGGTGGTTGCTAATGAATCGTATCGTGATTTTGCTAATAATTTACAAAAGGAGTATAAGAAAGCTGGTGTTAAGATTGGTTTTGTGCGGCGTAGTGAGTTTGCGCGAATAGTGCTGCACGATGATCCAAACAGTACGCTGGGGCATCAGAGTTCAAATGAGATTTGGGAGTGTTTGCGGCGTCGCAGCATGATTGATGACGAGGGTCGGGTGCTGGCGAATTTCGCACCGAATAATATTGGCTTTACGCTTGATTTACCTGGTGATCTGCAAAAATATCATGCCGAGGTGGTGGATATTATTGAGGGTTGTAAAATTGATAAATTTGTTAAGGATGCGCGTAAAAAAGAGAAGATTCGTCCCAATAAAGAAGTTTTGTATAGTCCACTGCTTGAGGAATTGTGGAAGCGAATCTCGCATAAAACAACGTACCGTGTGGTATTTGATAACGGCCAGATTATTATGGCGGCCATCAATGCTATTAAAGCTAAACCCGAGCTTAAGCCATTAAGAATTGAAGTGAAAAGAAATAGGGTGCTTTTGAAGCGCGGCGGTGTTCATAATGATGGTATGGTTGGCGAAGCAACACATGACTTGGCGGGAACGTTTGAGCTGCCGGATATCATCTCTGAACTACAGGATAGTACTGGTCTCACTCGACAAACAATTGTTGATATTTTGACTGGTAGCAGCCGGTTGTATGAGTTTTTGAAAAACCCGTATGACTATGTGCAAATGGTGAAAAGCGCCATTAAATCGGTGCTGGCGCAGGTCGTGGTGGACGGCGTTGAGTATGAAAAGATGGGTGAGCGTAATTATGAACTCCGTAATTTCCAAAAAGATAGCGATGAAGAAGTCGAACGATTTATTGATCGACTATATCAAGTTAAGAATCAACAAAAAACGGTGACAGATAGATTAGCGCTGGATTCGGCGACTGAACAAAAGTTTGCCGAATATTTGGACAGCCGTGAAGATATTAAATTATTCCTCAAGTTGCCGTCGAAGTTTACTATACCGACACCTGTTGGTGACTACAATCCAGACTGGGCAATTGTCAAAGAAGTCAATGGCGTAGAAAAAATATATATGGTGCGTGAGACGAAAAATGGCGGTGAGCGCGAAGACGAGTTGCATAAAATTGCTTGCGCCAAGAAACATTTTGAGACAATTGGTATGCGTGATTACGCTAAGTCAACGCCTGATGATTGGCGGGTGTAAATATGTTGATAAAGAGCTGTGAAATAGCTTCAGGAGAATGTGTGAATAAGACGAGTAAAACCATTACTATCGCTCGTGCCATCATCAGCATCGGTGATGCTGCCAGGAATGCCAATGATTATAGTCTGCTGGGCGCGCCGCATGAGATGGTGGAGCAATTGTCACAGCATGGTGTTAACGACACTGACGTCGATATGAATTTGCTGCTGGAATATGTCGAGGCGGCAGATGGTTGCGACTATTGCCGAGAGGGCGACGGTAAGTTAAGTGTTGACAAATTGACAACAAAAATCAATCAGCAGCTACCATGTCGCGGCCAGGCGCAGGTGGAGGCGAGCGATCAGTCAGTGTTAGAATTTGAGCCAATGGTTCATCTGGTGACGGCGGCGTATGCTAAAAACGAAGATGGCACGACGGCTGGCTTGTCGATAGCGCTGGTCGTCAATCAGGACGGTTCGGTGGATCTGCCGCGCGACCATTTTCTGAATGCAGAGTTGCTTGAGCATTTTGATAAAAATCGACCGATTAAATGGGGCTCAATCAAGCACGACTTACCATCAGATTTGCATGGTTATCATTTGGTGGCAGGTTTAGTAGAGGTGCAGGAAATTTTGCCGCGGGAGCTGGAGACGATATCGTTTTAGGGTTATTATGATAAATTAAGTAGAGAAATAACTGCGGAAAGTATTGCACCAATATCCATAGCCATAGTGGGAGGATTGCTTATTGAGGCGTTTTTTCAGCTGGTAAAATACAGAGACTCTCTTAACAGCAACAACCCTATATCGTATGTATCTTTCGTATCTAACTATCTGCCGGTTTGGCAATTTGTTAGTTACGGACGCAGGAAATGGCTCAATTATTTTCTATTTCGAACGCTTCCGGTGGCTATTATAGTTCTTCTGGTGATATCTATAGAGCAACGTTATTTTAGGGTGAGTGAGCTTGCTCGATTAATTTATGGTTTTACAATAAACCCGCTTCGCCGATACAAATAATCACCAACCGCCAATTCTTTGCGAGGGAATGTCTCGGCTAATTCTCGTCGTTCAATACATGTCTTTGTAACTTCGACGATCCATGAGCGACCGGATTTTTCAACCAGATAATAGCGTCTATCGCCTTTAAGTTGTCCAATGGCTTCGCCGGAAAAAGCCACATCAAGCGTTCCAGCTCCTACGAAAAAGTCGATGATTTTTTGCCACCACGTTAGTCGTCGGTGACGATTTAGCGATTCAATTTGATCAGCGTCGGCAAATTTGTCTGCAACTGCCAGGTCGGATGCTGAATATCCTTTCGTATCTGTCGGGTAGGCGTCAAGATCAAGAGGTTCGCGCATAGCCGAAGCCAGTCCTGCTCGCGTGTAGTCAAGCAACTCGTCTACGCTAGTGTTAAATAATTTTGCTAGTGCTTGCATATTGTCTATATCTGGAAAGCCCGCACCTCGTTCCCACTTTAGCAACTGCTTGTCGCGTAACGTTGAGTCGATCGGCTAGCTGCTCTTGTGACCAATCGGCTTGTTGACGTAATCGTTTAATTTTTTTGCAAAAATCATTTGGCGCCCTTTCATTTATTTTCTAACAGCATAGCGTAATTTTAGTGTCTTGGCGAGCAACTTTGCGTTGCCTATTACAATACGTAAGGCTTGGCTTGAGGGGGTATAATAGGACTAAAGGAAAGGTAATATGACAAAGCCTGTAAGATATTAATCATGAAAATCTCCGTCCATCTCAAACCCAACTCCCGCCACCGCGAAGAAGTCGTCCCGAACGATGATGGCTCGCTGACGATTTACACCAAGGCGCCGGCCATTGAAGGGCGAGCGAATGTGGCGGCGGCGAAGCTATTGGCGAAATATTTTGGCGTGCCGCAGTATCGAGTAAAACTAGTGCTCGGAGCAACGTCGAAGTATAAAGTGTTTGATATCGATAACGTAGCTCTATAAAACACATGGGCGTGGTTGGATACAAAGCATCCAACAAATGACAATAATGCAGATTTTGCAAACAGTACATTGCCGATAATTTTAGCTCCTACGAGAAAAGTGAGGTGTGATGAAACGCTGACATTTAAATCACAAGTGTCCATTATTCTCCTTGTGTCAGCTCTTGTCTTGATTGTCATGATCACTAATCCCAAAATGTTTCATAACATACGGTAGTCCTCTCTTATAATGCTTATTTGTATAAGCGTAAGAAAGAAGAGTAGATACTCAAAAATCCTAATATTCAGGTGTATATCCCTACGGATAATTCACACCGGGCGCAGTCTTGCCGAGTAGCGTCTGTACGGTGACGAAGCGATAGCCTTGCTGCTTGAGCGTACTGAGGATGCAGGGCACGGCATTCACAGAGGTAGGGTGGATGTCATGCATGAGGATGATAGCGCCTGGCCGCGCACCAGCAACGGCGCGATTGCAGACGATGGTGCTATTGCGATCGGCCCAGTCGCGCGTATCGATCGACCACAAGATGGAGGCCATACCGCGCTGGCGTAGTTGCTCAAGGACAACGCTATTCACTGCGCCATATGGTGGGCGCATGATGGTGGGCGCAGCACCCGCTACTTGGGTAATAGCGGTGTTGGTTCGGTCGAGCTCGCTACCGATTGCTTCGGCGCTATACTGCGGCAGAACCGGATGGCTCCACGAGTGATTACCGAGCTGGTGACCACTGGTATGGATGCGGCGCACGACGTCAGCACGGGCTGCAACTTTGCTGCCGATCATGAAGAATGTGCCTTTTGCACCATATTGGTCTAGGGTATCAAGCAGCTCGTTGGTGTATGGTCCAGGCCCGTCGTCGAAGGTGAGGGCGATGCAGGCTTGGGCGCAAGATCCAGAAGGTGCTGGTGCGGCTGGTGCAGGGGTAGCAATTGGCTTGGGCTGCGGCTTGGGCAGGGCAGGAATGGTGGCAATTTGCCGCGCCTGGGTGGTTTGCAGTGCGGTGAGGATGCTGGTGAAGGGGAGAGAGATCGTCATTGTGCCATACGATGACGGTACGAGCGCAGCTTGGCTAAAAGGCCAGGCAAGCGCATTGTCATTGGTGATAATGAAGTTGGTGAGTGCGTCTTCTGTGACCATTTCGCCAAGATCGACGGCTGGCTGTTGGCGCTCGGCAATTGTGGCGGCAACGGAGCGCTGTGCAGCATCAATGACAGTGCGGAGGTGTACAGTATTACCGCCGCCAACGAGATCGCGCAGGGTGATAGCTGTGCCGGTCTGCTTGTTGAATGTCCAAAATCGGGTAAAGCTAGCGGGGTGAGCACCGTGGGTGTCTTGGTTAGCCTGAATAATAACAGACAGGGCAGTATTGGTATTGTGGGTAATTTGGTAGCTGATTGCCTCAGTCATTGGCCGATGGAAGGTGCGGCCAGCCGCGACGCTTTGGCGAAACTCATGATCGAGCTGGTCGATGGCGCTGGCGATGGTGGTATCGATTGTGCGATTGCCCGTCAGTGGATATTCGAGCGAGACCTTTTCTTTGTTAGAAGTGCGGCTTACCAGCTTCGAGCGGATACCTTGGTAGTGCGAATCGACGAAGGAGTATTTTTCATCTGTTTTGTCGGTTGTGCGCGCGGCTGGTGGGGAAGGCTGCGGTGCAGCAGGCCGCACCACATGGACGATAATAAGGGTAATAACGAGGCCGCATAATGCACAGGTAAGTAGCGCAAGCAAGATAACCATGCGCCGCCGCGCTTGCGTGCAGCGCTGTTGGTGTCGCTGCAAACGCGATGCTGGTGAGGGAGATTGACGCTCCATACCGCTAGTATAGCAAAATAATGAGCATAAGCGCCATAGATATGATGATTATGCTCACACCTATTGCACCAGCGCAGCCTATGGTATAATTTAGGCAGAATATGGGACCACAACAGCCGCGATTCAATAGTTTTCCTGAGCAGCCTCGGGCAAACAACCAGAATATCTACCGTTCGCCAGCGCCTCAGGCGCATGAGCGGCTTCCTGCGCTCATGCCCGAGCGTCGGAGCGAGCAGCAGCCCGCTGACACGCATGAAATGATGCCGATGGTCTCGCAGAGCCTCACGCTGCCAGCTCTGCCTACCACGGTTATTGCTGCGCCACAGCCCGACCCGGATACAACCGTCACGGCTGCTCCTGCAACTGCTGCAGACGAAGATCTGATCGAGAAAGACTGGGTTATCAAGCTCAAGCAGATCATTAAGGACACTCAAGACGACCCCTATCAGCGCGAGCAGCAGGTCAGTGCTCTGCAGCGCGACTATATCTACAAACGCTATGGGCGCAAAATTGGCGCAACGGAGAACTAGATGAATACCGTCACCACATTCATTATTGTTTTTGGCTCGGCTGGCCTTATTCTTATCATCTTGTTTGTTGCCTTCATCGTCTATCGCAACAGTATGCGCGAGGCCAAGAATTACGAGCGAGGCCTCAAGATGGTGCCGATTCTTATCCATTTGCCGCCCGCTAGTGACGACATCGACGGTGGTGGGCGCGACAAGCGTGACCTCACAGAAGAAGTGCTGTCGCAGGCCCAAGTGATGTATAACATCATTGCGAGTACTAGCACTAAGGGTTTTATGAGCCGGATCTATGGGCAGCGTCATGTGTCGTTTGAGATTGTGGCGCGTGAGGGGCTGGTGTATTACTATGCAGTGGTGCCAACAGTGCTGACGGACACAGTGCGCCAGGCAATTGCTGCAGCTTACCCATCGGCACGGCTCGAGGAGGTGTCGGAGCACTCAGTGTTTAGTAAGGTGGGCAAGGCGAGTGGGACGATTGGTGGTGAGTTTACTCTGCGCAAAGAATTTATTTACCCGATTTCCACCTATATGGAGTCTAAGCGCGATGCGTCGCGGGCGCTGCTTAATGCAGTGTCTTCGGCTGGGCGTGAAGATGGGGTGGGAATCCAATTTTTGATCCGCCCAGCGTATGAGAAGTGGACGAAGCGCTCTATCTCGGCTGCCGAGCAGATCGTCAAGAACAAGGGTGAGAAAAAGAGTAGCGGCGGCAGTGGCCTCTCGGCGCGCGATGTCATGCAGGCGCTGTGGAAGCCACCTGAGGCAAGTGACAAGAAGGAATTCCAAGCTGAGAAGCCGCTCAGTGCGGTGGAGCAGGCTAAGGTCGATGCTATCCAAGAGAAAATTCGCTACCCCGGCTATGAGGTAATGATCCGTGTGGTGGTGTCGTCCAACACAGCGGCACGCTCGCAGGTGCTGCTCAAGAATATTGTGGCAGCGTTTGCACTGTTTGATTCGCCGAGCTTTAACGGCTTTAAGTTTCACCTTACTAAGAATGTCGATGAGCTCGCGACAGCCTTTATCTTTCGATTTTTCCCGCAGGCGAATAGCCGCGATATTCTCAACTCAGTAGAGCTTGCAACTCTCTTCCATTTGCCAGACCAAAATAGCATTCCTACCTCACAGGTCAAGCGCCAGATGAGCAAGCAAGTCGACGGCCCAACAGAGGTGATGGAGACGGGGCTGTTGCTCGGCTACAATGAGTTCCGCGGCGTGCGTAAGCCGATTCGCCTGGCAGATAAAGATCGCCGGCGTCACATCCATATCATTGGTCAGACGGGTGTGGGTAAGTCGGTCTTGCAGGAGAATTTGGCCTACCAGGATATGCTGGCAGGGCGGGGTTTTGCCTTGGTTGATCCACACGGTGACTTAGCTGAGGCATTGCTTGCCAAGGTGCCGCGTGATCGGGTGGAGGATATTGTCTATTTCGACCCAGGTGATATGAGCAACCCGATTGGTCTTAATATGTTTGAGTTTGATCACCCCGACCAAAAGGACTTCTTGGTGCAGGAGGCGATTAACATGCTCTATGGCTTGTACGACCCAGGCCACACCGGTATCGTTGGGCCACGCCTCGAGCACATCTTCCGTAACTGTGCGTTGCTGCTGATGGCTGATCCTGCAGGCGGGACGTTTGTTGATGTGCCAAAGCTGCTGGTGGATGAGCAATTTCGTAATGCTAAGCTCAAATACGTGACGGACCGGCAGGTGCTCGACTTTTGGACCAAAGAGTTCCCAGCCTCGCAGCGCTCTAATGAAGCCGGTGACTTGATTAGCTGGGTGATCTCTAAGTTTGGCCCATTCATCAGCAACGATGCAATGCGTAATATTATTGGTCAGACTAAGAGTGGCTTTAATTTCCCTGAGATTATGAATAACAACAAGATTTTGCTTGTTAACCTCTCCAAAGGTAAGATGGGTGATCTCAACTCGAAGTTGCTTGGTATTATCTTTGTCATGAAGTTCCAGGCGGCTGCGATGGCCCGGGCTAATATCCCTGAGCACGAGCGCAAGGACTTTACACTCTACGTTGACGAGTTCCAGAACTTTGCCACCGATAGCTTCGAGACGATCCTTAGTGAGGCGCGTAAGTATCGCTTGAGTTTGGTCTTGGCCAACCAGTTTATGACGCAGCTCAAGGAAGAACTGCGCGAGGCGATCCTTGGTAACGTTGGTACAACCATCACCGGCCGAATTGGTACGACTGATGCAGAGATCATGGTCAAGCGCTACACGCCTGTCTTTACTGCTGAGGACTTGACCAAACTGCCAAACTTCGAGTCCGTCTGTGTGGCGCAGATTAATGGCACACCATCGGCACCATTTAGCATGGCGTGGATTCCGCCAATGGGCGAGCCAAACCAGCAATTGAGTGGTGCTCTCAAGAAACTCTCGGCCGCGAAGTACGGCCGGCCACGCGACCAAGTTGAGCGCGATATAGCTGCCCGTATTAGTGTGCAGCAGCCCAGCCAGCCAGCAGCTGGAGCAGGGCGCCCAGGGGGTGCAGCTGGAGCTGGCGGTGGGTCGTCCTTCCTCGATGAATGGCTAGCTAAGCGTAAGCAGATGAATGCAAAGAAACCGCAATCGGCGGCAGCACCATCAAGCGCACAAACATCTCGGCCCGGTAGCCCGGCTGCTCAACCAGCTCGGCCACAAACCGCGCCAGCTTCCTCAGCTCAGCCATTGCGTGCCCAGCCAGCCGCGCCATCGGCTTCTTCGCCCTTCCAAGCGCCACAGCCAGTTGGTGCTCCTCGCACTATGCCAAATCCAAGCATGTCATCTCCATCGTCGGCTGCTCAGCCTGCTTCACCGCCATCACCAGCAGTGCAGGATGCGCTTGATAGGGCACGCCATGCTGCGCGGCCCAATATCCTTGGCGGCCAGCAGGCCGAGGCGCGTGCCCAGTCTGCTCCACCAGCCGCACCATCGCCCACTCCCGAGCCAGCCATGCCATCACCAGAAGAGCTGGAGCGTGAAGCTTTGCGTCGCCAAGGCACTCTCAACACGCATGGCGACCTGAGTGGCGAACCACAGGAAGTGTCGATTAAGCTGCATTGATAAGCGCTTAATACAGGTGATAGAGAACACTAGCGGCAAGCATAACATTTTGACGTTCGTTATTGTGCGTATTATACTCAGTCTATGAAAACTCATTACGTCTTAAAAAAATTGATCCAGGGGCGACGGTATGTCGGCGACGATTGGGAACTGGATTCTGATAACATAACGTGCCGAAACAAGCTCACATCTGCGACAACAACATTCGGTACTGACGACACATGCCCTTGGTGTATTGAACTTGGAGTAGAACGGATACTTCCGCGTGAGGCGGGCGTGCCCACTCCCTACCCAATAGAGGGTGGTCGTTACGTACTTACTGTATGTTCACCCTCGTTCGTTGATGATCCACGGGGTAAGTGGTATTTTGAAGATGACGATGAAGCAAAGCCTCTGATTATGAATACGCTTGACTACGACGTCATCACTGAGTTTGTTGAAACAAAATTAAAGGAGTATACGTTCACATCCACACCTGACGATCCGTATGGAGACGATGTCGAATTTCGTAATGTCACAAAGCACTGGCTTTATGATGCCGACTGGGATGATTACCACTAATGGATTTTCGCTATTTTCATTCGCATGTAGTGATAGTAGCTGAGGGATCTGAGAGTGGGTAACGGAAAGGGTTACTTGTTGTCTGTTTGCTCTAAGGATGAGTTATTTCGCTCCAGTGACCTCAGTAGTGGGCCTTATGAATTGTTAATTTATACTAGGTCTATTCAACTAAGATATCAATATGATATACAATGAATTAATCAAATAATCTTAAATACGTTATGGAGCACCTATGGCGATAAAAATAGATGGAGATATTAACCAGTACATCAAACTAGTCGGACAGAGCGGAGAGACAGTCAAGGCGGAAGTGCAACGCATTATTGACAAACTAGGTTGCACTCCTGTCATCCGAGAAGTCAACAAGGAATTTCTCGGGTACGGTTCAAGCAAATCATTCTGGTTACTGCATGATGCAGGTGTAGAGTTTCATTGGGAAAATGACACGCTTACAGCAGTAGCGCTATACACTCTACCAAGTAGCTCGTCTGTTTCGGAATACAAACCCTATACAGATTCTCTATTTATCAATTTCTCTAACACCGATACGCGCGACAAGATTATTCAACATCTCGGCACACCACCAAGAGAAGGAGAGTGGAAACGCTCTTGGATCTGCTACGACAATCTCAATAACACTTGGACAAATTTTGAGTTTGATAATACGCTGCATTTGCGAGCGGTGATGGTTTGCACGCCTATAGAATAGTCAGCTCATCTATCCTTCGCCAAGATGCTGCATATATATGCTCTACATGCTCGTTAGCAACTCCGACAGTGGTATCGTTCGCTCATGACATACGTAGCAACCGTCGCTTAAGTACTGCTCTCTAGTCCGAGCGACTCCCTTAGAACATTGACGTTTTATCAATAGAGCACCATTCATATGCGAAGCACAAGTCCTAAGCGGTTGAATCATGTGGCTGAGCGAGCAGAGCTCTACAGAGGCAGGCTACACATTGCGTCGACCGAGCATCATTATGCGCACAAAGTCGAAGGCGAGGCCGCAGAGCCAGCCGAGAGCGAAGGCAGCGATGGATTCGGCACCGGAGAGTGGATAGCCGTTGAAGCGGGCAATGAGGTAGATGGCTAGAGTGAGCACGAAGGCGGCGATGGCACCAGAAAGCAGCGCGTTGGGCCGGGCAACGGTGTTGCCAGTGACTTCGCTTGCCTTCTCGATGGCTGGGTTGTGGATGACCTTGCTAAAGGCGCGGCTCGAGGGCGAGAGCTGGGATTGGACAGCTGCCATGGTTTTGTCGAAGCGTTCTTGCTGAGCAGCGGGGCTGGTTTGGCGTTGGCGCTCGGCGCGCTGCTGCTCGCGGGTTTCGCGCTGGCGGCGCTCGGCTTCGGCAGTGGCTCGTTCTTGCTCAGCAGCTTGCTCGTAGACTTGCTCAGCTTCGTGGCGAGCAGTTTGGAGGGCCTCGTGTTGCTGACGCATTTCGCCCTGGAGGCTGGGGTGCTCAAGCTGGCGATGCTCACCAGATTGGCGCAGGGCGGTTAGCTGCTCAGCACGTGATTGCTCGATGGTTTGCTCGGTGTGGCGCTCGGGTTGGCGCTTGGTGGTAAATCGTTCTGCCATTGGTTTCTCCTTGGTTAGATTGTTCCGGCGTTAAAGTTGCGGCGCACGAGGCGGATCTCGGTGCTGAGCTGGCGCGAGCGAGCGTAGAAGAATACCACCACTGCAAGGACGATGCCGGCAAAGATGATATTCTCACTGCTACCGGTGTGAGGCAGTTCCGTCACGACTTGCTCGACGACGCGCTTCTCGGCGGGGCAGTCTACCTTAGTGCTGAGTGTGTTGCCAAAGGTGTTGTCGATGCGGCAATCGTAGGAGGTTGCGTTGCTGGTGCCGGTGCCCATTGAAGGAATGTGGTCTTTGAGCTGGACGGTAAATTGCCGCTCTTGGCTCTCGCCTGGTTTGATCTCCACAGCTGGCCAGCTGAGGATGGTTGCATCGATGCTGGCGCTTTGGTTGGTGTCTTTGGCAAGTGTGCCGCCACCAGCGTCAACGACCGTAGCGTATTGGAGGACATCACCGAGGTTGTCGCTAAAGGTGAATTTCTCGGCGTTGAGGCCTTTGTTGGTGACGCTAAGCTTATAGGTAATGCGGTCGTGGGCTTTGGCGGTGACGGTGGTCGTCTCAGCACTGTTTTGGGTGAGGTTGTGGCCACTCTTGGTCTGGACAAATTTAGCAGCGCAGGTTTTGTCTTCGAGCCAGAGGGTGCTGTTGCCTGGGCAAGGTTGGCAGCGGGCATCATCTTTGAGCAGGGTAGGATTGACCGGGCAGCGGGCGGGTGCAGCGATGACAAAGGTCTTGGCGCAGGCTTCGTTGGTGCGGTCGCCCAGAGAGGTCTTGACAGTGAGGACGACGCGGTACGAGCCAGGCGTTTTCTCGCTGTAGCTGACGGTAGGCGTACTGCTCTCGAGTGTTTTAGCGAGCTTGCCATCGCGATAGACTTGGAAGACATAGCCAGTGATGGTAGCACCATGCTGGGCAGATGCCGCAGCGGTGAATTGGTAGGTGGTGTCGTTTTTGTTGATGGCGAGGCCGCTACAGCTTGCCACTGGTGTTGGCTTGATGACGGATGGCGGCGTGCTGCAGTTTGGATAGGTACCGACCTGGCCGGGTGGGCAGACAGGTGCTGGTGGCACTGTCTGGGTAATGAGGTTACCACAGTTGAGCATAATGGCGAACCAACCAAACTTTGCTGAGTGGCCAACGAATGCCCGGTAGGTGAAATTCCCCCACAAGTGATGTGGTCGGTAGTAGAAGTTGCGCATTCCACCTTGCGCTGCCTTCACAGAGTATACGCCTTCGCCCTGAGCGGCACTAAAGTGCGGTGTCATCCCCCATGAGTAGGTGCTCTCGGTGCTGCGCCGGGTCTCCAGGCGAGTTGTCGCTTGCTGTAGCTCGGCACGAGTAATGCCGATGGTGCTGTAGAGGTCACGGATGTTGTTGGTGTTGGCGTCGTAATGAGCCATGAGCTGCGAGCCATTGCTAATACCGCCGTAGATCATATCGCTTGGGTCGGCGGCGTTAGCCGATTCTGGTGGTGCAAGCAGTGTAAAAGACTGCACGACGAGCGCCAGCACAGTGAAGATCAGCCCCAAGCGACGCGTTGCTTCTTCTTTGCGCAAACGCTTCGCATAGAAGCCCAGTTGGCCGACGATCGCCGGGCTGAGCGATAAGTTTGATACGAGTTTCCGAAACATGATGTACCCCCATAGACCATCGATGTTAGCTAAATGTTCTATGTATATTCTAGCAATGTGTTGCACGAAATGCAATTGTTTATTGGTTGTGCTTACTGATATATGATGCAGAACCTGTGATACAGCTCGTCTTATTTGACAATAAGCCCCAATTTAGAGAATAATATGGAATATGGTTCGCTCTGCTCGCTCACACCATCCCAATGACTTCGCGCTCGATATTGCGCATGATGAGCTAGATCTCTTTCGCTGGTTTTTGCTGGTGTATCTGCTGGGCAAGCCAATTCAATCACCGGTGGCGGTGCAGACCTGGCGTCTCTTGGTGGAACACCAGCTCGATACGCCGTGGGCGCTGCTTGCGGTGGAGCGGAGGCGCCTCGTGCGGCTGCTAGACGAGGGTAAATACACACGCTACGACGAGAAAACAGCGACAGCCCTGCGGCTGTGCGCGCAGCAGCTAATTGACCAGTATGATGGTTCGCTGATGCTGCTGATAGAAAGCAGCCCAAGCGAAGCCGAGTGTGCCAAACGCCTGCAAAAATTCTATGGCGTCGGGCCAAAGACGGCAGAGATTTTCTTGCGCGGCATAGAGGAGCTATTTGCTCAGCGTGTGGAGTAAAGATATAGTGAGAAAATACCAGAGATAAGGAGGAGTAATGCCCTATAAATTTCGGAAAATAGCACATGCAGTAGCACGATGGAGTCAGCAGCACTGGCGGGGGTTGACAGTAATTGTAGTGATTATCATGGGGCTGTGGCTTAATAATACGAGTCTCTTTATGCCAAAGCAGCACCCACGGATACTCGCTCACCGAGGCTTGGCACAGACCTTTGACTACAGCAAAGTTGGTAATGACACCAACACAGCGGCCATTATGGATAAACCCGAGCACCCCTATCTTGAGAATACAATCCCATCTATGCGCGCCGCCTTCGATCATGGTGCGGATGTGGTAGAACTTGACCTCAAGCTCACGAAAGATCAGCAATTAGCGGTTTTCCATGATGCAACACTAGAATATCGCACAGAGGCCAAGGGCGAGATTGGCAATTACACTATGGCTGAGCTCAAGCGCCTCGATGTTGGTTATGGCTACACGGCGGATGGTGGCAAAACTTTTCCATTCCGCGGCAAAGGGATGGGCTTGATGCCCACGCTAGATGAGGTGCTGGCAGCCTTTCCATACAAGGATCTTCTTTTACACGTTAAGGACGGCAACCACCAGACATACGAAGTGCTGTGGGCCAAGCTCCGGGCAATGAACCCGGAACGCTTCAAGCAGATGACGGTCTACGGCAACGATGATGGCATTGCCTGGCTGCGCCAACAAAGCGCTACGCTGCGTCTCTGTTCCAAGACAATGATGAAGGCCGGATTGCTGCGTTACTTGGCGGTTGGCTGGACGGGTTATGTGCCGCACGAGCTGCACAATATGGAGCTGCACATTCCGCGGCGCTATGCACCACTGCTATGGGGCTGGCCAGGTAAGTTTGTTGACCGGATGGCGGCGGTTAACACGCGAGTAATGTTGGTCGAAGGCGATGGACAGTGGTCAGCTGGGTTTGATACAGCGGAGAGCGTGGCGCAGATACCGCTACAGTTTGGCGGGTATGTCTGGACGAACCGGATTGATCGGGTGCAGCCAGTGCTCGCGCGGCGGCACTGAGTTTTATACACTTGAGTGAAATGAGGTAGGATAGGTGACAGACGCGCGCGTCTTGTTCTTGAGTAGTATACTAAACGAATCATTATTGTAATTCATTTACATTAGTTGTAATCTATGCGATAATGTTGACGAAGGAGAAGTAGAATGCAAACACAATTTGATGCACTGATTATTGGTTTTGGTAAGGCGGGCAAGACACTAGCGGTAGCACTCGCTGGGGCGGGTCAGCGGGTAGCGCTGGTGGAGCAATCGCCGCAGATGTATGGCGGGACATGCATTAATATTGCGTGTATTCCTACTAAAACGCTCGTGAGTGCGGCAGCAGCTGGCCGGTCGATCGACGAAGCATTTGCGCGCAAAACAGCAGTCGTGACCAAGCTTAATAATAAGAACTACCACATGCTCGCGGATAACCCGGGCGTGATGGTTATTGATGGCGTTGCGTCGTTTGTTGACGCGCACACAGTGAGTGCCCAGGCGGGTGAGCAGCGCATTGAGCTGCAGGCAGATCGGTTGTTCATTAATACCGGTGCAGTGCCGGTGATGCCAGCGATTGCCGGCCTTGAGCAATCGACCCATGTCTATACCAGTACGGAGGCGCTCAACCAGCAGCTCAAACCACGGCGGCTAGCGGTGATTGGTGCTGGACCGATTGGTCTGGAGTTTGCCTCAACCTATGCAGCCCTTGGTACAGAGGTCACGCTCTACCATCGCCGAGCGCAGCTGCTTCCGCACGACGAGCCATCTGTCGCGCAGGCAGTTGCTCAGGCTCTGGAGGAGCAGGGTATAACACTGGTGCTTGCATCAGATATACAGCAGGTGCGCGATACAGACCACGGTGTTGCTGTGATACGTGGCGGTGATGAGCAAGTATATGATGCCGTGCTTGTGGCGGCTGGTCGCCAGCCCAATACAAGCCAGCTTGGCCTCGCCGCCGCTGGTGTGGAGACTGACGAGCGCGGTGCGATTATCGTTAATGACCAATTGCAGACCACTCAGCCGCACATTTGGGCGCTCGGCGATGTCAATGGTGGGCCGCAGTATACCTATGTGTCGCTCGACGACTTTCGCATTGTAAAGAGCCAGCTCCTTGGTGATGGTAGTTATACGCGGGCGCAGCGTGCAGTACTGCCTCATGTGATATTTATGCAGACACCACTGGCGCGCGTTGGTCTGACCGAAGTAGCAGCCCGCGCGCAGTATGGCGATGATGTGAAGGTTAAAGAGCTCCCAGCTATGGCGGTGCCACGCATGCATGTTGATAATAAAACAACGGGGTTACTCAAAGCAGTGGTCCAGCCATCGACAGGCCATATTCTTGGCGCGACGCTCTTTTGCCAGCAGGCTCCAGAGGTGATTAATACTATCAAAACAGCAATGGATGCTGGTTTGCCCTATACTACGCTGCGCGACCAGATATTCACTCACCCAACGGTGAGTGAGGCGTTGAATGACCTATTTGCACTTTGATTTTTGTATCTTGTGAAATTTGAGACTTGCGTCGTAGATAATTGACAATACTACCACATATCTCGTACAATAGAAATTCTAGACAATAAGGAGGATATATGTCAAATTCAGAGAGAGAGAGAGAGAGAGCTTTAACAAGCAATGCTGAGCAGATAGATGCTAGTGAAGCTGCGGTTGAGCATGGCGATCAACAACGAATACGCGCCATAGGAGTGGTGGCAGCAAAAGGAACTGAAATGGTGCCGGCTATTTCTCGTTTTAAAGACTGGCGGGAAAAAAGACGGGAAGAAAAGCGGGAGAAACGGGCAGCCGCCTACAAAGAAGCGAGGAGAACTCTTTATGGCCCGATAGCAGACTATGTGTCTTTCGGTCTTCGTGGAGCTCGCCCAGGAACAATGATTAATGTTCCGCTAGTACTCCCTGCTACTCGGACACAAGTAGCCTACGAGGAGAGAATGCGCCAACAATTGATGACTCCAGAGGGGCGGCAACAGCACGACGACCTTCTCGAATTCCTCACACAGAAAGACGAAGAAGAGCAACGTTCTTGGGAGCAGCAAGATCAAGGCGATAAAGTGCTTTAAAGGTATTAAGTAACAAAATTTCTATAACTCTGAATTGCATTACCGTATGGTGATGCATAGCTACGCTGCCTGAAACTCATACACAAACGCACCTGTCCTTTGTGAGAGGCAGATGATGTCTAGGTCGGGCGAGCTGTGCTTGTCTGGGAGTGTTTGGCCAAGATAATGGAAGCGAATAATACACAAGCTATCTGGCGTAGTGGCTGAGTTTAGTAGGGTATGTGCTGTGCCAGACACGTGTTCTGAAGGTTCAAGAGGTAGTGTGCGCCCAAGCCGCGAATATGCCATCCACCCCGTGCAGCCAAATGTGCAATCGCGAAATGGCTGGCTAGCGAGCAGACGCTGGCGTGCGGCGTGGTCGGTGATAGTGCCGATGACGATACCACCTGACCCATCAATATTGATAAACTCACCGCGGCTTAGAGTAATGTCAAGCGACTGCGTGGCCTCGCTCTTTACTCGCTGCGCGAGCTCCTTTGTCGCATTCGTCCAGAGTGGTTCGGGTCGCACTGCGTGTAAGGTAGCGCTTATGCCAACGCCTGCCACGATGAGCAGGATCATTACCACAAGTGGCAGCCATATATGGCGGAGAAGAGCAGAGAGGTTAGTGAGTGTGCTACGCATATATTTCATGCATATAGTATATATCAGGCGCTTGATGCTTGCAATGAGAATAAAACGATGTAATAGCTAAGAATATAAGAGTAGCTTATCGTGTGTTATTTTGTGCCAGCAAGGTAGATTTCTTGCACCTGGGCATCATTCAGCGCGGTGGTGTGGACAGCCCCAAATTGCATCATACCAGTGAAGAATGTGTTTGTGCTGTTGATCGGTGTGCCATCACCATTACGCCACTCGCTAAAGCGTCCACAGCCAAACTTCCAGTAGCCACGGAAGTTTTGGGCTTGCGTGACGCTTGGGTCGTGAGCAACCAGTGTGCCATCGGCATAGAGCCGCATGCCTTGTGGTGAGAGTGAGGCGGCGACGTGGTGCCACTTGCCATCGGCGTAGTTTTTGCCGGCTGGTGAGAAGACAGAGCGTGTGGCGTTGGGCCACACTGCAAAGGCAATGCGCCCTTGCTTGTCGAGAAAGAGGACACGGTCTAAGCTTGGGTCGGTGCCATTGTCTGGTGTGCTAGTAAAGCCAGCAATGCGCCCATTATCTGCCCCATATTTGCTGGTATTAAACCAGACAGAGAGGGTAAAAGGGTTGGGGTTATCAACCGGTGTGGGGTAGGCGAGGCAGGTATCTTTAAAGAGGGTGCTGCGCACACGGTCGCGGCGACAGGCATATGATTGTGAACCATGAGCAGCGGCCGTGCGCGTGAGCCAGGTACCCTTATTGTTATTACCAGATAGGTCGCGCTCGGTAGTGCCAGTATCGAAGTATGTCATGCCGTAGATGAAGAGCGCCTGCGAGGGGGCAGTGAGCTTAGTGGCATCAGTACAGTTGTAGAGCACTGGGCGGGTGGTATTGGTATTGTTGTTGATCGTACCCGAAAAAGCCCCGCTCGTTAGATAAAAATTATGAAAGATAATGAAGCATATCCCTAGCAGTGTAATAATTGCTGCGACGATGACAGAAGTGATGGGTAATGGCTGCGGTGCGCTATCGGCTGCGGCAGGCCGATATAGCTGGCGAAGGCCGTAGAGCATCAACCCAAAGGGGACAAGACAAATGAGCATAATACACAGGATAACCCATACCGTGTAATGAATCGTCGGCATGAAAAAATACTGCCCGTGGCTATTTTGTACCGAGACGGTAATGGTGGCATCGTGGCCGGGGTAGAGCACTGTGCCGACTGCGTCGATTGGAAAGACGCCAGTGTTGACGATGTGCATGGCTGCACCTTCGCCAGACGGCAAAACACTGAGCACACTAAAGTTGATCCACGGATGAAACCACAGCGACACAGCGCAGAGCACCAGCGTCATACCAATAATCCGATAATACCAGCGCCACATTGGGCGAGCTCGGCGGGTAGCTAAGTGGATGACAAGCCAGCCAATCACCACCCACGGTACCATCAGCCATACCCAGCCAAGCCAAGGGTTGATGAAAATTGCTTTGCCAATGATGGCGCTGTGCTCGATGGGGAGTGGATCGGCCGCGTGGTTGAGGTCGCCCTTGGTGAGGATGCGCTGGTTGGTGATAGACTGAATCCGATGAGTATACGTCCGGCCGTGGCGCTGGAAGGTGATGATATCGCCGGGGTGGTAATTGCTAGCTGGCTGGGTAACGACGAGCGAGCCAACTGGTGCGGCAGTAGCCATGCTCGGCGTTGTGACAAAAAAGATACGCATGCTGAGCGCCATCATCACGGCAACGAAGCCTCCAAGACAGAGGCTTAGGATAGTGATGATAATCATTCGTTGCCGCGACATGCGCATCGTCCTACTCCAGAGGAATTACGCGCCAAATGTCCATGTCAGTGGTTGCGAGACCTGCAAACCTTGGTAGGTTGGGCCGGCGCTAGCGTCAAGCGACACCTCAAAGGTGATCGGCACGCTCTCGCCAGCATTGATGGTTGCCTTGCTGAGTTTGGCGAGGAGGTCAATCGCACCGCCTGCTTGCAGTTGTGCAGCAGTGCCCGTGAAGAATGTGCTGCTGCCTGATTTGATGACCACCTTAACTTTGCTGCACAAGTCTGTTGCCGAGCCTGCCATTGAAGCACCAGCGACAGATGATTGGCTGCATGTGCCAGGGTTGAGACTAAAGGATGTTGCGGCAACGCTACCAGTGTTTTGCAGAGTAATGTTGGTTGTTTGGGCTGGCCCACCAGCAACGAGTGGTGTGCTCGTGCCACCATACTTGTTAATGGTAGAGCAGGTGGCGGAGTTGGTCGCCGCGCCGGCACCATCTGTGCTATTGCAGGTGTAAGTGCCCGACGTCTCCTTCATGGTGAGTGTACCGGTTGAGGCACTGTTGACGGTGTTTTGGATGCTTGCTGCAAAGCCCGCGAAGGTTGGCGTGAAGGTAAAGGCGACGAGCAGTGCACCGACAATCCCCGTTGAGATAAGACCAATCCGCTTCTTGCCCTGGCTAGCTTGAGTTGCAATCATAAAAATCCCCCTTATGGTTATATTAACTATAAGTGTATCAAAAGCATGAGCGTTATACAAGAGAGTAGGTTGCTGATTGTTGTGCGTATAGTGTGATAGCTAAATTTATAATTATCAGACGTAAGCGGTGGCTTTACTAGTTTGCTCATCCCTCCTTTGGGGCGACAGAAGGATCGATTTGGTATTTTCTATAGATTGGTCTCTTCCATTGATGCCAAAAGTCTGATGAAGTAGGTAGCAAACTTTTCCTCGATGTAGGGCAGAGCAGTGAGAGAAGGGCTACTGCAAGAAATCTTGCTCGTATGGACATATCATGTCTGTACCTCTGTTTTGCTATAGTGGCTCGTGCGAGAGAATCAGCTGCAACACTGTTATATCGCCAGCCTATCTGCCCAGCTCCCTGTAAACCTGCTATAATAGAATATGAGTAGAAAGTAAAGAGGCGCTATCGGGCAGGGTAGCGCGAGCGGAGGTCGGAGCGATATGGCAATCAGTCAGGCGAAACTAATTCAGGCAGCGCGGCGGGTCTTTGCCCAGGATGGCTACAAGGCGGCATCAATCGTGGAGATTGCTCAGGTGGCAGGTATTGCGGTGGGTGGTGTGTATTTGCTCTATCCGTCTAAGCTGGAACTCTTCCTTGCGGTGTATCGTGCGGAGGACGAAAAGACGAAGAACCGAATTGTTGGGCGGATCGATTGGTCACAGCCCCAGGCAGCCTTCGCGGCTTATCTACGTGCCACAACGCAAGCCACACGGCGTAATAAAATCCTCGCCGAGTGGCAGAGTGATGTGCCTGGCGAGCAGGTGCGCCAAGCCTACCAAGACGAAGCCAAGCAAGCAGGAGCGGGTAATAGCTTGGTGATGCGTGGTGAGTTCTTTGCCGAGCAGGTGCAGCAGTGGCGTCGCGATGGCAGACTACGGCCAGGCGCGACCGACCAGATAATCGGCGAGCTCTTTACGGCAGTGGCAGCAATCGACGTACTGGAGGGTATCGCACCAAAGACGATGAAGTTTATGGTTGATGCGGTGCTTGAGCAGCTGTTTGTCAGTGAATAGTTGTCTCTATACGTCGTTATAAAGTAATGAGCGATGCAGAACGCAGAAGCAAACCTGTCGTATTATTTGCAATTATGACCGCTTCATCGTATACTTATCACTAGTATGTTGCAATATCTTCGTTCGAGTGAGGCAGATCAGACGATTACGCCGCGTGATACGCTGCGGGTTGGGTCGTGGCTGCGCTGCGAGAAGCCCAGCAGCGAGGAGATCGACAAGCTCCTGGCGCTTGGTATGGACGAAAACATCATCAAAGATGCGCTGGACCCGCACGAGGTGCCGCGGGTTGATTTTGAGGATGAGTGGACGTATCTAATCGCCCGTTTGCCTGATACGGACGATGACTTTAACGACTTTACGACGCCGATATTGTTTGGCATTCACAAAAATTATGTGGTAACACTCTCGCGCGATAGCCTGGGCCGGCTCTGGCAGCCCTTTGTCGACAAGACGCGGATGAATACAGCGCGGCGGATTGAGCTCGTGGTGGCAATGATCGAGGCGGTGTCGCTGCAGTACCAGCGGCGAGTGGCAACGATCAACCGGCAAATGCGAGCAGCAACGGATGACCTCCACACGCTGCGGGCGCGCGATATCGTGACGCTGACCGAGTATGAGCGCAAGCTCAACGACTATCTCAATGCACTAGTGCCAATGAACTGGGCGATTGAGCGCTTGATGGCAAACCGCAGTCTCCGCCTCAAAGAGGATGATAAGGATGATGTGGAGGATATCTCAATTGACTTGGAGCAGGTGATTGCGCGTTGTAAGTCGCTTCTGCGCACCATCACTAATGTGCGTGATAGCTACCGCGCCGTGATGGACACACGCCTGAACGAGACGATTCGCTTACTAACGGTGATCACGGTGGCACTGACCATTCCAACGATGATCGCTGGGCTTTATGGTATGAATGTGCCGGTGCCAGGAGCGGACGACCCGACGATGTTTTGGAAGATTACCACCGTGAGTGTGATAGCCGCCATGGCAACGGGGTATTATTTCTTGCGCCGGCGGTAGGGGCTATTGCACCCCACCTGCCTTGAGTAATGTCTTGAGTCCGTGCTCGCCGCCACCAAAGCCGCTGGTGGTGTAGTCGTTGACGATCATGTAGGGGAGGCCAGTGACGCCGAGCTTGAGGGCACGGCTGGTGTTTGTGGCGATATCGTCTTTGTGCTTCTCGCTTGTCACGCAGTCGCGGAAGGTCTCGACGTTGAGTCCAATCGCTTCGGCCGATGTTTCGAAATAGCTAACCGGGAGGAGCGGAATTTCTTTGGGCACGGCAACGCCTTTGACGCCAATACCTTTGTCGAAGTAATCTGCCTTGATGCGGGGCACAATGTGGTGTGTGTATTCCCAATATTTATGCTGATCGGCTGCGCAAAATGCTGCCTCGGCACCACGTTCGGTGTTGGGTACGATATCTTTGAGAACGGCAACAATCCGGTGCTCGTAGCGCAGCTTGCCCGACTTTATGTACTGCTGGAAGTCTGCGGTGTTTGTAGCGGCCTCAACCTGCGCACAAAATGAGCAGAAGTAGTCGGTGTAGTCGACAAAGACATTGGGTGCAGTGTGGCTGCCCTGCGACATCGCGCTCTGCCAGGGCTCGCCTTTGCCAATGTGCTTGTTGGGTGGGCGGTTGATGAGATTGTAGGCGAAGAGGCTGATGATTGTGACGATGACAATCCCAAGCATGATATGGATTAAGCTAACCCCTGTTTGTTGTGACTGCATGATGCTCCTCCTGCTGAGCTAGTTATGTAAATGGCGGCAATCTGGCCCGATCGATAGAGCGAAAAGAGGCTGAGCCCAAGGGCAATGCCAAGCACAATGGTGCTGGCAACCGTCGCGGCCGAAGCGGCGGCCGCTCCCGAGAAAAATACTGCCACGATGGGGAGAATGAGTGATGTACCACAGGGTACGCAGCCTAGGCCAATTGCCGCCGCGACAGAGGCAATACCGCTGAGGCCGAGCTGCTGCGTGGTTTGCTGGTTGCGCTTGTTGTGCCGGGCAGTGAAGATAATAAGCGTGAGCGATATCCCTTGTAGCATTGAGACAAGCACAAGCAGTGCACCCGTCAGCGATGTCGCCGCCTGCCGAGTAATCTCTATAAACATCGTCCCAATCACGCCAAGTTTATCAATCAGGGGCAGACGAGACACTAGTAGTGCGCCATAGAATTCACCATTAGTTAAGAGAAAAATCAGCCAGGCAAAGCCCAGTGCACCAACCAGAGCACTTGCCGCATACCATGGCCGGCGCAGCACTTGGATGATACCACTCAGCGCAGTAGGAATGTTATGGCGTAGCGAAGGAAGGCGATGTTTCATCAGTGTCTTTATTATACCACTGAGTGCTATAGCCATCTGTGGTTGTCCTATTGATGGCTACTCTGTAACGCCATAGCCAAGTAGGCCAGTATAGTTGCGCTGTTGGTTCGCAAAGACACGTATCTTGCTATTTTCATTGCCGCCAACAGTGGTGAGTATACCATCGTCATTGCGCAGGATGATGTGCGTATGGTCGCCAAAGACGGGCGAAGCACGGTAGATTGCTACGTCGCCAGGGCGGGGCTGGTAGCCACTATCGGCTGGCTTAAAGCGGCCAGTAGACTCGTAATACTCACGCAGCGTGAAGGTGCCTGGGATGCGCCAGCTGCCAGTGTGTGGGTTCTTGAGCGGCGCACCAGCTTGCTGCATCGTCCAGCTGACGAAGTCGGCACACCATGCCTCGTGCGCTCCTTGGCTATATTTCGTACCAGCGGGCTGAGCGGCAAACTCCGCTTGGGTAAGCTGGATGACCTTGCGGCGAGTAGGGCTGAGGGCTTGCGTGTTGACCTCAGGAAACTGGGCAAGCCCTGGCGAACGATCGAGCGTAGCCACATGCGACGTGCCCTGGAGTTTGTAGAGAATCTTGCGCCAGCCAATCGCTGTGCCAACAATGCCGCCAATAACGAGAAGGATGGCAAGGCAAATGGTGATAGTTGCTCGGTGGCTGGGAGGGAATAATCGCTTCATACATATAGTATACACCGCATGGTGATGGGATGCTTGTTGGGTAGTTGCTGTTTGGTGCCAGTAGAGGTATTTCGGGCTGTGAGTGAGGATTTATTTTGTTTAATAGCCGCACACCATAGCGGCGAAATTGCCGAGTGCCTTGCCGACATCTCTCCACCGACGACACCGAAACAGGTCGTGTGCGGTAATGAGCAGTGCTGCACCAATGATAATAAGCAACGCAGCTAAGGTATACCCTGCGAGAGATGACTGACTGATGAATAGCTGCAGCGCATAGTAACCTGCCGCAAGTGCGAGACCAAAGATGATGAGACTGAGGAGTTTGAAGAGGTAATGCATGATGGTTTCCTTTGATAATGCGAGATAACGGTAGTACCTACCGTAGAAGGTGGTTGCGATACTGTCAAGGTTGTATATTGTTCATCTTTCGCTTTCCTCTCCTCTATGCTATAATCCGGTCCAACGGATGGTTGGTTGGCTTATAACAATATGATGCCCTGGGAGTGATTCAAGCAGAGGCCCGTTTGGGTGTGGGGCTCGTAGCATAAGAAAGGAGTTGTATGACTCAAACCAAACCAATCATAACGGTGGATGGCTTGACTAAAGCCTATGCCGGCACGTCAGTGGTGGATGGGATATCCTTCACGGTTAAGGCGGGCGAGATTTTTGGCCTGCTGGGGCCCAACGGCGCTGGTAAAACCACGACGCTAGAGATGCTCGAGGCGCTGCGGCCGATTGACGCTGGCCGGGCTACCATTGACGGCATTGATGTCGCCAAGCAGCCTAAGCAGATTAAGCAGATTATCGGCATTCAGCTGCAGTCGACCACCTTTTACGATAAGCTGACCCTACGCGAGCAGCTGCGTATGTTTGCCAGCCTCTACGGTCAGCGGGTTGATGCTGATGCTTTGCTAGAGAAGGTACAGCTCAGTGCGAAGGCGGGCAGCTATGTCGAGCAGCTCAGCGGTGGGCAAAAGCAGCGCTTTGCGATTGCCGCCACGCTAGTGAACCAGCCCAAGGTACTCTTTTTGGATGAGCCGACGACGGGCCTAGACCCGCAAGCGCGGCGCAACCTGTGGGAGCTGATCAAGACGATTCGCGATGAAGGCATTACCATTGTGCTGACCACTCACTATATGGATGAGGCCGAGCTGCTGTGCGACCGCCTGGCGATTATGGACGCGGGCAAAATTATCACCATTGATACGCCGCAGCATCTCATCGAGCAGCTGCTGGCCCGCGGCTTTACCAAGCAGCAAACGGTCGAGCCCGCCAACTTAGAGGATGTGTTTATTGATTTAACCGGCAAGGCCATTCGGGAGTAGATGATGCGAGTCAAATCATATTGGATTGGCGTATATGGGCAGGTGCGCGCCCTACAAAAGCGCTTTATGCGCGATGGTACGTCGCTGTTTTTTACCTTTTTGTTCCCGCTCATCTTTTTGCTGGTGTTTGGCGCGATTTTTAATAACCAAACCACCAGCTTTGATGTGGCGATTATTAACCACTCGCAGAGCGAATTTGCTAAGCAGTTTGTGGAGCAAGCCAAGGCAAACAAAGATACGACGCTCAAAGTAAAGGACGTCAAGGATATGCAGGAGGCGCGTGAGAAGCTGAAGCACTCGGAGCTGAGTGGTATCATCGAGCTGCCAGCCGACTTTGGCGAAGCGAAGCCAGCCCAAGCGCGCCCAAGCGGCACCTTGCGCGTGCTCTACGCCAAGGGCTCGGAGCAGTCTGGTAATACGCTAACGGCTATTATGGGGCAGATTATTGATGGCATTAACAGGGGTATGGGCCAGCCCGAGCCGCCGCTAAAGGTGGCGGGCCAGGCTGTGGGCGATGAGCAGCTCAAGACCTTCGACTACACCTTTACTGGCCTGCTGGCCTTTAGCTTGCTGAGCATGGGGATCTTTGGCCTGGCTAACCAAATGCCAACGGAGAAGCAAAAGGGCTCCTACCGGCGCCTGCGGGCATCGCCCTTTACGGCGGGGCAGCTGATTTTGGCAATGGGCATCCACTACACGATTGTCTCGCTGCTGAGTGCCGCCATGATGCTAGTGGTGGGGATGAGTGTCTTTCACTTTACTATGCGTGGTGACTGGCTGCTGGCTGTGCCGTTTATCACCCTGGCAGCGCTGCTGATGGTGGGCTTTGGCCTGCTGATTGGCGGCTGGGCCAAGAATGAGAACCAGTCGGCACCGCTGGGCAACCTGGTGGCCTTCCCGATGATGTTCCTTTCTGGCACCTTCTTCCCGTCCTATATGTTCCCGGAGTGGCTGCGCACACTGAGCCAGTTCATCCCGATGACACCTGTGACCGATGGCCTGCGCCTGATTATGACCGAGCACGCCAGCCTAGCAGAAGTGCTGCCGTATGCTGGCACCATTGGCCTATGGATGCTGGTGGTGTACGTAGCGGCGATAAAGCTGTTCCGGTGGGAATAGCAAGCAGCTAATAAGAGGAGACAACATGACGTATCAATTCATCCAAGATGCTTACCAAGCGCGGCGTGGTGGATCGTCGCGGGTGCTTGATGTGTGCTGCGAAGGCTGCACTAAGCACGTGACGTTTTACCAAAAGGATGGCCCAGGTTCGCTGCGGCGCATGTATGTCGACCGTTTTATCGATATAATCCCAACTGGTGATGAGCTGCACTGCCCGCACTGCCAGCGCGTCCTTGGTATTCTCATCACGTATGCCAAGGAAAATCGCCTGGCCTATCGGCTTTTTGTCGATGCGGTGACGAAGCGGATTGTGCCGCGTCGGCAGGTAGGGTGATATAACTCCTACGCCCAGTTGTTGGCTAGTTTGTATACTTGCTACAATATAAAAAGAATTGCAAACTAGAAAAAGGGGCATTCTATGAGCGACTATACACCAGATTTTCGTGCTTACCCGACTGACCAGGCAATTGATATTATTCGAGCGATTGCTGAGCATCGATGGCCCATGACCGTCGAAGAGGCTTTCTCGCTGCGAGACCAGTTCGACTGGACACCTGCTCCCGACGATGGAGAATTTTTCGTTACCCCTGTCAGCAACGGAGAAGAAGACGGCTACATAGAACTAGATGTCAGCAACAATATTTTTGTGTCGGGAATCACTTTCCGATTGACCAGCCTTGCTCCCCCTAACCCAGACCCAGACATTAGGGCATTGATACAGTCAGCCCGCTCAGGTTACGTTGCTGGGCTTACATCACTGTATGGGACTGCAACTCCCGGCTCTAGCAGCGAAGTAGAAACTTTGTCTTGGCATTTGCCGTCACGCGCGAGTGTCGGTTTAGGGGTCGGCAAACGACTCGTGTCCGCGACAATTGAATCGCCAGCGATGACTGATCTTACTGAAGCTGAAGAGAAATATTTCGCTCAGTAAACAACCCCAAGCTGCATAACATCGAGAGCGTCGAGCACTGTCTGTGGGATAATCATTCTCTACTGTCTAATCATCCGCATGTTTGGTGGTGAGGGTGCGCTGAGGCAGGAAGAGGGCGACAAGAAAGCCTGTGGCCATAAGCGCGGCGCTGATGATGAAAATCTGGTGCAAGGAGTCGCTAAAGGCGTTGAGAATACGAGTGGTGTAGTCGTCTTGCTGTTGGCTTAGCTGCTGCTGGGCACGTGCGCGAGCTGGAGCAGGCAACTGGGCCATGCCTTTGGCTGCACCCTGGCTGATGGCGTCGCGCTGGCTGTTGATACGGAGCAGAGTATCGGCATTGAGCTCGCCATCAAGCTGCCGAGCGGCTTGTGGCGCGTGGCGCAGCGTCTGGATATAGGGAATTTGATTGACGTCGCCAAGGCTGTGCAAGATACCACTAGTGAGCACGCCCGCAAAGATAGCCGTCCCCACCGTCGAGCCAAGCCCGCGAAAGAGCTGCACGCTCGAGGTAGCAGCGCCGAGATCCTGCTGGCGGAATTCATTTTGCACGGCGAGAGTAAGGATGGGCATACACATCCCCATGCCAAAGCCAGCGAATGTCATAATGATTGCCTCGTGCCAGTAGGGTGAAGTGGGCTGAAGCGTGATAAGCGAGAGAATACTTGCTGCGGTGATGGCGCAGCCGATGACGATATAGCGCTTGTATACACCTGTCCGGCTGATGAGTTGCCCCACACTAATAGAGCTAATCATCATCCCGCCTACCATTGGCAGGAGCATCAGGCCAGCTTGCGAGGCAGTCGCGCCAAAGACTTGCTGATTAAACTGTGTGAGGTAGAGAATTGCCCCGAGAAAAGCGGCACCAAAGAGCAGGCTAATGAGCATAATCAGGCGGTAGGTGGGGTTACGGAAGAAGTGGAGAGGGAGGATGGGCTGAGCGGCTTTACGCTCAAGCCAGAGGAAGATACCACCGGCAAGGGTGGCAGTAGCCAGCAGCACACCCTTGATGAGAGCGAGTGCAATGCCTTGGTCGATCAAACTCTTGAAGACCATCTCCGTATTATCCACCGCTAAGACAAGCGCCGCCAGGGCAATGGTGATAAAAAGAGCGCCGAGGTAGTCTGGCTTGTGCTTGCTGTCGTGCTTGATTTGTGGGCAATAGCGGATGATGAGAGCAGTGGCGATGATGCCAATTGGCACATTGATAAAGAATGTCCAGCGCCAGTTGGTTGTGACGCCAAAGATGGTCGCACCATCGGTTAGCCAGCCACCAAGCAATGGCCCCGCTACCGAGCTCATGCCAAAGGTCGCACCGATGAGCCCTTGCCAGCGGCCCCGCTCTTTGGGTGTAAAGAGATCGCCGACAATAGTAAAGGCGTTGGCGGTGATAATGCCGCCACCAATTCCTTGCAGCGCCCGCCACGTAATGAGCCATTCCACGGTTGGTGCGATACCACTGAGCAGCGAGCCAATAGTAAAGATTGCCACACCACTCAGCAAAAGCGGCTTGCGACCATACATATCACTGAGCTTACCGGCTAGCGGCACTGTCACAGTGGTGGTGAGCATATAGGCAGTAACGATAAAGCCAAGAGAGGAGAAACTGTTGAATTCCTTGACGATTGCGCCCAGTGCCGTCGCCACGATGGTTTGGTCGAGTGCCACAAGGAAGAGGGCGCTCATCACGGCAAGCATGACGATGAGTTTGTGACGTTGGGGCAGATGATGGAGCATAGAATTCCTTGGTTGGTTACTGTGTTAATATTCCAAAATGTAAATAAGGTTCTCGCTCTCGTTAGACTATATACTCCTCCTATATGACTTTGCAGATACGTCAAGTAGAGAACTGTTAACCAAATATGCTATGATACGCCGAATAGAATTGTTTGTCAATTTTATGCTAAGGAGCTCAGGCACTGCACTGGCTGATCGTGGGCGATGAGCTGCGCCAGATCAACCTCGGCAAGGAAGTGAGGTAAAATTGGGCACTGCTGCGGGCTAATAAAGCCGCACTCGGCGACCTCTGCCAAGCCATGCGTTGTGGTGGCAAGGTCAATTGACTGGTAGTCTTGCCAGTTAGTGATGTGGAACAAGAACTCAAGCTGTTCGCGCGGCTTGCCAGCTGCTGGCGCTGCGATAGCAAACTGCTGGACGAAGAGCAGCCGGCCAATTGCTGGCTCAACGCCAGTTTCTTCGACTATCTCTCGCCGTAGGCCGTCCATCACACTCTCGCCCAGCTCCAGCCCACCGCCCGGTGTACACCAAAAATCTCGGCCATCGCCAGTGCGCGCTGTCAAGCGCTGGCAAAAGAGTTCGCCCTTGTCGTTGATGATAATTCCGCGTACATTGATATGTCTGTGCATGGTGCCTCCGTTATAAAACCGTTGATGATGAATGATATACAGCCAGTTAGGCAATTATGTCTAGTATAGCAGCAGTGAGATAGATATCGTAAGAAGCGCGTGGTATTAATGACACAACGATAGCACAAAATCGCAGTTTGTTATATAATACTCGTATGGTTAAGCCGCATTACAATCACTGCGAGATACTAACAGCACCCCATGATTATCGCCCACTGCCTAACCTATCAGTAGCGGTGCGACATGATGGTAAGTATAATCGGCCTGATTCTCGTTTTTCGTCTGACCCGCTGCTGCGGGTTACTGATGATTTATCGTCAATAACGTATGCAGTACCCGAAAAAGATCTTGCGCGTGGCGGTTCGTCGCGTCATGGAGCATTTGTTGCTCATGTGCGCTACACCGAGCAGAAACACGATACGCCCGAAACGCTTGTTATTAAACCTTCCACGGTGCCAACGGCTCTTGGTGAGTTGGCTATGACGCAGTACCTAGAGCGTGAGGGCCTTGCACCATTCTCGGTAGACGGGCTGGTAGTTGATGGCGCACCGGAAGGCGCAGCTGCACAGGATCGTAACCGTGTTGCTTTGCTATTGTCGCGGTATCAGCCAGAAGTAGTGGGCTTGGATAGTCTTGCGTGGCATGAGATGAGTATGGATGATGTAGCGCTGTATGCCACCGAGGCAGCGACCGCATTGGCTGCATTACATAGAGTGGCAGTTGCGCATGGCGATGGCTATTTGCGTAATGTTGTGCGTGTCTCGGGTCAGCCAGCTCGTATGATTGATTTTGAACATGCAGTTAGTTTCTCAGACGTTGTTGATCAAGCTGATGGAGGAGATGAAGCAGCGCAGCGCCATATAGCCGATATGATGTCGCGTGACCTCTGTGGTATAGTTACTGATGTCGCGCAGCAGATGCAGTTGACACGCGCAGCTGAGCGTAGTACATGGCTTGATCCTGCATTGAATGCATACTACGAGCAACTTGCGGTGCGGGGACATGATCAGCTCGTTACTGCTGCATCGACTGTTATGACGGCAGCGCGTCGTACCGTAGCCTACTTAGCCCACCTCTCTTGATTTTCCCATTAGCACTCGCTATACTAGAGTGCTAGAAGCGCCTTGATTATATATGGGCGCGGTGATAAGCAGATAAGTATTAAGAAAGGGGTAACCAATGAGTTCACCAATCAAGCCAATGGCGCATTTCGTCGTGGCGGTTAAGGAGAAAAAGCCAGAGAAGACTGCCAGCGGGATCTTTTTGCCCGAGTCGGCTCAGGAGAAGTCGGAAGCTGCCAAGGTGATTGCTGTTGGATCGGCAGTAGAAGATGTCGCAGTCGACGCGCGGGTGGTCTACAAGAACTACGCAGCTACCACCATTAAGCTCGACAAAGAAGAGTATTTGATTATCAAGGACGAGGATATCCTCGCGACAGTAGAATAGGAGAACCAGTCTATGGCAAAAAAAGTATTTTATGATGAAGATGCGCGCCGCCGAATTTTGGGCGGGGCAGAGATTCTCTACAATGCGGTGAAGACAACGATGGGGCCAAAGGGCCGTAATGTCGTCATTGGAAAAAGCTACGGTGGCCCAAGCGTCACGCACGATGGTGTAACGGTGGCCAAGGGTATCGACATCGAGGATGTTGATGACGAAACACTCGGCTTTAAAGTGGGGGCAGAGCTTATTAAGCAAGCCGCCAACAAAATGAACGATGTGGCTGGTGATGGCACGACTACTGTGACGGTTTTGACCTACCACATCCTCAGTGAGGCGAACAAGCTGATTGCTGCTGGTCACAATCCAATGCTGCTCCGCAAGGGTCTGGAGCGGGCTGCGGCAGAGGTCACAGCCGCTTTGAGCGAACAAGCAGAGGATATTCGCAATGACGAAACACGCGTCGCAGAGGTGGCAACTATCTCGGCGGGTGATGACGCAATTGGCCGGCTGATTGCTGATGTAATGGAGAAGATCGGGCCCAATGGTGTGGTGACGGTTGAAGAAGGCCGCGGCCTCGAGCTAGAGAGCGAAGTGGTTGAGGGCTTTACTGTTCAGCGCGGCTTCGTCAGCCCGTACATGGCGACAGACACGAAGCGAATGGAAGCGGTGTACGATAAGCCAGCTATCGTTATTACCGACAAGAAGATTTCTTCGGCGCAGGAGTTTGTCCCACTGCTTGAGATGATTGCTCAGAGTGGTAAGAAAGATCTCGTCTTGATTGCTGATGATGTGGATGGCGAAGCGCTTGGCCTGCTCGTGCTGAACCGCCTCAAGGGTGCCTTTAATACCCTGGCTATTAAAGCGCCGAGCGATAAGGATGTCCTCTACGATATTGCTGCTCTGGTGGGCGCAACGGTTATTACTGAGGATACTGGTATGAGCTTTGATACGGTTGGCCCCGATGTGGTGGGATCGGCTCGCAAGGTGATTGCCACTAAGGATTTGACGACGATCGTCGAAGGGGCTGGTGCGAAGACGGCAGTCGATGCCCGGATTGACCAGATTGCCGTTGAGATCGCCAATAGCACAAGCGACTACACCAAGAACAATCTCGTTAAGCGCCAAGCTGCCCTGACTGGCCAAGTGGCTGTGATCAAGGTAGGTGGGGCAACTGAGACCGAGATCGAAGAGAAGAAATATCGCGTTGATGATGCCGTAGCTGCCGTTAAGGCTGCCCTAGCTGAGGGTGTTGTGCCTGGTGGCGGGGTGACACTGGTCAATCTTGCAACGAGCTACACCCATGCTGGTGATGCCGATGCGTCGGTGACTGCTGGTGAGGACTTGCTCATCCATGCGCTGGAGCAACCATTCCGCATCCTGCTGACCAACTCTGGCCTCAATGCCGATGAGTGGCTGCCACAGGTGAAGGCAGCGCAGCCTGGCTTTGGTATTAACGTTAACACACCAGGTGAGCTGATCGATCTCAAAGCAGCTGGCGTGGTTGACCCTGTTCGCGTTACCAAGGAAGCACTCCAGAATGCTGCCTCCATCGCTGGTACCGCAATGACGATGGGTGCGCTCGTCGTCGACCTGCCTGAAAAGGAAGCGGCAAGCCCAGCTGGCATGCCTGGCATGGGCGGCGGTATGGGTATGTACTAGGCCTCGTCCTGCCTTGTTTTGCAAAAACCCACCACATCTGTGGTGGGTTTTTATGTGGGAAAGAATTGGTTGACATATACCCCCAGGGGGTATACTATAGGAGTATGAGTAAAGATAGTACCAGACGAGCACTACACCGTATCAAAATTATGAAGGGCCAGCTGGAGGGGTTAGAGAAGCGTGTGGCCGATGATGCCTACTGCATGGACATCATCATCCAGAGCCTGTCGATCCAGAAGTCGCTGGCATCGCTGAACAAGCTGATGGTTAAGCAACATCTTGAGACACATGTGGCTGAGATGTTGGCGTCAAGCGATACGAAGCAGCGCGATAAGGCGCTCAAAGAGCTCGATCAGCTCTATGACCTGACGAACATTCGCTAGCAGCAAGCGGATATAAGAATGGAAAGGATAATGCGGTGCGCAGCACCGAGGAGTTTGTTATGGATAAAAAACAGTCACAGCACCATCATATGACTCATGGTGAGCATACTCACCATGAGGGGCATGGACAGGGTGGCCATTGCGGGCATGATGCGGCCCAGTTTCGGCAGCGGTTTTGGCTATCGCTGCTCATAACGATCAGTGTGTTGGTGTGTTCACCGCTGCTGCAGCAGTGGCTCGGGTATACACTACCTGAGGTGGTGAGCCGGTATGTGCCGGCTGTAAGCGGGACGATATTGCTGTGGTATGGTGGCCGAGTCTTTATCCGGGCGGGGTGGCAGGAGCTACGCCAGCGCCAGCCCGGTATGATGCTGCTGATTGCTCTGGCGATCAGTGTGGCGTATGGCTACAGCCTGCTGGTGACCAGTGGCGTGGTAGCGGGGATGGATTTTTGGTGGGAGCTCGCGTCGCTCATTACCATTATGCTTCTCGGGCACTGGCTCGAAATGGCAGCGATTAAGCGGGCAACGGATGCTGCCCATACCTTAGCCCAACTCTTGCCTGAGACGGCAGAGGTTGTGACGGAGCAATCGATTGATACAGTGCCGCTTAATCATCTGGCTGTGGGGATGACCGTGCTGGTGCGCCCGGGTGGGCGCGTGCCAGTGGATGGCCAGGTGATATCTGGCACGTCACAGGTGGATGAGTCGATGCTCACAGGCGAGTCGCGCCCTGTTGCTAAGCAGTCAGGGAGTCTTGTGACGGCAGGCACGATCAATGGCACTGGTGCGCTTCATGTTATGGCCCAGCACATTGGTGATGATACAACGTTGTCGCATATTATGGAGCTGGTGCGTCAGGCTGAGCAGCGTCGGTCGCGAACGCAGGTGCTGGCGGATCGGGCAGCGGGCTATCTTTTCTATGCAGCGCTTGCTACTGCGCTGGTGACGGGCGCTGGCTGGGCGCTGGCTGGTGCATCGCTGGGTGAAGTGTTGCAGCGAGTGGTAACAGTACTGGTGGTGGCGTGCCCGCATGCCTTGGGCTTAGCAGTGCCGCTGGTTGTATCGATCTCGACTGGGCTTGCGGCACAGCGCGGTATTGTGGTGCGCGATCGCCGTGCCTTTGAGGCCGCGCGGCAAGTCGATGTGGTGTTATTTGACAAAACGGGTACACTGACAACTGGCCACCTGGCAGTGGTTGCAGTCCATGGTGGGGACGAGGCGGCTATTCTGGGATTAGCGGCGGCGGCTGAGCATGAAGCAGAACACCCGATTGCAGCAGCGATTCGTCGCGCGGCAGCCGATCGCCATGTTGCGATACCTGCTGTGCGTGACCTCCAGACGGTGCCGGGTTATGGTGTGCAGGCTGTGGTTGATGGCGTGCCGACGTTAGTTGGCAATGCGGCCTTTATGCAGCAGCATCAGATTGATCGAGACGAGATAACGACGGACCATACAGTGGTCTACGTTGCCCAGGCTGGGCGCGTCTGTGGTGTGATTGAGCTTGGTGATGCGCCGCGCCCTGGTGCGGCAGCGGCAGTCGCAGCGCTCCAACGCCGCGGTATAACAGTCGCCATGGTAACAGGGGATGGTGTGAGGCCAGCCGATGCGATTGCTCGCCTCGTTGGTATCACTGAGGTTCACGCTGAGGTAACACCAGCTAAGAAGGCGGCGATTGTCATGGCGTACCAGCAGCAGGGGAAGCGGGTGTGTTTTGTTGGTGATGGCGTGAATGATGCACCAGCGCTTGCCCAGGCCGAGAGTGGTGTCGCGATTGGGACGGGGACTGATGTTGCCGCAGCGTCTGCTGGGATTATGCTGGTTGGTGATGATCCACAGGCGGTTGTCCGGGTGATCACGCTGGCCCAGGCGACGTACCGCAAAATGGTGCAGAACCTCTGCTGGGGAGCGGGCTATAATGTGCTGATGCTTCCCCTCGCGGCTGGAGTGCTTGCGCCAGTCGGGGTGGTTATTTCGCCCGCGATCGGTGCGGTGGTGATGTCGCTTTCGACGATCATTGTTGCAGCAAATGCACAGTTTCTGCGCCGCGCGGTGGTGTAAGTCGCGAGCTCCGTTATTGACAGACTTGCGCTGTCTATGTCATACTAGCGCGCAGTATGCTTTCATTCTTAGGGAATTTTACCGCGTCGTTTCGGGTGGCGCTTGTGATGTGGCCATTTGCTGCACTTGTGTTGACGTTGCCGCTGTTATTGGTACATTATATGCGCTTTCGCCGGGTGGCGTTTGGCCGGGTAGTCATGACGTATTTGGTGGTGCTCTATGGCTTGGCGCTGGCTGCCTTTACGCTTTACCCGATGCCAGATAATGCGGCGCGCTTTTGCGGGAGCCACCATATCCAACCGCAGCTTACACCACTGGCGTCGATCCTCGAGATTCCCCACGAGGGTGTGCGGGCGTTGCTGCAGGTGGTGCTTAATGTTATTTTCTTTGTGCCACTGGGGGCGTTTTTGCGGGCGATGTATCGGGTGCGCTGGTGGACTGTGGTGGCAATTGGCCTTATGACGTCGGTAGTGATTGAACTGACGCAGCTCACGGGGGTGTTTGGCGTGTATCCGTGTAGCTATCGGCTGTTTGATGTTGATGACTTGCTGCTTAATACGAGCGGGGCACTGCTGGGCTTTTGGCTGGGTTGGCTATTGCCAAATCTTCGCGATACGGAGCGTGGAGCAACGATGATTCGCCAGCCTGGCCTTGTGCGGCGTATCGTTGCCTTTGTTGTTGATATGACTGGAGTGGCGATTGGCTCAACGATTGTGATGGTGGCACTCACACTCTTCAATGTATTGCACTCACGGCAGTGGACTGAACAGATGCAGGTGCTGACGCAGATCGTTCCGTATGGCTTTATTGCGCTCGTGCATGCCATCCTTCCGCTAGTGGCACAGGGAAGGACGCTCGGTGGCTGGCTAACGGGTATTTCGCTGGACGATCGGCCGCGGGGGTGGTTCCACCGCGTGGTATTCTATGCGGTGCGGCTGCTCTATATTGCGGTGCTGTCGATGGTGCATCTGCCGTTTGTGTCATTAATGACGCTGCTTGTCACGATCGTGCTATGGCGTCGGTATAAGCAGCTGCCTTATGTAGTGCTTGATCGGTACTGGCCGACCCACCACACGCCAACCACTGATGACGAGTAATCTATACCACCTCACACTTTACCTATTCTGGCAAACGATATAGACTAGAAGGAGACAGCTAGCAAAAGCAAGGAGGCGATATGCGGACGGCAATTGTGAAGAGTGTGCTCAGTGTGATGATGCTAGTAGCTGTGTGCCAGCTAGTGATTGCGATGCCAGCCCAGGCAGCTGAGCGAAAGACGATCTCGGTTTATGTCAGTGATGAAAATTTGCCAAAGGTAACTGACGAGCACCTGAAGATGATCGATCGGCTCATTGTCCATTTTGGGCGCATTGCAGCTGATGGGCACGTGACGCTTGATGCATTGCCGCACCTTACGCAGGCAGCCACGTTGCAGCGGATTCGGGCGGTTAATCCGCGTATCTCCCTTATTCTCTCAATTGGTGGTGGTAATGATGCTGCGCGGAGTGAGTTCGATGCGATGGTGCGCCAAGCCAGCACCCGGCAGGCCTTTGTGAGCTCTGTGAAGGAGGCGCTGCAGGCTCATCAGTTAGATGGGGTGGATATCGACTGGGAGTTTCCAAAAGGGAGCCAGCAGGCTGACCTGATTACTCTTTTACGCGAACTGCGCGCGGCAACGACTACCAGCGGACGCCAGCCAATTATTTCGATGACCGGTGCACCAGCCAAGTGGTATGCTGAGCAAAATAAGTTTGCTGAGTACCAGCAGTATCTTGATCAGATTGCGATCATGACGTATGACATGCGGGGGTTTGGCTCGTTCAAGACGCACGCTGGGCACCACGCTGGGCTCTATACCGCGCCGGGTGACCCGCTCGATCAGAGTGCCAACTCGGCGGTGCAGCACTACCAATCTCATGGCGCGCCAACAAACAAATTAACGATCGGCGCGGGGTGGTATAGCCGGCGGTTTACCTCTGTTGCTGAGGTGAATCATGGCTTGCACCAACCCGTTGGCGATGCTCAAAAGGCTGGCGAGTACCACACCACGTATGACCGACTCGAGCGAGAGTATATTAATAAGAATGGCTATACTCGCTACTGGGACGACGCAAGCAAAGCGCCCTATCTCTACAATGCCGCGCGGCGTGAGTTCATTAGCTACGACGATGCGGAGTCGATGAAGTATAAGGCAGAGTATGTCCAGCAGCATAACCTGCAAGGGATTATTGTCTGGCGTTATCTCTCCGACCCGCAAAGTAATGATGCGTTGCTGCGGCAACTCGACCACACGCTGCATGGCAGCGCTGCGCCATTGTCGACTCAGCCGCAATCAAATCAGTCACAGAATACCACGCTGCCACCGAAGGTAATGCATATCTCGCCGGCTCAGTCATCGCAACCAAGTCAGCCGCAGCACGAGGGAGCATTGGCAGCTGCTGGTGATAATGTCCCGCTCCTCTATTATGGCGGCGCGGCGCTGGTTATGTTAGGCGTGCTTGGTGCGGCAGTGTATGCTTGGCGTCGTCGGCATATAAAAAGGTATTGACAATAAATAGTTTAGGCAGTAAACTATTTATTGTATGAAGGTAGAAGCAAAGTCAGGTGCACAGCCGCAGCGCCAAGTATGTATTGAGAACATCACGAGCTACTTATTTCAGCTCAAGCAGCGCCTGGCACGCGCTCAGCGCCAAACCGACCAGCAGTTTGGTTTGGCGCCTGTTCACTGGCATGTGCTGGGCCTATTGCATAGTGGGGCAATCGAGACGATGGGTGATGTGGCCGCAAAGCTGTGCGTCTCCAAGGGTGCGGCGACGCAGATTCTTGACGTGCTGGTGGCAAAACAGCTCGTCCAGCGCACGCCAGACCAGCACGATCGACGGGTGGTGCGCCTGCAGTTGACTGCGCAAAGCCAGCAGATAACCGATCACTTCCAGCAGTATATGGCGGAGACTGTTGCCGATCTTTTTGCAGTGCTGAGCGATGCCGAGCTGGCGCAGCTCGACCAGCTTATTGATAAAGTGGTTCAGTCACAGAAGGCGGAGCGAGCATGAAGTACATCTGGCGACTACTCTGGGGCTATTGGTGGCAGCTCGGGCTGCTGGTTGCCGCAACGTATGGTTCGGTGATGGCAACGCTCAGTTTGCCAGACTTTATGGCAGCGATTATTAATAATGGTATCGTTGGCTCCGACATGGCTGTTATATGGCATAATGGCTGGCAGATGATTGCTGTGACGCTGGCGGGTGCAGTGGGGACGATTGTGTCGGTCTTCTTTGCGACGCGGATTGCGACTGGTCTCAGTCAGCAGCTGCGCGACCAAGTGTTTGCCCGGGTGGAGGATTATGCTGTGGCGGACTTTAACCGCTTCTCAACAGCATCGCTTATAACTCGCTCGACCAACGATATTCAGCAGATCCAATCGACGGCGATTATGCTGCTGCGCATTGCCTTGATGGCACCGATTATGGCTGTGGCTGGCCTGCACAAGGCGCTGGCCAATGCACCGAGTCTGAGCTGGATTATTGCCCTGGCGGTCGCTGTGCTTTTGGCGGTCATTATTGGCTTGTTTATTGCGGCGATGCCTCGTTTTCAGCGCTTGCAGAGCGTGGTGGATAAGCTGAACTTAGTCGCCCGCGAGAACTTGACGGGCCTGCGTGTGGTGCGCGCTTTTCATACCGAGGCGGTCGAAGAAGCAAAATTTGATGCCGTCAACCATGAGCTGACGAAGCTCAACTTGGTAGTCAATCGTCTGATGATGGTGATGGAGCCAGTGATGATGCTGGTGATGAATCTTGCGAGCGTGGCAGTAGTGTGGTATGGTGCGCTGGCAATTGGTGATGAGCGCCTCGCGATTGGCAATATGATGGCCTTTTTGCAATATGCCTTGCAGGTGATTATGTCGTTCTTGATGATCTCGATGGTGTTTATTATGACACCGCGCGCAGCTGTGTCAGTGCGCCGGGTAGCGGAGGTGCTCGATACCAAGCCGTCGATCACTGACCCGACTGAACCTCAGCCGCTCGCGCCGGGTGGCACGGGGCGGATTGAATTTCGCAACGTTACTTTTGCCTACCCAGGGGCAGATGAGCCGGTGCTTAGCGGCATTAGCTTTGTGGCAGAGCCTGGCCAGACGACGGCGTTTATTGGCAGCACAGGCTCGGGCAAGTCGACATTAGTCAATCTGATTCCGCGGTTTTATGATGTGTCGGCCGGGCAGATTTTACTTGATGGGGTGGATATTCGACACCTCAGGCTTAAGGATCTAGCTAGCCAAATTGGTTATGTCCCACAAAAGGGTGTGCTGTTTCGGGGCAGTATTGCTAGCAATATTGCCTATGGCGCGCCCGAGGCCGATGAGGCGGCGATTGCTCATGCAGCAGAGGTGGCCCAGGCGAGTGACTTTATTGCGCAGCTTGATGATGGCATGGCAAGCGCAGTCGCGCAAGGCGGCAGCAATGTCTCGGGTGGGCAGCGTCAGCGCCTAGCGATTGCCCGAGCCTTGGCGGCGCAGCCTCAGGTGTATATCTTTGATGATTCGTTCTCGGCGCTTGATGCGCGGACGGATGCCGCGCTGCGCCAGCGCCTGACGCAGGAGGTGGCGGGCAAGACGGTACTGATCGTCGGGCAGCGGATTAATACGATCGCCCAGGCAGATACAATTATTGTGCTAGATGAAGGTCGGATCGTTGGCCAGGGGCGACACCAGGAGCTGATGGAAACCTGTGCGGTGTACCAAGAGATCGCCGCGTCGCAGCTCAGTGAGGGCGAGCTGGCTGTGCTTGAGCGGCCTGCTCCGCTTGGCAGTGCGCAAGGAGGGGCGTTATGAGCCAGCAATCGTCTACACGGCCGCGCTCATCGGGGGTGCGCCGCGGCCCAATGGGTGGGCCAGTCGCTGGTGGTGGCACAGAGCGAGCCAAGGACTTCCGCGAGACGGTGCGTACGCTGTTGCAGTATCTGCGCGCCTTTCGTTGGCAGCTGATGCTGGTGATTGGTTTGACGATTATCAGCACACTGTTTGCGATCGTTAGCCCCAAGCTGCTCGGCAATGCGACCAACCAGATTGTCGATGACTACACCCGTCTGCGTACCTACGATGCCATCCATGAGAAGCTTCCTGCCGGCGCAGCGATTCCTGCAGGCATGACGGGTGAGCAATTTATGGCATCACCCCAGGGCAAACAGCTGGCGCAGGCGCTACCTGCCTCGGCTCGCGAAGCCGCCAAGACGCTCGATCTTGGTACGCGCCCTACCTTCCACTACGACGCGATCCTGCAGATTATCCTCTGGCTCGTGGGGCTCTATGTGGTTAGTGCGCTGTTTTGTTATGGACAAGCCTGGCTGATGACGAATATTACCCAGAAGCTGACGTACCAGCTGCGCCGTGATATCTCAGAGAAGATCAACCGCTTGCCGCTGCGCTATTTTGATAAACAAACCCACGGCGAAGTCCTCAGCCGCATTACCAACGATGTCGATACAGTAGGCCAAACGCTCACCCAAAGCCTGTCGCAAATGATGAGTGCAGTAGTGATGCTGGTCGGAATTTTAGCAATGATGCTGTCGATTAGTTGGCTGCTGACTGTGGTGGCGCTCTTGGTTGTGCCACTGTCGATGGGGCTGATCGTTATGATTACGCGGCGCTCACAAACGCAGTTCGCTCGCCAGCAAGATGAGCTGGGTGAGCTCAATGGCCACATTGAGGAGATGTATGCTGGCCACCAGGTGATGCGCGCCTTTAGCGGGCAGGAGCGGTCGCTAGCGACCTTTCGGCAGATTAACCAGCGGCTCTTCTCGAGCGCCTGGCAGTCGCAGTTTCTCTCTGGCTTGATGTACCCGGTGATGAATGTAGTGGGCAATATTGGCTATGTTGGTGTGGCGGTGCTTGGTGGGTGGCTGGCGATTGAGGGGCGGATTAAGATTGGCGATATTCAGGCCTTCATTCAATATATGCAGCAGTTTAATCAGCCAATTGCCCAGACGGCGAATATTGCCAATGTGCTGCAATCGACGGCGGCTGCAGCTGAGCGGGTTTTTGAATTTCTCAAAGAGCCAGCCGAAGCGCCCGACCCAGTGCCTGCTACGACGCTGCCAGTGGTGCGTGGCGAAGTGGAGTTTCGCGATGTTGTTTTTGGCTACGACACAAAGACGCCGGTTATTAAGCACCTCTCGGCTCATATTCGCCCTGGCCAGCGGGTGGCGATTGTTGGGCCAACGGGTGCGGGTAAGACGACGCTAGTCAATCTGTTGATGCGGTTTTATGATATTGATAGTGGCCAGATCCTGATCGATGGTGTGGACATTGCCCAGATGACGCGCAGCAGTGTGCGGCAGCTCTTTGGCATGGTGTTGCAAGATACGTGGCTTTTCCATGGGACGATCCGCGACAACCTGCGCTATGGTAATCCTGAGGCAAGCGAAGCTGAGCTACTGGCGGTGGCGCGTGATGCGCATGTCGATCATTTTGTCCGGTCGCTGCCGGGTGGCTACGACATGGTGCTCGACGAAGCGGCGACTAATATGTCGCAAGGGGAGAAGCAGCTGCTGACGATTGCCCGCGCTATGCTTGCCAAGACGCCGATGCTTATCTTAGACGAAGCGACCAGCTCGGTCGATACCCGCACTGAGGTGCTGATTCAGCAGGCGATGGATACACTGATGCAGCACAAGACAAGCTTTGTCATTGCCCATCGCCTGAGCACGATTCGTGACGCCGATCTCATCCTTGTGGTGAAGGATGGTAATGTTATCGAGCAAGGCACGCACGACGAACTGCTCGCCCAGAGAGGCTTTTATGCGGAGCTGTATCGGAGTCAGTTTGCGGAAGAGCTGTAATATGAGATAGCTTCCTATGTTATACTCAATAATATGAGTATGGAGCTACCCGAGCGAACAATGCAATTTATTGACTCATGGCTGACACTGCGGAGTAAGTGGCTTTCGTGGCCAGGCTTTGCGGTGGCGATTGCCGTGCAGGATGAGGTTGTGTTTCACCGCACATACGGCGTTGCCGACCAAGCGACTGCTGCGCCGCTCACAACAAACCATCTGTTGCGCGCGGCATCACATTCCAAGATGTTTACTGCGACGGCACTACTGCAGCTGCAAGAGCAGGGGTTGTTGCGGATCGATGATACCATTACGACATACCTGCCATGGCTGGCCGAGCACCCAGATACCCGCTGGCAAACCATCACATTGCGGCAACTGCTCAGTCATTCAGCCGGTGTGATTCGCGATGGGACGGCAGCAGGGTTTTGGCAAGGAGAAACGGCCTTTCCTGATTATGCTACATTGCAGCAGCAAATGATGCAGACCCATCTGGTGTGCGAGCCAAATACGGAGTTTAAGTACTCGAACTTTGGGTTTGCGCTGCTTGGGCAAGTGATTGCACGGGTGAGTGGCCAGTCATATGCCAAGTATGTGACAGAGCATATTATCCGGTCGCTTGGCCTGTTGCACACCGTACCAGAATATTCGCCTGATGTATTGATGGCAACTGGCTATAGCCGCGTGACGCTCGCTCAGCAGCGCCAAGCTTACCCACACCTCACAACGGGGGTATTGCAGTCAGCAGCTGGTTTTTGCACAACTGCTCATGACCTTGCCCGCTTTGTGGCTGCGTTGCGGGTTGGTTCGGGCAAGCTGCTGAGTGATGCAACTAAGCACGAAATGCAGCGCCGCGCCTGGGGTTACACGAACGCACCAAATACAGCAATGGCCTATGGCCTGGGCATCAATGTTGAGCAATGCGCTGATGGTACTGCGCTCATTGGCCATAGTGGTCGTTTTCCTGGCTTTGTCAGCCGGACGTGGCTTCGCACGCGCGACCACGTGGTTGTGTCTGTAATGGCGAATGCACGAGATGCCGCACCAGATGAGATGGCGCGCTCGATTTTGGCTATTATTGATGCGTTTGGTGATGAACAGCAGGCGAGTGCCAAGCTTCGTCGCTTTGAGGGGCGCTTTGCCAATCAGTACAATATATACCAGGTCGTCGCAACGCGCCACGGGCTGCAGCTCATCAACCCAAATACATGGCAGCCGTTTGCAGCAGCGGAATTATTAGAAGTTGTGGATGATACAACACTACGTATTGTACGCGGTAGCCATTTTAATTACTATGGCGAGGATATCACCTACGATTTTGACATAACAGGCACGCCAAAGGCAATAGCGATCAGTGGTATGCAGAGCGTAGCTTCTTGCGATGGTGATGTGCCACCACAATTTTTTGATCATGCGTGATTGCACGGAGCAGCTTCAGATAATACACATGCAATATGTATCATGGTCGACAAAGGCGACAGATAACACCAGAATCGATAAAAAGTGAACGTGTTGTAGGTTGATATTACCGCAAATCAAATATATCCAACGCGCCAAATTTTCCCGTCAGCATACTGCGCTCAATGATATGTGGGGCGATTGCTTTGGAGAATTTTTTGGGGCGTGTTTTGGCGGGGAGATCGAGTACGGTATTGAGTGCATAGACGAAGAACTGATAGCGATGCGTCCCAAAGGCGGGGTGCGGGCCACCCCAACCGGGCTTACCCCAGGTGGTGGTGCCTTCGATGGCACCGTGGGGGAGGTAGTCGCTGCCGATTTCTGTGGTAGTGGGAGGGAGATTCCAAACAATCCAGTGGTAGAAGCCGCCGATAAAGGGTGCGTCGGGGCTGTAGCACACGACGGCGAGGCTCTGCGTGCCATCAGGGACGTCGCTGATGGCAAGAGGCGGCCGCTGGTTGCCGCCAAAGCGCGAATAGATCTTTGGCATTTTGGCGTTGTTTTTGAAGGCGGGGCTGGTGACTTTCATGTCTATAGTATACCGTATACTGGTCATGCTCGCCAGAATAATTTCGATCAAATGGCATACAAATGGGATGCATATAAGAGAAGAAGCCAAAATAAGCCAGGTCATAGCATCATAGGCAATTATTTGCTATAGTGGGCCAATAATGATCACCGACCAACTTCTCCGCACCTATCCAATCATCTCCGACCAAGTGGACGAGCGTGAGCTGCGAGTTTTGCTGCGTGAGCTCGAGCGACTCCTAAAGGCTGGTTATCAGGGGTCGGTTGTTGAATTTGGCTGTTATGTGGGGACGACGAGTTTGTTTATTCGGCGCTTGCTTGATGCCTACCAGTATGCGGGGGTCTTTCATGTCTATGATTCGTTTGCTGGCTTGCCAGAGAAGACGACACAAGATGTAAGCGCAGCTGGTGAGCAGTTTGTGGCAGGGGAGCTTGCCGCGACGCGCAAGGGATTTCTCCAACAGTTCAAGAAAGCTGACCTGCGTCCACCAGTGGTACACAAAGCATGGTTTGCCGAGCTTGCGCCGCACGATATACCCGAGGATATTATGTTTGCCTTTCTCGATGGCGACTACTACCAGTCGATTATGGACTCACTCCGGCTCGTAACACCCAAACTGACCACAGATGCAGTGCTGGTGGTGGATGATTATGCGAATGAAGCACTACCTGGTGCGGCCCGGGCGGCCGATGCGTGGCTGCAGACGCACCCTAGATTCCGTTGCCGAGTGGAGGCGAGCTTGGCGGTTATTACTCGTGCGGTGTAGTAGCAGTAGCCGATAGAGTGATTGGCGATGTAAGACTATATGTTTGTTTTTGCTATACTATACCCATGGAGCATGAACAAAAGATTCCAAAAGTATATGCCTTTATAGACAGCCAAAACCTCAATCTTGGCATTAGATCGCAGGGCTGGGAACTTGATTTTAAGAAATTCCGCCTCTATTTAAAAAATAAATACCATGTTGAAAAAGCCTACTTATTTATCGGTTTAGTACCGGGTAATGAGCAGCTATACACAAGCCTGCTTGAGATGGGATATGTACTCGTCTTTAAGCCGACTGTTGAATACCGTGAAGACGGCAAGAAAACGTACAAGGGGAATGTTGACGCTGAGCTGGTCCTCTACGCATCCGCCAAATGTTTTCATGAGTATGACAAAGCAGTTATCGTCTCTGGTGATGGAGATTTTGCCTGCTTAGTAGACTATTTGGATCAAAATGACAAGCTTCGCGCAGTCATTTGCCCGAACGAACGATACTCCAGCTTGCTCAGAAAATACCGCGGGTATATTCACATTATTGGTAATGCTCGAAATAAACTAGCATACAAAAAGGCCAGAAACAGCGGTCGGTCGAAACCTTAGGCTTGTCTGGCCATGGTGATATTCCCCATTATAAATCAATCCAGTAGATGGTGTCAACATAGCTTGTTTGAGCCAACGTGACACCTGTTATCCATTGCACTTACCTCAGAACATGCTACAATGAAAGCATCAACTATAAGCCACACAGGGGGAAAAGGTGGACGATCCAATTCATATTACATCAGAGATTGGCCGGTTGAAGACAGTGCTCTTGCATCGGCCGGGTGAGGAGCTCGAGCATCTCACACCAGAACATTTGCAGCGCCTATTGTTCGACGATATTCCGTATCTCAAGGTTGCGCAGGAGGAGCATGACCGCTTTGCGGAGCTGCTCCGCTCGCGTGGGGTCGAAGTGTTGTACTTAGATGAACTTGCCGCCGAGGCACTCGCTGACGAAGCAGTGCGGCGGCAATTTGTTGTTGAGATGCTGGTAGCATCGAAGCAAGACAACCAACGCGCATCGCGGACACTGGCCGAGTATTTGCTTGGTATGGAGCCGCGCCAGATGGTACGCAAGCTGATGGCAGGGGTGCGCAAAGATGAGATTAGCCTGCCGCCTGAGCAGCAGCAACTTCACACGATGGTGGCGCATGAGCAATACCCATTCTATCTCGACCCAATGCCGAACCTCTACTTTACGCGCGACCCAGCAGCGGCGATTGGCCAAGGTTTGACGATCAACAAGATGCACTGGCCAGCTCGGCGGCGCGAGTCGCTCTTTATGCGCTATATTATCGATTTCCATCCACGCTTTGCTGGCAAGAACGTACCAGTTTGGTATGATCGCAGCCAACCATTCTCGATTGAGGGCGGTGATGAGCTGGTGCTTAATAACCACACGATGGCGATCGGTATTAGTGAGCGCACCTCACCAGAGGCGATTGAGCTGATGGCGACGAAGCTCTTTGCTGAGTCGAATTTTGATACGGTGATTGCGCTTGAGATCCCCAAGAGTCACGCCTTTATGCATCTGGATACTGTCTTTACGATGATTGACCACGACAAATTTACTATCCACCCAGAGATTCGAGGCTTTGAGGGGCGGATGAATATTTTCGTCTTGCATAAGGCAGATGGGCAAGCCTACCCAACCATTACCAAAGAACATAATCTTGAGCAGGTGCTCAGCCAAGCTCTTGGCGTGCCGTCGATTACCTTGATCGAATGCGGTGGCGGTGACGATATCGCTGCAGCGCGCGAGCAGTGGAATGACGGTAGCAATACCTTGGCGATTGCTCCTGGGGTGGTGGTCACCTACGACCGCAACTACGTCACCAACCAAAAACTGCGTGAGGCAGGCGTCGAAGTGCTGGAAATTACTGGCTCGGAGCTTGGCCGGGGCCGTGGCGGGCCACGCTGCATGAGTATGCCACTAATACGAGAGGATGTGTAAATGAATCTACCAACCAATCTAAAAAACCGCTCATTCCTAGCCCTCAAGGACTTTTCGTCAGAGGAGATCCGGCAGATGCTCGACACTGCGCACGAGCTCAAGAAGCTTAAGTGTGAGGGCGTGCCGCATCGCTTGCACGAGGGTAAGCAGGTTGCGCTCTTGTTTGAGAAGAATTCGACCCGTACGCGCTGCGCCTTTACCGTCGCGGCCAATGACCTCGGCGTTGCGCCAGAGTTTCTCGGTAAGGATGACATCCAGCTCGGTAAAAAGGAGTCGGTTGAAGATACCGCCAAGGTACTGGGCCGGATGTTTGATGGGATTGAGTTCCGCGGCTTTAAGCACTCGACGGTAGAAGACTTGGCCAAACACGCTGGTGTACCAGTGTGGAATGGCCTGACTGACCAGTTCCATCCGACGCAGATTTTGGCTGACTTTATGACGCTCGAGGAGCACGTTGGGCCGCTGGCTGGCACGAAGCTGGTCTTTGTCGGTGATGGGCGCAACAATATGGCCAATAGCCTGATGATTGGCTCGGCCAAGATGGGCGTCGACTTCCGTATCTTAGCACCAGCTGAGCTGCACCCCAGTAACGAGCTGGTTGATCTTGCCCGGGTAATTGCCGCCGAGACCGGTGCGCAGATTACTGTGACCGATGACCGCGCGACGGCTCTGGAGGGAGCAGACGCGATCTACACCGACGTGTGGGTGTCGATGGGCGAGGAAGCACAGTTTGCCGAGCGAATTGCCTTGCTCAAGCCTTACCAAGTGAATCGTGCCATGCTCGATGAAACGCACAATCCACGCGTCAAATTCTTGCACTGCTTGCCGGCCTTCCACGATCTCAATACCGAGACGGGGCTGAAGATCTACCAAGACTACGGCCTCGAGAGTATGGAAGTGACGGACGAGGTGTTCCGCAGCGAGCACAGTGTGGTCTTCGACGAAGCGGAGAACCGCATGCACACGATTAAGGCAGTGATGGCACTGACGTTGTAACAACTAACTGAGGCATAGGGGGCCTCACATATGACAACACAACAAACACAACACGAGAGCAAGCTGGGGTGGCGATCACTCACCGGGCTTGTCATCGGCAGCATGATTGGGGCTGGTATCTTCAATCTTGTCCGTAATACCGCAGAGTCGGCGGGGCCACTGGCGACGATTATCGCATGGCTCGTCACCGGGGTGGGGATGGTCTTCCTCGTCCTGAGTTTTCGCAACCTTGCTGAGAAGCGGCCCGACCTTGACGCCGGTATCTATAGCTATGCCGAGGCAGGGTTTGGCAAATATGTCGGGTTCAACTCGGCTTGGGGGTACTGGATCTCGGCCTGGATTGGCAACATCGCCTATGCGGTAACGGCCTTTTCGGCGCTCGGCTATTTCTTCCCGCAGCTGTTTGCTGATGGCCAAAACTGGGCTTCGGTGATTGGTATGTCGATTTTGCTCTGGGGTGTGCACTGCCTGATTCTCAGAGGTGTGCGCACGGCGAGCGTAGTGAACTTGCTCATCACGATTGCCAAGATTGTTCCGCTGATTATCTTCCTTGTAGCAATTATTGCTGCCTTTAAGCTCGATATCTTCTCGAAGGATCTCTGGGGGCTGGCTGGCAGTAATTTCAGTCTTGGGTCAGTACTGAGCCAAGTGCAGAGTATGATGATCGTTACCGTCTGGGTGTTTATTGGCATCGAGGGGGCGGTTGTGTTCTCGGGCCGGGCTAAGCAGCGCAGCGATGTCGTTAAGGCGACCTTTATTGGCTTTGCCGCCGTGCTTGCGCTCTATGTCTTGATGACAGTCCTCGCTTTTGGCGTTGCAACGCAGCCGGAGCTGGCTGGCCTCAAAGACCCAGCGATGGCGCTCTTGCTCGAGAAGGTGGTTGGACCGTGGGGTGCCTGGCTGGTCAATATCGGGTTGATCATTGCGGTGCTTGGTGGCTGGCTGGCTTGGACGATGTTCTCGGCTGAGCTGCCCTACCAAGCGGCAAAGGCTGGTGCCTTTCCAACATTCTTTGCGAAAGAGAACAAGGTTGGCGTGCCAAAGAACTCGCTGCTCATTACTAACCTCTTGGTGCAGCTCTTTATCCTGACGATACCGCTGACAAGTGGCTCGGTGTATAACATTGGTATTGCGATTGCGACATCGGCAATCTTGGTGCCCTATGCCCTGACAGCCTTTTACCAGCTGAAGTACTCGGCTCTCGAGAAGCCAGAGACGAAGGGCCGAGCGGCCAATATCTTGATTGGTGTGATGGCTAGTGTGTATAGCGTTTGGCTGGTCTATGCCGCAGGGGTAGAGAACTTGCTGGTAACGGTATTCTTGTATGTGCCGGGCATTGTGGTCTATGGCCTGATGCGCAAGCAGCAAGGCAAGAAGCCATTTACGGCGCTTGAGTGGCTGCTCGTTGTGGCACTGCTGGTGGCGCTCGCCTATGCGCTATTCCAGCTGCTGACTGGCGGGCTGGATAAGACACTTGGCATTACGATGCCCAAGCTGTTTAACTAACAAGTAATCATGCGGTGTGCCGAGAAAGGTGCACCGCATTACATAAGAGAAAGGAGTGTGATGTTTCGCTACGCGATTACCCGCCGACCAAGCCGTAGTTTGATCAACGGCATTAGCCAAACACCGGAGAAGGGCAAGCCAGACTATGAGCGGGCAATGCAGCAGTACGACCAGTACGTTGCACTGCTCCGTCAGTGTGGCCTTGAGGTGACGGTCTTGGAGCCTAATGAGGAGTATCCGGATAGTGTCTTCATTGAGGATAATGCTCTTTGTACGCCGCATGGGGTGGCGATTTTGTCGCGGCCTGGGGCGGAGAGCCGGCGCGGCGAGGCGAGCTTGCCCGATTTGCGCCAGGCACTGAGCCAGCATTATGATACCATCGAGCAGGTCGAAGCACCCGGCACCGTCGACCCTGGTGATATTATGATGGTGGGCGACCACTACTACATTGGCCTAAGCCACCGCACCAACCAAGCGGCGGCCGAGCAAATCACCGCCATTCTTGAGCGCTATGGCATGACGGCCGAGACGGTTGAGGTGACCGGAATTCTGCACCTCAAGGATGATGTAGTCTACTTGGATAATAATAATCTGATCGTCGCCAAGGCCTATGAGCACCACCCAGCCTTTGCAGGATTTAACAAGCTGGTGGTGGATGACGATGAGTACTATGCGGTGAATAGCTTGTGGATTAATGGCACGGTGATCGTGCCGCAGGGCTTTCCCAAGATCGAGCAGCAGATTCGTGACTGTGGCTACCATGTAGAACTAATCGATACCAGTGAATTTGAAAAAATAACCGGCAGTTTGACCTGCATGTCGTTGAGGTTTTAAGATGAGTACAATTGTGATTGCACTGGGCGGCAACGCCCTCCAAAAACAAGGTGAAGCAAGTGCGGCTGCGCAGCAGCGAGTGGCGAGTGAGACGGCGGCTCAGCTAGTGCCGCTGATTGCGGCTGGGCATCGGCTGGTGATCGTCCACGGCAATGGGCCGCAGGTGGGGAATATTGTGCTCCATGAGGAGGCGATTAATACCCCTGAGGTGCCAACAATGCCGCTTGATACGTGTGGGGCAATGAGCCAGGGGGAGATCGGCTACTGGCTACAGCAGGCGCTGACGAATGAGTTTGCTCGCCGTGGCATGCCAAACCGCGCCGTGACGATGGTGACGCAAACAGTGGTGGATGCAAATGACCCGGCGTTTGCCAACCCCACCAAGCCAATCGGGGTCTTTTATGCCTCTGAGGCTGAGGCGCAGCAGTCGGCAGCTGGGCGTGATTTCGTCTTCAAAGAAGATGCGGGGCGAGGCTGGCGCCGCGTTGTGCCATCGCCACGGCCACAGCGCGTAGTAGAAGAAGGTGCGGTGCGTGCCTTGCTTGATGCTGGCTTGACCGTCGTGACGGCTGGCGGCGGCGGGATTCCAGTGGTAGAGAATGAGGCGCAGGGTATGGCCGGCGTCGAGGCGGTGATAGACAAGGACTTTACCGCTGCGGTGGTGGCTGATGCGATTGATGCCGAAGCTTTGGTGATTCTCACTGCTGTCGATAACGCAATGGTCGACTATGGCACGCCGCAGGCCCGCGCCATTGGCCGGACGACCAGCCAAGAGATGCAGGCTTATGCCGAGCAGGGGCAGTTTGCGTCCGGTAGTATGCTACCGAAGGTGCAGGCTGCGCTCAATTTCGTGGCAAAGCCTGGTCGGCGCGCCATCATTGCTAATCTCGAGCATGCCGCGGCCGCTGTAGCGGGTGAGCAAGGGACGATTATCGTGTCATAGGATATCCACGAAGGGAGAAGCAGATAGACACTGGTGCAAAGAGCGCCGGTGTCTATTTTTTAATGGCATTGCTCTGTGGTGAGTATGGTGTAACCAGTACTTTATTTCTCAAACTACTTGACATTTCAATATACCTTGTATAGCATAGTACCAGGCAATAACAATAATATAGTAAGGAGTATCGAATGAGGAGAATCGATATAATCAAGCGAGCAGGGCGCAACCTGCGCCAAGCCAAGGCTCGCACAGCACTAACAGCACTAGCGATGTCGGTGGGGGCATTTACCATTGGCCTGGCGCTGATGCTGGGCAATGGCTGCCGGGCTTTCTTGACTTCAGTGATTGATAGTGCCGGTAGTGCCTCAACGGTGTATGTGACGCACGCCCGTGACGAAAAGAAATTACCTGAATATGGCAAAGATAAGGCGGTGAATGAGAGCGGCACCCTCGTGCTGAACGATGATGATGTCGCCAAGCTCAGCAAGCTGGATCACGTCAAGACGGTGCGGCCGTATGCGAATGTGACCCAAGTGGTGCGCTATGTAGAGAGCCCAGCCAACCACAAGCGGCTGATTGCCTCGATTAACGTCAAAAATGAAGGCAAAACATCGAAAATTGTGGCCGGTGAGCTGACGAAGACTGATGACGGTACAGACCTGGCGCCTGGCCAAGCCATCCTTGCCAAGGAATATCTGGCCGACTTTGGCTTTGACTCGGCCCAGGATGCAATCGGCAAGACGGTGACGCTCCATGCTCAGGGGCCGGGCGGGACGCATGATGCCCAGCTGACTATTGTGGCGGTCGAAACAGCCGGTATGGCCTCAATTGGTTACCAGCCTGGCGTGACGATTGCGACTGATGATGCACGGCTCATCAACCAAAAAACTAAAGCCCCCGGCGCGGCTAACCAGTACCCAAGCGTCGTGATACGAGCAGATAGCGATGATCATGCTGCTGCTGTGAAAGACGCCGTCGTGAAGCTCGGTGGTGGTGGCACCTACCAAGCCCAGACCTTTAGCGAGGCCAAGGAGGGTATGCTCAGTATCATTAACGGGGCGCAGTACGGCTTGCTAGCCTTTGGTGTCCTGGCGTTGCTGGCCAGTATGTTTGGGATCATTAACACCATGTACATCTCGGTGCTGGAGCGAACGCAGCAGATTGGCCTCATGAAGGCGCTGGGGATGCGTAGCCGTGATGTTGGTAAGCTCTTCCGCTACGAGGCTGCCCTGATCGGTGTCATTGGTGGTGCGATTGGTGCGGGCGGGGCTAGCCTGCTGAGCCTGCTCAACCCCTGGATCGTTGAGAAGCTCAAGTTTGAGGAGGGTATGCAGCTGCTTCTACCCGAGGCCTGGCAGATGGTTGCCCTGGTAGCGCTGCTAGCTATCCTCGGCATTATTGCGAGCTACCTCCCCAGCCGCAAAGCAACCAAGCTTGACCCAATCGAGGCACTAAGGACAGAATAGAATAAGGAGAAGGACATGATTGAACTACGGCATATTACCAAAACCTATGGCAAAAAGCACAACCAATTTACGGCACTCAATGACATCAACCTCACCATCCCTGGAGGCGCGAGCGTAGCTATCCTTGGCAAATCCGGCTCGGGTAAGTCCACCTTGATGCACGCGATCTCTGGCCTCGACCGGCCGCAAACGGGGCAGGTGCTGATTGGCGGGCGAGATATCCTGCAGATGAAGCCGCGGCAGGTTGATGCCTTCCGGGCACGGACGATTAGCTTTATCTTCCAGAGTTTCTTTGTCGAGGGTAATGACAGCGTGGTGAGCAATGTGATGCTGCCGCTGGAGATCGCTGGTGTGCCACGAGCGCAACGCAGCGCCAAGGTAAACCAGGCGCTCGAGGCGGTTGGCCTGGCCAGCAAAAAGCACAATAAGGCTAAGGATCTGTCCGGTGGGCAGAAGCAGCGTCTGGCGATTGCCCGGGCAATCGTCGGCGAGCCGAAGATCCTGTTTGCCGATGAGCCAACTGGCAACCTGGATAGCGAGACAGGTGCCCAGATCGAGGAGCTGCTCTTTCGCCAGCAGCGCGAGCACGGCACAACGCTGATTATTGTGACGCACGATGCGGATTTGGCTAAGCAATGTGATTATCAAGTAGTAATCAAAGACGGGCGTGTCACACGCCATAACATCCCAGGAGGGCACTGATGAATGCAACTGACTATGCCGAGGCGCTGACGACGCAGCTGCGCAAAGGCTTCTTATCGTACTGCGTGCTGGTGGTGTGTGCCAAGGAGCCACGCTACACCAGTGAGATCATCCAGCAGCTCCGTCAGGCTGACCTGATGGTGGTGGAGGGGACGATCTACCCCTTGCTCAGCCGCTTGCAAAAGGATGGGCTCTTGCAGCACGAATGGAAAGAGAGCGAGCAAGGGCCGCCGCGCAAATACTATACAGCCACGCCGTTTGGTACAGAGGTAACCAAGCAGCTCAAACATAACATTGCGGCACTAAGTAGTACAATAAAGAAGTTGTAAGGAGGATATGCAATGAAGGAAATTACCAAAATCCACCTCGCCAAGACGCCGTTTAGTGTTGAGATGGAGGCAAAACAAGCGCTGGCAGAGTATCTGGCATCGATTCAGCAGCGGATGCATGCCGAGCCAGAGGCGATGCGTGAGATCGAAGCGCGGATGGTCGAGCTGCTCGCCGAGCGCGGTGTGACGCGCGATGGTGTGGTGACTACTGAGGATGTCACAGCACTGCGCGGTCAGATGGGCGAACCTCGGGAGTTTGCCAGTGAAGCCGAGGCAGGAGATGACGATGCTGCGCTGCGAGATGCAGCTGAGGCAGCTCTCGCGGACGGGGCACCCAAGCAGCTGATGCGCGATACAAATCATGCGTTGATCGGTGGCGTGTGTGCCGGTGTAGCAGCGTACTTTGGGATTAGTCCGCTGTGGATTCGCCTGCTGGCGATCGTCTCGCCCTTTATGACGTTTGGGACGGCGCTACTGATCTATATCGTGATGTGGCTTTCCATTCCACCAGCGGTGACGGCGTCGGATAAGCTGCGCATGGCGGGCAAGCCAGTGACGTTTGATAGCTTAAAAAAAGCCGCTGCCGAGCCTGCCGGCGGTAGCCAAGCGGCCCAGACTGCTGCGAAGGTGCTGCGCATTATGATTGGCTGTGGCGTCTTGCTGATGGCGCTGGGTGCACTCATCGCACTAATGGTTGGTGGAGTAATGAGTGCTACCATGGTCTCAAATATGAGCGACTTTGCCGCGCAGGGCTGGATGTGGCTGGCGTATGGCTGTGCAGTGCTCGGCGGCGTGGCGCTGACTGCTTTGCTCTCACTTGGTGCATGGAGTATCTTTGCCTGGCGGCTGAAGCGGCCAGTTGGCATCGCGATGCTAGCGATGCTCCTCGTCGGCGCAGTTGCTATCTCTGGCCTAGCGGTTGGTGGCATGAATGCGGAGATGAGTCTCAAGCGCCAAATGCGCGACGTGCAGCGCACCAAGGTGGTTGACGTAGCCGATGCCACCACAGTGCGGGTTGATGGGACGACTCGAGCGAGCTATGGTGGCTATGCCGAGAAGCCGCGTGTTGAGATAGATTACTTGCAGATGAAGGGTGTCAAAGAGCCAACGACAAAAATTACCAAGGAAGGTAGCCAGGCGATTGTGACCGTACAGCACGATGCTTGTCACGATCACCGTGACCTTTTCTCGACGTGTACCTACTCGCCCAAGGATTATGTGAGTGTCCGGGTCTATGGGCCATCGCCGCAGACGATGGAGGCGAACCATCATCCTGATATGGTGACCGATCGGCTATAGGCCGGGGGTAGTTAGTATCAATGTCAAAGACCCGCTTGCATGGCGGGTTTTTGCATTTTTGCTTGCGGGGAGGTGGAGCGTGAGAGATGGGCCACGTCTTGGTCGGTATGGTGATTTATCTCACCTTTGCTATACTAGAGGTATGAGTCAGTCGTCGTCTCCCCAGATTTTGAGTCCATCGGCGCTTGCGATGGTGGCGCAGCGCTGCAAGGTGGCGCGTGATCAGGTGCGGGTGGTGCCGATTGAGGGCGCATCGATGGGTTGCCGACGAGCTGCGGTGCTCGCTGGAGAGCAGTGGGTGTTTGTCAAGGAAGCTGATCCAGAAGCATCGAACCACGCTGCGCTGGCAGCAACCCTTGGCAAAGACTATGCCGTCATCCGGGCGTTGCAACAGGCTGGTTCGCCTCTGGTGACGGAGTTTGTCCAGTATGATGATGAGCGGGTTATTATGCTTAGCCAGGCGTATATTGCCAAGGATGGCTGGCAGTGGCAGCCGCCTGACGCGGCGGATACACTGGCAAGCCAGCGCTATATAGCAGCGGTGCTGCGGGCGATTGCTCAGCTTGAGCAGACCAAGCTGCCTGTGGCGACAGCTGAGACGCTTGCGCTGCATGCTACGGCGTTTGACCGAGTAGTGCAGTGTCAGGGACTTCGGTTACTTTGCGATGATGCCACGCGGCGTGAGGAGCTTCAGCAGACATACCGCTCCTGGGCTGAGCAAGCCAGTAAGCCAGTGATTCGTCGGCGCTACGAGCAGTTTTGCACCGTGCTTGATAATACCGAGCGCTTAGCTGATCTCGCGACATTGGCTCAGCAGGTGGCTGATCAGCCGTGTGATCGCTTGAGCCACGGTGATGTACGGAGTGAGACGATTGCCTACCATGCCGCTCAGGATGCGGTGAAGCTGATCGATTGGCAGTGGGCAGCTTATGTGCCCAAGCGGTGGAGTGCAACTGAGTTCTTGCTCGACATGGCGCGCCGCGGCTACGATGTGCAGGCCTGGCAGGCTGAGCTGAACCGGCCGCTGCTTGCTGGCCTAGTAGGGTATTATGCCGTGTGCAGCGCCCAGCCCGCTCCTGAGGCAGCTCAGGCAGTGCGGCGGCTCCAGGCGTATATGGCGGCCACGGCGTATGATATGCTGGGCTATGAGTAGCTGACTGGTTGATGGATGCTGAGTTGGTTACGACGAAAGTACTTATACGCGTCTAATTTTAGAGTAGCGCATTAACATGCGTCAAACACATGTAATTCTCCAGAAGATAGCAGATGAATGTTTTTCTACAGCAGGTGTATAACACCAGTTTTATACAATAATGCATCATTGATATGAGCGTAAAACTACCTTGAGAGTATGTTTCTTACCAACACGCAAAATGTCACCGTTAGTAAGTGGTGTATCTTCGCTGGAAATTTTGGAGTCATTGATCTTCACGGCATTTTGCTTGATGAGCCGTCTGGCCTCGCCGCGACTTTTTGTGATGCTCAGTCGAACAATGATATCGATAATTGACTCATGGGCATCTACCTGAATGACGTCAATATCCTTAGCAAGATTCTTCTGACTCACCTCAGAGACCCATTGCTGCTCGGCATCAACGGCGGCGCTCGCTCCGTGGTACATTGATACTATCTCTCGAGCAAGATCCTTTTTGATATCGCGTGGGTTTTCTCTGTCGTTGAGTCGATTTTTAATTACAGCAATCTCACTCATAGGCAGGCGCGTACAATCCACAAAACACTGGTAAATACCCGCATCCGCCAGCTGCATGATTTTAAAGAACATATCTTTGGCATTCAGATCGAGACCCACACCGGTGCCAAGGCTTTTGCTCATTAATTTTTCGCCGGTTTCTGGGTTTTCGAGCAGTGTGGTTGTCATGACAAACTTTTCTTTTTGCTTGTAGCGCTTGAGTAATGTACGGCCAGCCAGCATATTGAATGTTTGGTCGGTGCCACCGATCTCCACATCAACATCCATTGCCACAGAATCGTAGCCCTGCATCAGCGGATAGAAGAACTCATGGACGAAGAGTGGCTTCTCGGCAGCGACTCGCTTTTTGAACGCATCGCGCTCTAGCATCTGCTGCACGGTAAAGTTGGAGGCAAGCTCCACAGAATCTTCAAATGTTAGCTTGGAGAGCCATTCCGAATTAAACTGGAATTCTATCGGGTTGTCGATATCGCTAAAGTCTAGAATCTTGCCAATTTGTGCCTTAAATGTCTGCAGGTTCTCCAGCACTTGTTCGCGTGTTAGCTGCACACGCATCGAAGTTTTATCGCTCGGATCACCGATCATCGCGGTAAAGTCGCCAATTAGCACAATAATCCGGTGGCCAAGAGCGTGGAACCGTTCGAGTATCAGATAATTTGTTGAGTGCCCAAGATGAACATAGTTCGCAGTTGGGTCAATACCAAGATAGAATGTGAGGCGGCGGCCACTTTGTAGCTCCTTTTTGAGACTATCTTTGCTCGGAAGAATTTCGGCAACTGAGCGAGATAGCGCCTCATCAATCAAGTGTTCGTCGGTAATAACGTGGTGCGCTTGAGTATTCATGTATAGTATTTTACTACATACGAGAAGAGATAAAAACTAACACGTCTGAGCTCACTTGTCGTGTGCCGCTGGAGTCCTATGATGTACGGTGTATCACAATTTCAAAGGGAACTGCGAGTGTGTAAATGTCTTGTTTATACATAGATGTATAACACCGCTTATGCTACTTATGCTACTGTTGATGGTAGTGCTAGATATGAAGATACACTACAATAATACTATGAATCAAGAATGGAACGTTATAAGTCAAAAGAAGTTAGTCGACTCACCGTGGTACAAGCTCAATATTGAAACCGTCAGGCTCCCGTCAGGCAAAGTCCTCGATGATTATTACGTGCGAGAGGGTATGAACGCCGTTTTGATCGTTCCACGCACTCATGAAGGCAAATTTTTACTGGTGCGTCAGTACAAACACGGAGCACAGCAAAGTGTTATAGAATTTCCTGCGGGTAAGATTGATGCGGGTGAATCTGCTTTAATTGCTGCAAAAAGGGAATTACATGAAGAGACTGGAGGCACCTCCAGTCTTTTTGTAGAGGGACCTACATTTTTTGAGGACCCTACAAATAGCCGTGTCAAGATAACGATCGTCTTTGCTGATAATGTCACTATAAAGCATAGGCAACATCTTGACGATAATGAGGATATTGAAGTAATACAGCTAACAACTGACGATCTACGAACTATGCTCATGAACAATGAGCTATCTGTGGCAGCATCCGTAGCAGCAGGTTGGATAGCGCTAGAAGGGAGATGATAACATGAAGAGACATAAGTCCGGGACAGCAAACCAGGTATTGAAAAAGCAAGCTGATGATTGAGGTGATTGATAAGGAATGATGAGTAGGATGGAGACTGTTTATCGATGTGGCATCTAGACTGATATAGCGTATAAAAGGGAAAATCAGGAGTTCTATATTAGTGCTATAATAGTCACAGAGTAGAAAGTAGGGGGTGAGGGTAGAAAATATGCGCAAGAAGAAACTAAGTGACAACGGCACACTAAGCTTTCGCACCATCCTCTTCCGTGGTATCCTCTATGTCATCATTATTCCAATAACCATTATGCTTTTCCTCGTCGGCGGATTCTATCTCAAATTGTGTGCTGAAGCTAGCCAAGCTCAAGCAGCAATGAAAACATATCTACATAGTAAATATGGTGAAGAATTTATCGTCGAACGACCAGAAAAGAATGGAAGTGGGCTTGGTGTAGAAGGGTGGTTTGAAGCAACAGCCTACCCAAAGAATCACACAGACATCCGCTTCATTGTTATGCTGTCATCCTCAGGGAAGCATGATGGCTATGCTGGTGCTGTATGGTCAAAAGAAGAGACTGATCGACTCAAACCTATTATTCAGCGTATCTTTAGCAAAGATGTAGTGTATAGTGTAACCATCCAATCGTCTATGACGCTACAAACGAAAGATATACAAGTTGATGGTGTGATACCACGTTTTGCACAAGCGGCAGCACAATATAAACAGCAAATTCCATATAATATCACTATTCAAAAAACGTACCAAACACGGGAATATCAGGAAAAAATGCGCATCGTCGATAATCTTAAAGAGCTTGCAAAGGATCTGCCAGACACCGTTGATACTACTATTCGCTACCAAGCACAAACAGCTGGAGGTAAGAAGTTTGATTTGGATATAACAATCATGGCACTAAAGTCCACACCACAAGAAACATTAATCACAATGTTTCAAGAAAAGGAGAGTCTATAAATATGAACATAACAATAGAGCAATATCTTGCACTAAGTGCACTTGCCTATAAATACAACCTTCAAAAGAATAACTAGAGAGTTCTATAATTATGCTATTAGTAGTCGTGTAGCTAGAGATAGGAATTCTGAGAGTAGAAGACATGCATAAGAAAAAACCAAGCGATAACACCAAACTAAGCTTCCGCACCATCCTCTTCCGTGGTGTTCTCTATGTGATTATCATTCCGACAGGTATCATGTTGGTAATATTTGGTATATTTTACACAAAATCTACCATTGATGATCATATTGCTCAATCACATATGCAGTCATACCTCAAACGTAAGTATGGTCAAGAATTTATAGTAGAGAATTATCGAATCGAGGGAGCTGGCCTTGGAGTAGATGGTGTTGCTAAGGCTGAGGCGTATGCTAAAAGTGACCACGCGATTCGATTTATGGTGAAGGGTTTTCCGGGGGATAACCCATACAGTAATAACTATTGGGATGGATACCCCGATATGATATGGGCAAAACACCTCAAAAAGGATATTGATCCTATAATAAAAAACGTATTTGGTGCCGACACATCACTCACATCAATAGAAGTTTACAGTATACCTGCAGTAAACCAAAGGATAGGAAAAGAGATACCATTGTATCGTGATGCCTTTCAGCGATTTGGTAAAGATATACATGTCGCTGTGCGTATAAAGAGTAGGGTTGTCCATAATGATATAGCCGCACAGATATACCAGATAATCGTCAAGCTGCGAGAGTTCGGTGTGTCGCTATCTATTAATTATGAGAACCCCACGGCATATGTTGCATTAGTCGAAGAAACAAGTATACGCGGTATACACTCACCGCAGGATGTAGGGAAATATATCGAAATGAAGGAGAAAAAGCTATGAAAATAGAACAGTACTTGGCATTAAGCATATTATCTTACAGTACATCCCTAAGTAGTTTTGCCTCTAGCAGCGAGAGGCCACCATTGAGGCGCTCATAAAACAGGGAAAAATTGACAATTATCGCCATAGCGATGGATCTATTTCTCCCGAATGCAACCCCCTCCTCTCTCACACCTTGACAACTCATCAACGCTACAACTTGCAGAATAAGAATAACTCAATAGTTCTTCATTTGTGCTATAATAGTTGCGTAGCCAAAAATAGGGGTTGTTGGGAGAAGGGAATATGTTCAAGAAGGAACTAAATAATAACACTAAACTAAGCTTCCGTGCCATTCTTCTCCGTGGTATTCTCTATGTCATCATCATTCCAACAGCTGTTATATTTCTCCTTGTTGGTGGATTCTATCTCAAGGCCGATATTGAGGCGAATCAAGCTCAAGCAACAATGAAAACTTATTTACAAAACAAATATAATGAGGAATTCATCGTTGAGAAACCAGAGCGGAAGAGCAGTGGCCTCGGCGTAGAGGGAGTACTAGCTGCCAATGCTTACCCTATACGGGATCCTCATATACGATTTTCTGTAAACACCTCATCGAATGGCAATCAAGATAACTATCCAGGTGTAATATGGTCCCGCTCTCAGAATGATAAGTTAATAAAGGATCATATCATAAATAACTCGTGGGCGCAGACCGACATCACTGTCAGTCTTGCAGACAATACAGCACAGTCGCTGAGCGGTACACCTAAAACATACGAAGAAGCGATAGCGTCTTATGGAAAAGATATTCACTACATAATAAGCGTTAAGCGTAATACAAATCAATTGGCTGTCGATAACCGGGATCGGTACTATCTCATGAGCCTTATTAGATATATCAATCAGCAAAAAGTTGGCTACCGTATTATACATTACAGCATACATGATACGAAGATGGACGCAGACATAGTGTGCAATATACAGGTAGAAGGTACGCGTCTATTAGATGAAAAACAAGCCAATGAATGTTTTAGAAGGTAAGGGGTGAGGACAGAAAACATGCACAAGAAAGAACCAAACGAGAATAATAGGCTAAGCTTCCGCACCATTCTTTTTCGTGGTATCCTCCGCGTTATCATTATTCCGACATGCGTCATACTTCTATTAACTGGTACATTGATCGGTATATTTCATAGTAAGTACCTTATAGAGGCTCATCAAGCTCAGACTGAAATGCGCGCCTACCTAGAGAAAAAATATCACCAGCACTTTATTATCAAGAACTATCGAATTGAAGGAGGTGGATTCGCAAGAAGGGGCGGCAAAGTTGCAGATGCACATAGAGAGGGTAGCTCTTATACCTTTCGTGTTTTAGAGAAAGATCACCGGCTCTACCGCGATAACTATCTCTCGGCACTTTACAATGAGCAGGAAGAAAAGGATCTTACCAAGATGGTTAAAAAGTTGTCTATACCTGCAGTAAAATATATACCAGATATTACAATTGCTCCTGACATAGCTGATGGGATACAGGGCACGCCAGCTTTTGCTGAGATGTTGCGAAAGTATGGGGACCATATTATATATGAAGTATCTATTGTCGTAGTAGGGGATCAGGTAAAAGAAGAAGATGTCCAAAACGTAAGAAAACTTATGGAGTATGCCCAATCAAAAAACCCGAAAAGTTATGCTGTGAGATATGTTGTAAATAGCAGAACTGAAGATGCACGATATATTTGTCAGGAGTATGGAGGTATAAGCGAGAAAACGGCGCAAGAAACTTCCAAGGACTGCTTTAAAAAGAGTAAAGGGAGGATATAGTAATGGTAAAAGACGAACAGTTTTTAACTTTGAGCTCATTGGCATATGAGCCGTTTTCTGATAATGATATCAACAAATCTTTAAAAGAAATTATTAAGAAAGTACCTAGAAACAACCGTCTTGAACTTAAACCTCTCTCCTCCCTCGCATCCTGGCATCTCATTAACGCCACAACCACTTCATCTGGTATGTCGGCTATTGCTGTGCAAGATCCATCCACCAAGGACATTGTCTTTGCTTACCGCGGGACAGATATTGATAAAAATATCTGGGAAGCGATGAAAGATATTGAGTCGGATATTGCGATTGCATCGAGTGGAAATGTTTTTGTGCAGGATGGGCTGAACCAATTCCACGATGCCTACACCTTCTACACCGAGACGATCAAGAAAGTTGGTGGCGGTGCTCATGTAGGCACTAAGAGCTTCACCGGTCATTCACTCGGTGGTGGACTGGCGCAGTATATGGCGTATAAAACTGGTGGTGCATATAAGACGGTCACCTTCGACGCGGTAGGGATTGGCCAAGTGCTGAAGAATGTCAACCCGCGGGACTATGATGCCTCAGTAACGGACTACACCAACGAGCACGATATCATTGGTATGTATGGCGTGCAGCTGGGCCGCACAGTGTACATTAAGGATATGAATAGTGATGAGCTTCGTAAGAAGGACCGTGACTATGTGGCAATACTGCAGTATGCGCAGGGTGCCATTGCTGTGGCGGCACGCAATGGCGAGCATGCCTCAGCTATGGGGTGGATGGCAGCTGCAAGCGTAGCATCGCTCGGGTATGCGGTGAATCGTACTAGCCAAGAGCTGGCTTTCGATGCACATCGCCCAAGTAGCTTATTAACTGATGATGGTACGCTAGCAGCCACTGTACCACAGGGAGACTCTGTCACGAGTACATTGGCTGGTGCACTTCGTACGACACTGGAAGTATATACCGGTATTGCCAATGGCGTTCATTTCATCGTCGTTGAGATTCCAGGTGCTACAGCTGAAGAGCTTGTGCGAATAACGCTCTCTGTCGCTGAAAGCGGTAAGAAGATCATAGTCGATGTGGCACAGGTGATTCGCGATCAGGTGAATATCCTTACCTCTAGTGTATATGAAACAAGCCGGATTATGGGTGAGCAAGCCGATGCCTTTGCTCGTGTGCTGATGACACAACTTGCTGCGGCTACGCAATGGACAACTTCGCTCCGCCTCGACATTGCCGTGCTGAGTGCACTGAGTGGTGCGGCCAGAATAACGCGCGACACACTTGCTGCTATAGTAGAGACGCCTGATGCGATGGCGCGTTGGCTGCAGATGGTCTTTGGTGAGAGCATTCGTGTGGTCGGCACATCAGCGGATGATAGGATTGATGGGTACGATCATGTCCCTGATTATGGTGCGACGAAACGTGCTGTTTATGTCGAGGGACGGGCTGGCAATGATTATATTACTGGGACAAACTCTGATGATACGCTCATAGGTGAGGCGGGTGATGACAACATCGAAGGTAAAGATGGTGACGATATGATCTTCGGTGGTGATGGCAACGATTCTCTCCATGGTGGGTTTGGCAGTGATACGATTTTTGGTGGGGCTGGCGATGATCAACTAGATGGTATGGAAAAGAATACACTATATGGCGGCACAGGCAATGATTCTCTAGGTGGGTCTGGTCATTTTATTGGTGGTCCAGGCGACGATGAGATATATTCTCAGGTTGGTGATGACACATATCGCTATAACCGCGGCGATGGCAATGATACGATTAGCGACTTTGGTGGCGTTGACACTGTACGGTTTGGTGCGGGTATCGTGCCAAGCGATGTAACAGCACGCTATGAGAGTCGCCCGTATGGCACGCCAGGCAATGACTATGATCTTGTCTTAGATATAAAGAGCTCTGGTAGTATTCGCATCAAAGACTATTATGGCTCGAGTGACTGGACAGGGCGGAACCGTCCTGTACCAGGTCATCGTGTCGAGCGCTTTGTCTTTGCAGATGGCACCGTGTGGGATGAGCAGGCAATTCGCACCATGACACATAAATTACAAGGCACAGCTGACGATGATTCTATTGATGCCTTTGATGATGATGGTATCACGGTACATAGTGGGGCTGGTAATGACACTGTGCAGGGCGCCGGACAAGACACTAATACACTCTATGGCGATGATGGTGACGACAATCTCATTGGTGGTGAGAAAGATGATGTACTGGTTGGTGGGCAGGGTAATGATGTGATGTATGGTGCAGGCGGCGACGATACCTATACCTTCAAGCGAGGGGATGGCATTGACACGATAGGTGATAATGGCGGCATTGACACACTGCAGTTTGGCGAAGGCATTAATCCGCGTGATGTGACTGTTCGACGTATCCATCTTTCATCATATGAGAGTCTCGAGCTTGCTATCACGGGTACAGGTGATAAAATCATTATCCAAGGATATTTTGGCTCGTACTCATACGACGGACTGCATGAGAGCACAAGCCAGCAGATCGAAAAAGTGGTTTTTGCTGATGGCACGGTATGGACACCGGAGATGATTGCACAAATGCTCGCAGAGCACACGAGTGAATAGTGTATAACTTCTGTCTTGGTTCCATATACCCTGTTGTATTAGGTTTATTGCCTTTATACTAATAGGCTAGATAGTTTGGGCTACTTTCTCAATATTGGTGCTTAGGCAAAATACTAGCTTTCATAACTTCCTAGAGGAAGAATAAGACAGCGAGAAGTAATAAATGGGCTGATACGAGCACGTCGCTTCTGCAGGAGTTTCTTTAAGTTAGCTTTCATCTCTCTCCTGTAAAATCCTCATCAGCCCAAACGCAAACTACCCATCACCGCGGTGGGCTGGGTGGCAACTCTGCTATCGCTACCTGGGCGGCGAGTGCTGGCATCAAAGTTGACTACGGTGGCACGCAATACACCGTGTACGACCTCTCGCAGGCAGTGCAGATAGCATCGTAATAGAGATAAAGAGCCAGTCTTCTGGCTCTTTATTATTTCTTCAATTAACGCAAAGCCTACTTGTGGCGCATTGCCAGGCCAGCGCGAAGTGTCTCATGATAAAACGGTAGCAGCGGCAGAGCATCGATCTCGGTGAGTGGATACCACGCTGCTGCGCTATTTTCGGCATTAAGCTGAGGTGTTATGCGCTGCGCACATTCAACGAGCACCGGATACACATACCACTGACGGCTATGCGCTGCATCGATCTGCATCAGGGGTTGCTGCGACGCCACGATAGTGGTCCCTCGCGGGTTAATGCCTAGCTCCTCGGTCAGTTCTTGCCCAGCCAGTACCGTAATGCTCGTATCAGTCCGGTCAATGAAGCCAGAGACGCCATTGAGCATACGCGGCTGCTCAACTTCTTGCTGGCTACGCCGCACCAGTAAAATCTCATCACCGTAACATACCACGCAATTGAAAACAAAGCAGATGGGCTGGCCAGTGTAGTCGATCCTTCCATTGGGCAGGCGCGGATAGTCTTTGGTCTGGTAGGCAATCATCGCAAGCGGATTCATATGATTAGTATAGCATAAGAGGAATGAACAGAGGTAGAAAACACAGTATGCAAGCTATAATATACCGTTATGTTTCACCTCTAATTCTCTAGGTGTAGCGTAATGAAGTAAAAAATCGAATTTTTAAGACTGCCCTAAGCCACGTCGTGCATACTACAGATACAACCATAAACAAGGAGTATACGACAATGGCACAGCAACCAACCCTCACCACAAACGAAGCTCTCGTTTTGCAGCAGATCAACGAGCATGGCGAAGACGATGTGATCGGCCTAGAGCAGAGCCTGCGCATGAGACGCGTACGCCACTGACCGCGCTACGCACTGCAAACGAAGTAGCGCTGCGCAATCCTAAGCTCACCCTCGCTGAGGCTCGCGCCGTCATAGAAGCGAATGTGACCGATGCGACGCGGCTGCAAACGCTAGCCAATACAATGCTTGGCTTGCTTCGGCACGACCGCTCGGCGGTGCAGCTCCAGCCAGTTGCTTTACAGACTGTGGTGAGCGAAGCGATGAACTTAGTGGTGGCACCTGCCCAAGCGAAGTCGATTGCCATTGAAGACACCACGCCACCTTTGATGGTGCGGGCTCATCAGCAGCGTCTTGTTCAGCTCCTTACCATTTTGCTCGACAATGCCATCAAATATAGCCCGGAGCATACTACCATTACCATCACCGCTGAGAGTAGCAATCGCTGGGCTAGGGTGCAGATCATTGACCAAGGCATCGGGATGGACACCGCCACGCAGCGTCAGATATTCCAGCGCTTCTACCGAGCCGACCAAGCTCGCACTGGTGGCCTAGGCCAGGGCTATGGCCTTGGGCTTGCGATTGCCCAGCAGATCATCACCGAGCATGGCGGCAAAATTACTGTCGACAGTACGCCTGGTAGTGGCACGACCTTTACGGTGGCCTTGCGCCTTGCTGGCAGGCAGAGTACGTAGTAGATAACGTTCTGGAGAAATAAAGAGCGGATGCTTGATAAAAATAAGCGAAGACGCGTATCAAACTGGGCTTGAACTAGCTGGTAGTAAGGGTATATGAGTTGTATTACTTTTTGAGATCAGCTAAAAATTCTTCCGCAGAATCGAATGGCTTGCTTAAGTTCTCACCAGTTGCTATCGATGACTCAATTTCAGTAAGTAGTGCTTCGAGTTGCGGCGTCATTGGCTCAGGGATACACGGCTCAATATGGCGAGTTGCAACGACTTGCGTGAGGTAGCTGTTAATTAGCGCGCTCAACGTTAGGCCAGCGCTTTTTGCAACTTCCTGGGCTTGACGCTTGATATCTTCATCTAATTTTATACGCGTTGTCACCATACTCATACTACTGAGTATGTACGAAGTAATATACTGCGTCAAGAACGGTATTCTTTTCTTGCATCCTATTAGATAGCACACTCGAACGAAGCTTATGCAAAAAATAGTGTGAACCGAGCACGAGGAAAACGTGCAGCAATGCGATGGGTCTGCAAGATTTCACTTTAAGCTTCTTTTAACGCCTGCTCCCTATACTCGAACCATAATAACGAAAGGAGTATGTATGAAAATAGAAGATGGCTTCGCAACGGAGAAGCGTAGTGTGTCGCCGACATCCCCATCGTCTATGCAGTCTCAGGCCAAAGGCACGGCTAACTCTGGTTTGATCGCGGCGGTGATCGGCGGTGTGATCGTGGCGGCAACGCTCGGATTTCTTGGTGGTATGCAGGTCAATAGCCGCAGCATATCGAGCCAAAGTGGCCCTAGTGGCCATGGTATGATGGGTAGTCAAACTAGCCAAGGGAACATGTCGCCACCAGGCCAAGCAGGGCAGTCGGCGGGCAGTGGTGCTCAGCCAGGCGCACCGTCAAATGGAGCAAATACCACCACGCAAACCCAGCAAGGCACCACCCAACAAACCACGCAAGATACGACCAAGAATACCTAATACTGATAATAAAACCACCTCTGATATGAGGTGGTTTTCGGCTTACTGGAGTAAGGATTATTGTGGCAAGGAGACACCCTTTTCTTTGAGGGCTGGCTCGATGACGAGCTTGCCAAAGGCATCGGCGTCGGCCCACACTTGGCGCGCATCTGAACTGCCTGAGGTGGTGAGCTTGCCGTCCTTGACGTATTGATTGGTCACATTCTTGCCATTGACAAGAATAGCTGGTGTGGCGCTGGCGGCATTTTGGGCACCAGCCAGGGATTTATCGAAGGCGATCTTTTTCTTAATCCGGGCACCTGAACGGTCGGCCTCGGCAAGGTCGGTCTTGAAGCGGTTGACATCAAGGCCAAGCCCCTGTGCAGTGGTGGCGAAGTAGTTGGTGCGTTCTGTGCCATCGAGTGACTGCCACGAATTTTGTTCGGTGTAGACTTTGTCGTGCATCTCCCAATATTTACCTTGGAAGCCAGCCGACTCAACTGCCGCTGCTGCCGCGAGTGCATTGGGGTGGATGGACGAGAGAGGGTTGTTGCGGAAGATGAGCTGCACGTGATCCTTGTATTTCTCAGTGACTGCCTTGAGTGCAGGCGAGGCTTGCGAACAGCCAGGGCACTGGAAGTCTCCATATTCGATGATTGTTACCTTTGGTGATTTGCTCCCGTGGGTATGGTCGGCGATGTCGCCATTTTGGCTACTGGCGCTTTGTACCTGCAATGGGTCAACACCCGACAGATTGATCGACTCACCTTGGCGCGACAGCCACACGAGCCCACCTAAGATTGCGAGGCAGAGCACTGCAAAGATCAGCCATGATTTTTTTGTCATAAACGAAACATTCCTCCTTATTCTTGCATATTATATCGTGCTCGAGAGGCCGAATCAAGCTGACAGAGGTGCTGCACAGGCCAAAGCATTGAGCCGATCAGGGGAGTGCGCTACAATGATGGCATGGAAATGCTCATGATCATCATCTTTGCTATCTTTGTCATTGCCCTCATCCTGGCTGGTAGTGCATGGCCCGATATACCACCGGTAAGCCAATACGAGCTCGAGCGTCGTCGCCAGCAGAATAATCGCACAGCGATCCACCAGTTGCGGCGCATTGCTGTCTATGATGACCTTGTCTCGCTCCAGCGCTGCGTGGTAGCGCTATTGCTGGTGCTGATGGTGATGGCAAGTATCGGTGCATTCGACTTTGGTGGCGGAGTGCTGGTTGCGCTTGTGGTGGCACTGCTCTATGGTGGTGTGGGGCGGATTGGCTGGATACATGCAATTGCCCAGCGCCTCTATAATGCAGTTGAGCCGAGCTTCGTTAGTTTTGCCGGGCGATTCCCACGAGTGGTGTGCATTGTCCGTTCGTTTGTGCCGCCAGTAGAGACGAACCTTCGCCTGGGGTCGCGGGCTGAGCTTGAACATCTGGTGCGTCATGCTCGGCCATCAGTCTTGCCGCCAGTAGAGCGTGAGCAAGCGCTGGGGAGCTTAACATTTGCGCGTAAGACAGTCGAGACAGTTATGGTGCCGCGCAATGCTATCAAGACAGTCGAGCAAGATGCCATGGTGGGGCCGCTGTTACTCGATGAGTTGCACCGCACCGGGCATAGCCGCTTCCCAGTGGTGGATGGCGACATTGATCATATTATTGGCGTGTTACACACCCGCGACTTTATGTCGCTCAAGGAGGCAGTGTCGGCTCAGGTGCAAACGGTGATGGACCCAAACGTGTACTACATCGACGGGACGCAGTCGCTCGAGCAAGCCTTGGGTGCGTTTATTAAGACGCGCCAACAGGTCTTCATTGTCGTCAATACGTATCGTGAGACGGTAGGGATGGTGACGCTGGATGATTGTATCGAAGCCTTGCTTGGTCATGCTCCCACAGCGGATGATGACGAGGTATATAGCCAGCCAGTAGCATTGCCCGAACCCACGCAGCCGCGCGCCCTCCCCATGGGCGAGCAGAATGATGCCTGAAATTGTGGTATAATCTAACAGATATGACACAACGAATACTTGCCAACCAAACGCCGGATTACACCGGTCAAACCATCACTGTGGCCGGCTGGGTACATGCACGGCGCGACCATGGTGGCCTGATTTTTATCGACCTACGCGACCATACTGGCCTGGTGCAGCTGGTCGTCAGCCCTGAACAAACTGCGGCCTTTGCGCTGGCAGAGCATGCTCGCGACGAGTACGTTCTGCGGGCCCGCGGCCAGGTGCGCCAGCGTGGTGAGGGCCTGGCCAACCCCAATATTGCCAGCGGTAGCATTGAGCTTGTGGTAAATGAGCTAGAGGTGCTCAACAAAGCCGAGACGCTGCCTATCCAGCCCTTTAGCGAGACCAATCAAGCGGGTGAAGACCTGCGCTTTGCCTACCGCTACCTCGACCTGCGCCGGCCCAAGCTGCAAACGATGCTGCGCCGCCGCGCCGATATGTACCGCCGCATGCGCCAATATATGGACGAGCGCGATTTTATCGAAATCCAAACGCCAATCCTTGCAAATTCCAGCCCCGAGGGCGCGCGCGACTTCCTCATCCCCAGCCGCTTGCAAGAGGGCAAATTCTACGCCCTGCCACAAGCACCGCAGCAGTTTAAGCAGCTGCTGATGGTTGGTGGCGTGCCGCGCTACTATCAGCTGGCCGCTTGCTTCCGCGACGAAGACCCGCGCGCCGACCGCCTGTATGGTGAGTTTTACCAGCTGGATCTAGAAATGAGCTTTGTGGAGGATGGCGAGCAAGTCCGCCAGATGATGGAACCACTGATGCGGCAGCTGGTGACGGACTTTGCTGGCAAGACGCTGCTGGATCTGAGTGATCTGCCGGCCGGCGACGGCCACCCCATCCCGCGCATCCCGTACCAAGCCGCCATGGAAACCTACGGCAGCGACAAGCCAGACCTGCGCTTTGGCATGGAGCTGGTTGAGCTAACGGACGTGTTTGCCGACACCGAATTTGGCGTGTTCAAAAACGCTGAATGTATTAAGGCAATCTGCGTCAAAAACGGTGCGTCGCTCAGCCGCAAGCAGATTGATGGCTTTACCCACATCGCCAAAGTCGAGGGCGCAGGCGGCCTGGCCTACATTACCTACCAAGACGGCGCGGCCAAGAGCCCAATTGCTAAGTTTTTGAGTGAGGATGAGCTGGCCGCCATCCAAGCCAAAACGGGGGCTAAGGACGGCGATGCAGTTTTCTTTGGGGCCGATAGGCGCCCGGTGGTTAATGCAGTGCTAGGGCGGCTGCGTAGTGAGTTTGCCGAGCACTTTGGCCTGAAGGATCCGCAGGCGGTGGCGCTAGCCTGGATTATCGATTTCCCATTCTACGAGTGGGATGAGCATGCCCGTAAGCTCGACTTTGGCCACAATCCCTTTAGCATGCCAAAGGGCGGGCTCAGCACGCTGCAAGCTGCCCAGACCGATGACGAGAAGTTAGCTATTCTGGCCGACCAGTTCGATATGGTGATGAACGGCTACGAAATCTGCAGCGGCGGTGTGCGCAACCACAACCCGGCTGTGCTGTACGAAGTATTCGGGCTGCTAGGCTATAGCCGGCAGTATGTGGAAGAGAAGTTTGGCGCTATGCTGCGGGCCTTTACCTACGGTGCGCCGCCACACGCAGGCTGCGCCTTTGGCATCGACCGCATCCTGATGGAGCTAACCGGCGAGCACAACGTGCGCGAAACCCTCGCCTTCCCCAAAAACGGCAGCGGCGTCGACGTCATGATGGACTCCCCCGCACAGGTAGACCCCGGGCAGCTGAAGGAGTTGGGGTTATAAACAAACGAGCGATGACTCGCTATCATTTACGAATCTGGTGCAAATGAAACAAACGTGCACAAGGAGATAATGACCCCATGAGCTGGGATCTCACCGCAATCAAAACAAAACGTCATGTCCAGTCGGTTGGTGACTTGACGGAAGAAGACTGCGTGCCGCTCGAGCACCAGCAGATGATTACCGAGCTCAAAAAGATTGCCAAAGCATGCGATGCGCAGCTAGACACTCGCGACCCGTCGTGGCTTGTTATGCAGAAGAGGGAGTGGCTGATTGAATTTAGCCTGAGCAAACACAGGGAACAACTCATCACCATGGGGCTCTTCGTCAGAGGTAGCAAGGAGCCAACGGAGGTATTTGCGTATCTCATCCAGGAGCTTGGCATGCGGCTGGTGGAATGGAGCACTGGCGAGTTCCTGGATCTATCAAAGCAGAGCAGCTTCGGGCACTGGCAGGAATGGAGCGAGCGGGTGCTGCAAAATAGTGCAAAGTCACCATAAGCATAAGCGCGTGTGCGATTACGGGAGCTGTGGGATAGCTAGTTACGATAGCTCTATTGTTTCTATCCGCTGATACTTCACTCCAACTTCAGTTGCCGCTGCTGTGCAAAGTGTATCAATCAATCCCTTGCCGGCGTCACTCAAGATAGCGTCATGAACAGGAAAAGCCAGGCGTGGCACGACGGCCTGCAAGAAACTACGTACCTCGGAGAACTTGAGCCATGGTGCGGCCACTGGCAGAGCGAGGACGTCGATGGGGCGCTGAGGCAAAGCGAAGGAATCACCAGGGTAGTAGATGCGATTGTTGATCAACACGGCAAGGTTGTGGAGGCGCGGAATGTTTGGGCTCACCACGGCATGCTCACCGCCAAAGAACTCAAGCGTGAATGGCCCAATCTGGAGCGTATCGCCAGGCACTGCGGCTGTTGCGTGGTGAATAGAGAGTGTGCCCTCTGGCAGAGATATCGTTGTACTATCTACGATGATATTATGAACACTTATAATCTCTGCTTCAGGAAATGCCTGTATAATACGCTTGATGAGCGCATGGCTACAATGGTCGGGATGCGCATGGGTAATGAGAACTGCCGCTACCTGCTGCGGCATAGCAAAATCGTCGGTGTATACACCCGGGTCGACGACCAAGCTCTGGCCGTCAATTGTAATAGTAAAGCAAGAGTGGGCGAATTTCGTTAGTGTTGTCATATATCTAGTATAGCGGAGAAGAGGGTGAAGCGATAGGTTGCTTCTTGCCGCGTGGTACTGGTTGAGAATATCTGACTGGTGTCAGTAACTAGAAGACTCCCTATAGTAAAGATACATATGTACGCTCAAAAATCGCTTCCCAGTGTGAGAGCTGAAAAGCTTAACTATGGCGTAGTAGCAATTTCTGATATTTCACAGACAGAATAGTAGGCAGGAGGGAGAAGGTCTTGAAAGCAAGCTAGGAAACCATTGTGATACCGCCAGAAATGTGGCATTATAGCTGTATGAATAAAACGATTCTCTTTGTGCCGGGCTTCCAAGAAGGGCGCGCCGACCGCGATTATGATACACTGATGAACCGCTGGCGAGCGATGGGCTACGCGGTGGACTTTGTACCAATCCAATGGCATAGAACTATGCAAAAACAGTGGTTGCAGACGCTACATGAGCGGTATCGGCAGCATGATCCAGCCGAGACTATTCTGGCTGGTTTCTCATTTAGGGCGTGTATTGCGTTCTTGGCGGCGTGTGAACAAGCACCAAGTGAGCTGTGGCTCTTCTCGCTGTCGCCGTCATTTGCAGAGTGTGCGCAGTATTGGTCTGGGCGTGACTGGCGTGTGATTGGCAAGCGGCGACTCGAATATGCCAAGCAGGTGAGCTTGGTAGCGGCTGCGCAGCGTATTACGTGCCCTGTGCAGATTTTCGTTGGCTCAGAGGAGTTTATTAAGTGGCCAGAGATGAAACTTGTCTTTGATACTGCCGTGCAACATATCCCCACCGTCCATGGCACAGTGGTAGAAGGCGCTGGGCATGCGGTTGATGACTCGCGGTATGTGGCAGCGGTGTGCGACGCAATAGAGCGATAACTGTGGTATAATATAGGCAATTATGACGAGAACACACGACACTTTACCGCGAAAATTTGAAGAGCACCCTGACTTTTTAGAGAGAATGAAAGAAGGGGTTCGATCACTCGGTGTAGGCGCGATTAAATAGGCGCTTAGCCGCGTTGAGGGTAGCTATTGGAAGCCGGGAGACCCGATAACGCGCTTCACTGTGTTTGATGATAATGCAGTCTATGACTTGTCGGAAACTGATGGGATTATTCCAAATATCAGCAAGACGACACCTATTGATGTGATTGGCGGGACGATGACAGTATTTGCACCAGGCGAAGAAGAGAGGGTTTTGCGAGCACTACGTCAGGAAGACCAAAAGCAGCAATAAGCAATGGAGCTACGCTAGCCGTTTATGAGCTAGCGTAGCGTAAGTTTTATTATACGTGCTTTGTCTCGACATCCTGCCAGTCGTTGTTGTGCCGGAGCTCGGCGTTGTTGCCAGCGAAGACCGCTTTTGCTTCGGTATTGTCGCTCAGCGTCCAGAGGAACCAGGCGGTCATGTAGGCATCGCCATATTCCAGCACGTCTTTGTGACCAACGGTCTTACGCCGCGCGATGACGCTTGGTTTGTCTGTATTAAGAGCGCGAAAGTTCTGCTGTAAGTCGCCCAGTGGGCTAATGGCGAGGTTGTCGCTTGGGCCAGTGCCAGCCATCATGTAGGTGGCTGTCTTGAGCTTGCTGGTGTCGTAGTGCCAGTTGTTGTCGTTTGCGGTGCCATGGCCAACTGCGCTAGCGGTGTAGAGGGAGGTATAGCGGCTACTATTGCCGTATTTTGTCGCGGCATTAATAGCACCGGCTCCGCCTTGGGAATGTCCAGCGATGCCGATTTTGCTTGTATTGACGAAGCCTTTGATGGGGCTATCCTCTGCAGTGTTGAGCTCTAGTGCAGCATCAAGCATGATCGATGTCGTTGCGCCAGTGCCTGGCCAGCCATCCTCATTACCAATGACAACAAAACCCCAGCTGGCCAAATGCTCGAATATTGGCGCATAAGTAGATGCGTAGGTGGCGGTGCCATTGACCATCAGCACAAGCGGAAAAGTCTGGTTTGGAGAAGTGCGTTGCGGGGCATAGATATGATACTCTTTGATGGCTGTGCTATCGCTGCGATGAGTGTGGTGCGCGACGCGGTAGGGGCCTGGCTTAGTATAACGTTGCTCCAGTGTGCCACTGGGATTCAACTTCGAGGCGTAGCCCTTTGCTACACCATCATCGCCGGTGATGCTTTGGTTGAGGTAATTCATATAAAGCATAAGAATCACAAAACAGCCAAAGAGTATTGCTATGATGATACCCAGAATTTTCAGAAGCTTTTTCGTCATCGGTATATCCTTATTCGGTTCAATAATACTAGTAATATTATCTACTATACACCGGGTGCATAGTAATGGCAAGGGAGAGTGATTGCTTTTTTGCTCGGTATATTTTGGCTCTGTTAGTAAGAGATTAAGTGGCTTTATCTCTCAGTTATGGCAATGAAGCGCCTAAGCATTGCACTTACAAGAGCCAACGGTATATACTGATGAGCATGTACGAACAAGAACTTCATACCGCGCAGCGGATTGCTCGCGAGGCGGGCGATATTATGCGCCGCTATTTTGATGGCGACCAACAGCGCCAGACCAAGGCGGATGGCACGCCAGTGACAATTGCCGATACAACAATCAACTCGCTGGTGATCCAGCGCCTCCACGAGACCTTCCCGGACGATGGCGTCATTGGCGAAGAGGAGAGCACGACGGGCTATGGCCTTGGTCGGAAGTGGCTGTGCGATCCGGTCGACGGCACGAAGGCCTTTACCTGGGGTGTGCCCACCGCAATGTTTTCGCTCGCACTGGTAGTTGATGGTGTGCCAACCGTCGGTGTTGGCTATGAACCAATGACGGATCGGCTCTACTGGGCAGTGCGTGGCCATGGTGCCTTTTGCAACGGTACGCAGCTACAGGTGAATCGCCAGACGCTTACAGAGGGGATCTTTGCGGCGTCGTGTAGCTACGCAAATATCCGCCGCAATGAATATTATGATAAGCTGATCGAACGCAAGGTGAGCACAGCAAGCATTAGTGGCGCAGTAGCCAAGAGTATTCGCGTGGCTGAGGGGCGCTTCGTTGGGTATTATGCCGAGAAGGTGAATGCGTATGATATGGCAGCGGTGCACGTTATTGTTGAGGAGGCTGGTGGTAAGATGACGAGTGTATCGGGCCAGCCGCTTAATTATGCGCAGCCATTTCGTGGCGCGCTTGTGTCTAATGGTGTCGTACACGATGAGCTGATGGCAATAGTGCACGATGAGTGCTCATAAATACCGCACGCTACCAAATGGTATTTTGCGCTTCATCTGCGTGGCAATGCCGAGAGTGTCGGCTGGCTGGACGGTGTGTGGGCCGTAGAATTGGTTAATCTCGTCGATTGCGGCAGTGAGAGCCTGGCGAGCTGATGGGTCGTCGAAGAGTGCAAGCTGTGCGTCTGTCTCGCTTGTGAGAAGATAGCACGACATGCCAATCTCATAGGCGGGCAGAGGCATCGATTGGGTGAGTCGCTTGACGATATGAAAAAGCGTGGTGCCATCACATAGTGGATGCTCGCGGCGCTCGTGGTTGTGCCAGCGGTCTGTTTGATAACTTTTGGCATAGAGGCGCACACCACGGGCGCGCACGTATTGCTGCCGGAGCGCAGCCGCGATATCTTCGCATAGGACGTGGAAGCGGCGCAAGACTTGATCGTAATTGAGATTCGGCTGATCGAGGACGAACTGCCGCCCAACTGTCTTGAGTGGGCGCTCATCACTATCTACCTCCCAACCGCGCAGCCGCTTATACCAGTCGCGTCCTGGCTTGCCATGAAACACCATGTGCTCGAGCGTTGCCTCGCTTGCGGCTAAGAAGTCGAGCGGCGTCTGGATACCAACCTGACGGAGGCGCTTGCTGTAGCCAGCGGCAATACCAGTGAGGTCTTCGAGCGATAGTGTAGCGAGTACTGCGTGGAGATTGTCTGCAGTGATGCAAGTCAGGCCGTCAGGCTTATTGATACCGGCAGCAATCTTAGCTAGCCAGCGGTTGGTGCCAATGCCAACATTACAACGCATGTAGTCGCCAACCTCGCTACGGAGGCGCTGCTTGATCTCCTGGCCAATCGCCAGTGCGCCGCGTGCTCGGATGTCAGGTGGGCTTTGGCTTAGGTCGATCACCCCTTCATCAATGCTTTTCATGGTGGCATTGGGCGAGTAGTCGCTGAGGATGGTTGCAAGTCGGTGGTAGACATAGCGATACTTGGGTGGATCGCTTTCTAGTGGAACAATATCAGGGCAAAGTAGCCGCGCTGCGGGTAAGCGCATACCAGTGTGTACACCACGCGCTTTGGCTTCGTAGCTTGCGGTGACGATAGTCGCGTGTTGGTTGCGCCGATTAACGATGACAACTGGCCGGTGGCGGAGCAACGGCCGAGATTGCTGCTCGATCGTGGCAAAGCAGCTATTGAGATCGATATGCATCATCAGTGGTGGGGTGGGATTGATATTGCTATGAGACATGATCGGCCTCGCGTGTGAGCCGCCATACCAGTGTGATGCTGTCAAACTCGAGGCGGTAATCAGCCTGCTCATCTGTCACATCGAAGATATGCACCGTACGTGCACCGCGCTGATGCTCGAAGCCTAGGCCGATTCGCTGGATCGTCACTTCCTGGCCATTGCCACGCCGAAATTTGACTGGCTGGCATGGCTGGTGCCCACGCCGAAAAATCGCCACCACCTCCACGACTTCATCAAGATATAGTTCATCATCCATTGTTCTTAGTATAGCGCATGAGCTAGGCATGGTCGACGAGTGAAAACATAGTAACAGAGGTGGAGTGTGCTTATAGCTAAGCGATGCATTGTGTATTGCTGGGCTGGTGTTTCATGTGACTTGCTTCTACTTCGCAAGAAAACATCTGCGGAGGCGAATAAAACCTAACCTTTTGCATAGGACTAAAGGAAAATGACGCGCAGCTCTTACAACTGTATTGCCCCGCACAAGAGCATAGTGAAGACGAAGAAGGAGAGATTTGACAAAATGAACAATGCCAGCTGTCCTTGGCTCAGTTGTCACGATAAGCTAATATAACAGAGCGGCGCAGCTCAGAAAATTATTTCTGTTTTTTGCGGCTCTCGATGAACATCATAATAAGCCAGATAATGACGACGATTGCGGCGAGCGAGAGCAGCCCGTTGATAACCCATGCGGCTAGCTTTAGTACAACACCAAGCAGCCACGCGGCAATAATGACAATAGCGATTGTGAGAATAAGTCGAGATAGTTTCATTCTTCTAGTATACTATACTCTATGGACACAGCGCAATTCCAGGCCATGATATGGCACAAAGCCAAGCAGCTCTACCGCCCGATGCCGTGGCGCAGCCAGCCGACGCTGTACTATGTGCTAGTGAGTGAGCTGATGCTGCAGCAGACGCAGGTGGCGCGGGTGCTGCCTAAGTTTGCCGAGTTTACCACCCGCTTCCCGACCATTGAGGCCCTGGCGGCGGCCCAGCTACCGGCGGTGCTGCAGGCCTGGCAGGGTTTGGGGTATAACCGCCGAGCAAAGTACCTCCACAGCGCGGCGCAGGCGATTGCTGCTGGTGCGCCTATTGCGACGCAAGCCGACCTTGTGGCGCTGCCTGGCATTGGTGCTAACACGGCTGGGGCTATCATGAATTACGTGTATCAAACCCCAACCGCCTTTGTAGAGACCAATATCCGCACGGTGTATTTTAATCACTTTTTTGCAGGGCAGGAGCGCGTGGCAGATAAGGAGGTGCTGGCGCTGGTGACGCAGACGATGGATAAAGAGCAGCCCCGCCAGTGGTTCTGGGCGCTGATGGACTACGGCGCTGAGCTGAAGGCGGCGGGTAAGGGTCGGCTCGGCACCAGCCGGCACTACACGCGGCAGTCGCGCTTTGCTGGCAGCCTGCGCCAAATGCGGGGTGAAATTGTGCGGCGCATGGCACAGGGGCAATCGCTCAGTAGTATCACCCAGGAATTACACGGCGACCCGCGTTTTGCTGTTGCGCTTAGTGGACTACGGAAGGATGGGCTGGTGTGAGCGAGCTAGCCCTCACGCGAGCAGAAACCATCGCGCTGTGCCAGAATTGGGCGCGGATGCTTCGCCGCGAGTATACGATCGACACACTGGTAAATGACTACGGCGATGGAGTGCTTATGTCTGACCAGCTAGCCTATCCGCTCGAGATGCAGCCATGGATCACGCCAGAGGCAGAGCCGCTCCTCTGGGCGATTCGCGACCATGCGGTCGACGTCGATATTGACCATACCCGGCGAGCTGATTGGGAGAAGCTGCTGGAGCTGATCGACCAGCTACCAAAGAATGGTGCGGCAAAATGAGCAGAGATGCCAAGCTTATTTCTAGAGTGTGACGAAACCAGTCATTATGGTTTAATGACTATGTCATAGACAGTGATGAACATTCACTAAATATATTCATTAGCCATAAAACTTAGCAAGTTATAGAAGAAAATAAATAACAGAGGTAGAATCATTAGAATTGTTTGCAGCTCTTACAATTGCACGCCAAGCCACCCAGCGAGCACTGTCCCAGCGCCATAGGCCAGGGCGGCAGCAATAGCACCGAGGGCGAGAGTTTGCAGGGCGGCAACAAGTGGATTCTCACCACCAACTTTGCCCTTGATATAGCCAATTGCTACAAAGGTGAGTGCCGTAGCTCCCGAGCTGATATAAAACAGCAGAGGATGAGCTGCACTCGAGCCGCGTGCCAGCACATGGGCAAGATAGGGGATAACAGGCACACTACCAACGACAACGAAGGCAGCAAAGGTCATGAAGCCGATGATTTTTGGTGAGGCGCGTTTGCTTGTACTCCGCGCCGACTCATCGTGCTCAGCACTGGCCGCGAGGTAAGCACTTGCGCCCATCGAGAAACCATCGGCAATGAGGTTAGCTGCGCCCAGCACCAAGATAATTGCACTCGAGATACCCGCTCCAGCACTGGCTGCTACTACAGCAAAGGTTGTGACGGTACCATCGACCGCACCATAGACGAATTCAGAGATATAACGTTTGAGGACAGGTTTCATATTCATAACCTGGTTAGTATAGCATAGTAGGGTGCAAATGCAAAAAATTGTGCTATGGGTAGGTGAAGTGTTTTGGTGTTGCCATCACGCTTGTACTCTCAGATTTTTTGTACTTATAAATTAGTAATTGCTGAGAATGAGTCTCTCGGGATGAGCGCGAAAATCATCAGTGCAATTGATGATTATGCGCCATCAAACAAGGTGCAAGAACGAGTGGCTCATGGCGGTGAAATGAAGATCACAAGATAGAGGCAATGGGCATCTCATCACTGAGAGGAGCAATGAATATATACGCAGAATATTCATAATAATATGCAAGACAATAAATGAGTATGGGGTAATGGATGGGCTATAACCCCTTATATTGCCACTAGTTTGGTTGCTTAGGCTTGAGGAGGAGCTGATTGCGCTCGGCAGTGCGCGTCCGCGCCTCATCTAGCAGAGTGATACCTTCTTGCGAGCTGAGGCTAACGATCCGCACATACTCGCTCTTGGTATTCTTGTCGTAGCCCGAGACAGCGACGATGCCAAGCTGCTCATCGGCGTAAATAACATTTTCTTCTTTGCCATCGTAGTCAATTTTGTTGAACAAGCTTACATCTAGCAGTGCCGTGCCGCGGCCGTTGTCCCACGTGGCAAAGACGCCAATGCGGCGCTGGACTGCATCTAGATTGGTCGAGTCAAATGGCGTGTCTTTATCGATATACTCGATGATTGGTGCAAAGATCAGTGTATCGGCCTTGGGGAGGATTGTCTTGAGTGCGTGGTCGGCGGGTAGCGAGTATGCCAAGGCAAAGCGCTTGCGAAAGTCATACGAGAGTGGGTAGCGTCCATCGGTCGACGTGGTACACTCGACTTGGTGGCGCGAATCGAGGAAGGTAAGCTCGGCGGGCGAGTAGATTGGTTTGCGCTCCTCTGTTGCGGTGACTTCATTCGTCACTTGGCTGACTTTTGTGTCTGAATCTGTGTAGACCATAGAATTACCCATGACAGTGACGGGGGAGGCGTATTCGTTCACGGCATCAGACTTATCGCGCTTGCTGAGGCCACAGCCCATGGCAAGCAGCTGCTGGATGGTATCGACCGCACAATACTGTGTTATATTGCCCTCGGTATCGGTGATGAGGCAGTCCATCACCATCTCGTGTCCCATACCTTTGCCAAACTGCTTTTTCTTACTGGGGTCACTATTTTGTTCATCTTCCGAGAGTACGTGCCCAATTTCATGACTGTATACGTTGCCACCAGTCTTGTTGCTCAGCACGAGCACCATCGGGCCGTTGCCGCCCTTGGCTTTGTCTTCATCGGTGCTCTGGAAGGCGAGGCCGAGTACATCATTCTCCACACCTGCTGTATTAACGGCCATCAGCATAAGTGAATGCTCACCATCCTGCACGTCTAGCTGCTCACGGTATTCTTCGGCGATTTTTTTGATTTGGTCGTTGGAGTAATAGTATTCGGTCGTGCCGTCTTCCTTGGTGCGAGTGCTGTCTGGCGCAGTGTTGCAGACAAACTCGGTTATGTGAAACTGATATGCATCGCGAGTTGTGTGAGTGATGCGGCCAGTGTGGACGCGCACTTCTTCGTATATCTCTTCGTTAGTCTTGCCAGGCTCGAAGCCAGCGGCATTAAGTGCCACAACGCCAAGTCGGACAACGACTGGCTGGAATGAATCTTTCTCGTGGTCTTGACACTGCTCTGCAGAAGGCTGAGAGGTGTCGCCGCTGGGGAGTAGTGCACTAAACACTCCCAGGCCAGTCATCATCAATACCTTACGGCGTGGTAAACCTTCTGGTGTTTGGGTTGAGCCGTCTGGCGCAACTTCGGATTTTGAGCGAGTCATATTAACTATTTTATATCACGAAAGGGGTAACGATGTCAAATTATGTGGATTTGTGCCGTGTGGTTTCAGCTGTCTACAGCTTACAATCTTGCTTTTGTATTGTTAGCTCATTCTCTTATTTTGGTATTTTCTCTTTTGTAAGCACGGATAGAAATGAGCATACCTCGAAAATATTCAGCTGTCCTAGAGAGCGAAAACTCGCTTGTTACTTAAAGCGAGTTTTAGGTGTGCTACCAGCGTGAGGTACTATTGCTGCTCAGCTGGCGCTTGCGTTTGTTGCTGATTCTCGGTGTCGCTATTGGTAGAGAAGAGCTGGAGGGATTCATCACTCAGGACATTTGGGTCAAAGGTACCATCGGCGATCTTGCTGCGGCGCTGCTGGTACATTTTTTTAAACTCGTCGAGCGATTGCTTAGTAACGCTACCCTCAGTTTTGTATGTCTCGGGCTCGGCATCGCGAGCGGCTTGCTTGCGCACCTCCTGGAAGCCAGGCCGGCTGAGGTCGACCTGCGCTGCACCACTGGTATTGTACATATCCATGGCGACCCACACCATGACACCCGCAATGGCGATGACTCCGCAGATCATCACCAAAAAACGGTGCTCGCGCATAGTGCTCAGCTGGTGCTCGAAGTCGAGTTTATTGGGCTGGTTGGGTTGGCTGCTGGGCACTCGGCACCTCCTTCTTGGCAGGGAATTGCTTACTATAAAATACGTCAAACTGCGAACCGTACTGGCTCAGTAGCTGGTTGAGCCGCAAGGCGACATCGGCCACTCGCTTGCGACGCTCGCGCACTGGCTTGATGAGGTAGTAAAACTCGACGGGCTGATCGGTGCAATCAGTACGCAGCAGCTCAGATAGTTTCTCCTCATACTGGCGGTATTCGCTGCGGAAAGCGGTAAGCTGGGTATTATATTCTACCGTTGTCTTGGCAAGCTCCACACCGTCGAGCCGGTTGAGGGCAATGCGGCTATTGAGTGGTGCCATCAGACGGGTGGCAATCACCTCATACTGCTGCCCTTGGTTGACCCGGACAAGCCCGTCGTTGGCATGGATGCGCCGCAGGGTAGACTTGACGCGGACGCAGTTTTGTTTTATTTGAGTGAGTTGATCATTGCTGAGTGGCGCAGCGGGCTCGGCATAGGCCGGAGAGCCAAGTGCAGCAGTAGCAACTATAACAACAGCAAGAAAAGTGCGCTTCATAGCTCCCCATTATGACGCATCAGAGGAGATTGGTCAAATAGTTTGCCTAGATTGAATTAAATTCTTGTGTCGCTCCGGTTGGCCACTATCTTACGCAGATTTTGCGTTAGCACCTTCAAGCTCAGCACAAAACCCGGAGTTCTTTAAGGGTGGTGTGATGCCATCTGTATAATAACTACAATAACTGCAAGAACAAAAGCCATGAAAGGTATTGCAAGACTGATAGCAATGCCAATCTTGAATCCTTGGTCATCACCATCAACGAATTTGGCAGATGGTGTGTATGTCTGAATATTCCACCACCACCAGTTGTAGTGGTTATTGAGCGCATCTTGAACGGTATGGGAATAATAAAGGATTCCCATACCAGGTGACACACCGGCGCTCAGGGCATTGAGTAATCGCGTGTTTGCTCCAGCAAAGTTAAACTGGTTGCGTTGACCATTAACCCAGATAATAATGAAGCTTGACTCAGTTCTTGCTTTGGTAATCTGCTGTGGGTCGATGTCAAAGATAACACCGATTGATTGACCCATCGAAGCATCTACATCAATAGCACGGATACGGTTGGTGCTCGTCCATTCGAGAACACAGGGTGTCTCATTGAAATAACCAGTGCTATACCAGACAAATGTTGCTGCAATGAGTGGTGTGCCATCAAAGACGCTGCTATAACTAGCCTCAATAGTAGGTTGCAATGATTGGGCAGTAGGTAACTGCATTGGCTGCATAATGGGCTGAGGGAGAGGGTTTGCTGCAACAGGAGTCCGGCCAATTGGTGGTGTGGGTTGCATAGTTGGTGTTGGTGGGTAGTATAAGGTGGTTTGCGGGTATACAGGTGTCGTGGGCTGCTGATTCATGGAAGTATTATACTATATAACTTGAGATCGGCAAGTACGAAGATGTTTTGCGGGTTGTAGACTTCCTATAGAAGTAACAATGCAGGAGCATGCCTGCATTTGCTGTATCTATTATATGGTGTCTTGGGCACTATTGTTTATTAGAAAATAAGTCAATCAGCTTGCTGGAGTCATCTGGTTTTATGATAATAATGCCATAATAAAGGCGATAAGTACTACTATGATTGGTGTCACAAAAGCTATGATGAGGCCAATGTTGACGCCATTGTTGATAATCATCGCGTCGCGCTCGAAGCCGTCAATAATTTTAGCATAGGGTGCGTAGGCTTGAATGGCAGCCCACCACCAGTCGTAGTCGTTGTCGAGTGCGCGCTCGACATTGTGTCCATAGAGAACACCACCAATACCTGGCGATACTGCAGCGCCAAGGCCAGTCAGCAGCTGGGCGCTCGCTCCAGCAAAGTCGAACTGAATACGCTGGCCATTGACCCATATAATGATAAAGCTTGCCTCGACAGCTGCTTTGGTGATCTGCTGCGGATCGATATCGAGCACCACGCCGACCATTTGGTTTGTTTTGGAGTCGAAGTCGATGGCGCGGATACGATTGGCCGTCGTCCATTCGAGAATGCAGGGCACTTGGCTAAAGACGGTGCGGTTGTGATAGTGCGAGACGAGCGTTGCCATAACGAGTGGTGTGCCGTCAAAAACACTGCTATAGTTGGCGTCCATTGCTGCTGGCGCCGGCTGGGTTGCTGGCTGGACAACAAGGGGCGCGGGCTGCTGAACGGGTGACTGCTGGGATGGTTGCGCAGGGTTACTTGGGGGTGTTGGGGTTGCCGGTTGTGGTATCTGAGTTGGTGCAGGCTCGGGCTGTTGGGCTGGCCATGTTGGTGGCTGCTGTGGCTGTGCTTGCACTGGCTGCTGTGGATAATAAGGCTGAGCCTGAGGTGGAGCTGCCGGCTGTGATTCATAAGGATAAGAGGGAAATTGCTGATTCATACGTGCATTATACTACACTGGTGGAAATACTAGTGTAGTAATCATCAAGGCTACCCGCTGCCTGGAGACATGTATACAACGGTGGTGAGCAGAGATTACTTGTGCTTGCCTGGCGAGGCTGCGCCGAGCTCGATGTGCTCCTTCTCGAACTCACGCAGGATCCGTCGCCGCATCTCGGCCGTGAGGGCCCACTGGTCGGACGGTTGGGTCTTGCCAGAGACAACGAGGCTAATCGACGACGCATTGAAGTCGCCAAGGATATCGAAATGTGGCGGCTCGATTACTTTGCGCTGCCATTTTTCCTCGCCAGAAATTTCCTCACCAATCCGATTGATGATATCGCTGGCAGTGCTAATGTTAGTGTCGGGCGCAACGGTGATGGTGAAGTACACCTTGCTATAGCCCATCGTCTTGTTGATGACGTGCTGCACCACACCATTGGGGAAGAAGTGGACGTTGCCCTCGACGTCGCGGATCACTGTGGAGCGCACGCCGATCCGCTCGACCGTCCCGCCAAAGCCATCGATCTCGATGATATCTCCCACCCGATACTGATTTTCGCTAATAATAAATACCCCGGAGAGAAAATCCTTAACGAGTGACTGCGCGCCAAACCCAAAGGCGACACCAATGATTCCTGCACTCGCAAACAGCGGCGCAAGAGCTGCGTCATTGAAAAAATGGGTGAAGATAGCATAGCCCGCAATCACCACCACAATAATACGCCACACATTAGCAAAGAGCCCGCCCAGCGTCTTGTGCCGCTTCTCGAGATCCTTCTTAGGCAGTGTACGCTGATATGTGGTAACGAAGGCATGCCGCGTCAGCCACATCACCACGCGTGGTCCCACCCAATACAGTGCAATCGCCACGATAATAATAATGATAATCTCTAGTGCAGTGATCTCAGGTGAGGTAATTGGCTTCATAGTATGGTAGTATAACAGATGTGAATGATGAATTAAACCAGCTTGTGCTTACCTTGCAGCGTGGTGGCGTGGCAGTACTCCGGACTGATACCCTGTATGGCATTGTTGCCCGGGCAGATGACGAAGCGGCAGTGGCGCGGGTATACCAGCTCAAGCAGCGCGATAGCAATAAATCATCGATTATTCTTGTGGCCGATGCCAGCCAGATTTATGTCGATGTGCCCACCTTGCCGTCGCTTGATACTTCTCAGCCCACGAGTATCTTGCTCGATTCGCCCCATGCTCCGCAGTGGCTACGCCGCGCTAATGATATGCTGGCCTATCGCCAGCCGCAGCTGCCGTGGCTCCAGGCGGTCTTGCGCCAGACTGGTCCGTTGATCGCCCCCAGCGCCAACCTCGAGGGGCAGCTGCCCGCTCGCACTATTGCCGAGGCTCGTGCTTACTTTGGTAATGGTGTCGATTACTATTATGATGGTGGCACGGTGCCAATCGATACGCCACCATCACGCTTGGTGCGAGTGTTGCCGGGTGGGGGAGTGGAGCGGCTCAGGTAGGTTATAATAACCTGAGTCAAATTTTAGAAATCACCAGATTAAAGATCGCAGTATTTCTCCAGATTACTGACTCATCAGCGCTAGAGTGAAAAACTTGTGAGAGTTAATAGCGAGCTCTCACACTCACCCAAACAACGTGGAATGTAGGGCTGCCACGAGAGAGACTATGTGATTCAGGTATAATAGACTCATGACGTATCTTGACCCTCAGCAATTTATCATCACTCGCAAACGCAAGAAATATCGCTTTGCTAAGTTCCATAACGCCACCAACTGCTACGAGTACGACGAATGGTGCCAGGCAACAGCAGAGGTGCGGCAGAGTGCGACAGTGCTCGAGGTTGGCGCTGGTACCGGGATGTTTAGTGTGGAGCTAGCGGCGCAGCACCCAGATGAGGTGTTTGTGGCACTGGATGTTAAGGGTGATCGCTTGCAAAAAGGCGCGTACGCGGCGCTCGAGCGTGGCATCACCAATGTGTTGTTTGTGCGGGCTCGGGCCGATCAGATTGGCGAGCTCTTTGCTGCTCACTCACTCAAGCAGCTGTGGGTAACCTTTCCTGATCCATTCCCTAAGCGGCGCAGCGCTGGCCGGCGCCTTACTCACCCAACATCCTTGCGCCAGTACGAGCAGCTGTTGCAGCCTGGTGGCTCGCTTTTGCTCAAGCATGACGATCGCGATTTCTTTTGCTGGAGCCTGGAGCAGCTCGTTACTCAAGAGTGGTCGATTTGTGAACTATCTTTCGATCTCCACGAGTCGTCACTGCCTGATGAATACAAGACGCTCACCGCCTACGAACAGCGCTGGATGAGTGAGGGGAAAGCGATTGGCTGCGTGCGAGCGATACCTCACTGCTCGTAAAAAATCGGTAGTGTACTGCTAGTGGCAAGTCGTTTGTTCTTGAAGCGCTCATCTGTAGTGACATCGTGCTCAGCCCAGGCAGGAGTACCAAATGCGTTTGCTGCAGCTCGTGCTGCTGTTTCATCTTCGCCAGAAAACTCAACCTCGCCGATGCACAAACCAGCAAGCTGGCCATGATAGATATCAAGCTCAAGTACAACTTCTTGATAAGGAATTTGATAGCGTGTTTTTTCGACTCGTGCTCCTGCGGTGCGAGGCCACAGTGCTGCGAAATCCTCGCGGCTGAGAGGAGTGTTTTTCTCATCGCGAACGAGATCACCACCAGATTTCATTGTGTGCTCAAAATACATATCACCAAAGCTTCGGATGCGTTCTTCGCTCCCATCATCGCGAATTGCCAGATAACCTTGACGGAGAGTAGCATGGTCAAAATCATCAAGACTCTTTTCGGCCAAGACTTCTCTTGTGAAGGTGCTTGACGTTGGGTCAATAATGAACTTGCGTTCAATTTCCTTTGGAGGCTGTGCGTGTTCTTGCTGCTGCGGTGGGGTATATTCGCTTTGCACTCGTGCGGCGTATCTGATAGATTTTACAGTGGTATGATGAGGTATGTTAGTGATTTCTGTGGATCTTTCTGTTGCATTGCTGCGTGTTCTATGTTCGCTATTTCGTTGACATTGCGGCATATTTCTCTCCTGTCTAAAGGTTGACCCAGCCCCAGTATAGCGTGCTAAACTAGATATGTCAGTCATGATAATTTGAGTCAAATATGTTTGAGCAAGATACGATTAACCACCACATCCAAAGGCGGATTCTTAGTGTGTTATGCTACCGCAAGGTGGCTCGCTTTCGTGATCTGCGTCCACCACGGGTGGATACCAATCTCTTTAGCTATCATCTCAAGGTGCTGCTGCAGCACCAGCTTGTCCATAAGGTGCCGGGTGGCTATAGCCTGGCACCACGTGGTTTGGCGTATGTCGATCGGGTTAGTACAGACACTATGCTGGTTCGGACCCAGCCCAAGATCGTAACCATGCTAGTGGTGCAAAATAGTAATGGTGATGTCTTACTCCAGCAGCGCACCAAGCAGCCCTACATCGATACCTGGACGCTCCCTTACGGCAAGCTCCATATCGATGATAGATCTATTCAAACGGCGGCTCAACGCGAAGCAGCGGAGAAGCTTGGCACTGTGGATCTCGCGCTGCAGCATGCGGGCGAATGTTATATTCGTGTTTGGGTAGACAAAGCGATTCTCTCAACCACACTGGCTCATGTGTTTTATGGAGTGACTGATGATATCACTCCGCACGAGCGGCTCATTTGGGCACGCCCACACAAGCTAGCGCAGTACACGCTTGCACCAGCAGTGGAGCAGATTGTCGCGCGGGTGTTCTTTCGCGACCCGTACTTTTTTGAGGAGTTTGACGACGTTTTGGATCAATAACAAGGAGGATGATACATGAAGATCGACGACTACGCACAGCAAGCAATCACTACCCTGAGCAGTGACTATGCCTACGGTGATGCCAACGCCCAGCTGATGGGTATGGTGCTGGGACTAGGCGGCGAATCGGGCGAGGTGCTCGAGAAGTTCAAGAAGCTACTGCGCGACCAGCAGGGTGAGATAACAGAGGTAGATAAGCAGGCAATCATTAAGGAGCTGGGCGATATCTTGTGGTATGTGACGGCGGTGGCGCACCTACTTGGCTCGAGCCTTGAGGAGGTTGCCCGGTGCAACAACGCCAAGCTCGCCAGCCGCCAGCAGCGCGGCCAACTGCGGGGTAGTGGGGACGACCGATAGGTTGTATATTACTTGAGAATGCTGCAGTCCACCCCAGCCACTACCTGCAGGTAATAACGAGCAGCGTAGAAGCTTGCAAGCACCATTTGCAACGGATGTGGGCCGCTTGAGCTGGTGTCTACCCCTGTTGTGCGAGCCGCTGCCGCACCCAGCCATCAATCGTGCCTGCGCCCATGCAGAGCACAAGCTTGCCCTCGGCGCGGGCAGTTTGGATGGCGTGCCACAGGGCATCATCGAGCTCGGCATAGTAAACGCTGCTGCGGTTTGTTAGTTGCTCAGTCAGTTGCTGTGGGGCGAGGATGGATAGAGTTGGGTCTTCGCGGCTGAGGTAGGTTGGCAGCCAGTAGATTTGCTCGGCGCGCTCCATACAGTCGGTGTATTGCTGGCGGATCTCATGCTGGCGGACATTTTGATGTGGCTGATATACCAGCACAACGTGGTCGGACAATTCTCGTGCCATCTGCAGCGTCGCGGCGATTTCTACCGGGTGGTGGCCATAATCACTATACAGCCCAGGCCCAAGCCGCTCAAAGCGCCGCTGCACCCCTGGGAAGGTATTGATAGCCGCTCGAATGTGCTCAGGTGAGCCAAGCCGTAGCTGCTTGCACGCCGTTGCCACTAGTGTTGCGTTTGCTCGGTTGTGGGCCCCTGCGAGTGCAAATTGCTGCACATCCTCATCTTCCAAGACACGCGCCCGTCGCCGTGGTGGCACAACGCCTGCATCGGCATCGCGCTGCCACATGATAGTATATTCGCTCTGCTCAAGGAAGCGGCTAAAGGCATCGGTGTAATCCTGCTTGGTAGGGTAGGTGTCCGGGTGGTCGTAGTCAACAGAGGTCAGCAGCGTGAGATGAGGGTGGAATTGCAAAAAGTTGCGGTCAAACTCATCACACTCATACACAAAGTAGCGACTACCTGGCACATAATGCCCACTGGGGCCGAAACTCAGCGTGGTGCCCACCGAGTAACTCACTGGCTCGCCCAGCTGGCGCAGCGCCCACACCATCAGGCCAGTTGTTGTCGTCTTGCCGTGGGTACCCGCGATGGCGATGAGCTGGAGGTCTTTTTCGTTGATGAGATAAGTGAGGAGCTCGTCACGCTTAGCGGTATAGATACCAAGTCGGTGTGCCAAGACGAGCTCGGGGTGATCGGGCGGCAAAGCTGCAGTATAGATAAACCAATCGATGGGGGTTTGCTTGTGGCGATAGGCCAGGTATTCGCCTGTTTGGTCTTGTGAGACGGAGATGCCACGCCGCTCGAGTTCTTGTGTTTCAAGCCCAATGTGGCTATCTGAGCCAAGCACATGGTGCCCTGCATCGTGCGCCAACTCAGCCAGTGGCCCCAGGCCCACACCGCCGATTCCAGAGAAGTAGATATTCATACCTTCCATTGTACCGCCTCTGGCACAAAACCACCAGAGGTAGCTAAGGAGCGTGATCGCTCCACCTCGCGCTACTGGGTTCAATATTGAGGTTATGCTATACTAGAGCCAAAGCATAAGTGGGCATACGTAGGGTACATAGCATGGCAAACAAACAGCAAGTCAAGCGGTCGATGAAGCGACTCCGGCGCATCAAGATGTGGCATCTGGTGCTGCTACTTATGGTGCTGCTTGTGCTGTCTGCTACCTTTTTGCGACTCAATAATGTGGGGATGACCGAGAGGCGACGAGCAGTTCTCTCGGCAGATAAGGCGGGCAATATGGAGCAGATCCGCCAGCGCATCGCCGACCTCCAGCAGTACTCCTCTGCCCATATGAATGCCGATACTGGCCCAATCTACCTACAAGAGCAGTACAATCGTGACGCTAAGGCTGCGCTCAACGCCTCGATGAGCACCACCAACCGCGCCGGCCAAACCGCCAACGCCAAGGCCGATGCAGTGTGTAAGCCACGCTTCCATAGCTGGTCGATCGACTATGTGCGCTGTGTCTACGAGGAGCTGGGCAAGCTCAGTAGCACCAATGCTGGCCTCCAAACTGCCAAGATGCCCGACACCAGCCTCTACCACTACAACTTTAGTGCACCGCTATGGTCACCCGATTTCGCTGGCTGGACGATTCTCCTCACCGGCGTGGTTATCTCAGCCATTCTTGGGCGTATTGTGGGGATGATTATTTTGCGGATTATGCTGCGCATTCAGTATCGAGCAGCAAAATAAATAGCAAAAAAATAAAAAACTACAACATAATTTACAACACGTACAACACGCAAGATAGCCGTGAGCGAGCGTTCGCTCGGTGCTCCATAAAATTTATGCTTGACCCCTGTTTATCGTACAAAAATAGTACCAACATCTATCATACACAATAACCATAAGCAGAAAGCAAAATCGCGCGTCTATGGTCGCCATCTCTGTAAAAAATCGCTGCCAAAGTGTTGACATCCATTTTGTGAGCATGTAGGCTAGGTTTTGTAAGATCAAATAGGAGGAGCACTATGGCTTACAAATATACTAATTCGATCGGTACCGTCTACTACTTGCATACAAAGAAGGATACGGTATTGCGAGGCGGCGTGAAGCGGACGATTTACTACTTTTCTAAATCACCGAACAACGAGAAAGGTGAGCCGTGTGACCTGCCCGAAGGTTACTACGTGAAGGAGTATTCACGCAATAAGTTTCCTTTTGCTGCTAAAAAGGATACTGCTAAGGCGCAGAAAAAGACTGCCAAAGCAGCCAAATAGCTCGGACGATTGTATATGAAAAAGACCTTTCTGTAACAGAAGGGTCTTTTTGTTGGTTTGGTATATGCGAAGATTACAAAGTAAGCGGAGTATGAGATGGAGTGAGCTGCGAGCCTATACCGCGTGATGAGAAACCAAGTCTCGTATAGAGAAGCACGCTCTCGCACCACTCAGAGCACCAGAGCGCGGCGCTCAGCGTGAGTTGTGGTTTTCTCTCGTTTTGCGCCGTTCGCAGCGAGAGGAGTACGAGAGGAGGTGTGAGCGCATAAGCTGCGTATTAGCAATTAGCTATATGACATGTTACGTCTTGGTGCAGCGCTCCCCACATGCAGTGCCGGACGGACGCGCATTGGCGCACTACCACGAGTGGCTTTGCCGAGACGTTGGCGCACTTGGCCGTGCAAGACTGTCCCTGAGACAACACTACCATGAATCAATGTTTCGCCAGCAAAGAGTGTACTTGTCCAGCGCTTGCGTTGTTCGCAGTCTGGTGCTTGGAGATTCTGCAAGACGAGTGCGCACCACAGTTGTCGGGTCATTAGTTGGCGCGTGTCGGAGCCGTTGACAGTGTATATATTCCTGGGCTGTGCAGTGATATCGTTGTAACTACCCATCGCTAGGCCAGCGTCAGAGATAATGGTAACGAAGAGTGTCCAAGGAGCTGCAAGGTCAGTATGGTTAGCGCCAAGAGGAAGACGCTCATCGACGAAGTCTGGTTTGGTTATCTCAGGTTGGCTGCTGCGGATATGTTTGCTTTGAGATCGGCGCACATCAAACAAACGGGCGTTCGGCACTAGGAGCGGGCCATAGATAGCCTCCTCAGCGAAGGGGTAGCTTTGGAAGTGTCGTGACAGATCGCTAGATAGCGTTGCAACCGTATCCCAGACCGATGTGTCAAAGGCGCTCCGCAGATAGGCTTCAGTTGGTACAGGAATACCAGCTTTGGCTAAGGCACGAGCAATTGATGGGTACTGGGTCCAGCCACTGTTGGCGAGTTGAGTGAGTATGACCGAATGAGACATATTCCTCCTTTGTTGGCTAAATATTATAACGACGACATGTCCACAACTGCCATGCCTGGTACGAGGTTGCGCTTGCCTTCTATGAGATGACGGCGTATAGTGGTTATTTCTGCTGAGTCTTTTGATTAAGCTGCACTTGAAGGTCAAACACTTGTTTGCCAAGCGAGTCGACTGCGCTGTGGTAGCTGCTTTGCAAGGCTACGGCCCAACCGATGAGCGATAGGAGGCCGATGGTAAGCACCGCTAGCCATACAATAATGATTTTATCGGATAATTTTTGCTCTTCATAGCCGTAGTATAGCAGAAGGTAACAATTATATGCAATGAAGTTTTGCAATAAGCAATAGTATGATATTGCTAATACAATCGTAAAATTCCTAATGATTATTCCAACCAAGCTGCAAGGTTATTGCCTGCTGGGTCTTGAAAATGAAAGCGTTTGCCGCCCGGAAATGTAAAGATCTCCTTTGTGATTGTACCGCCAGCAGCCTATACATTGTGGTATGCAGTATCTAAATCTGCAACATGAATAACAATGAGTGGTGCTGGTGCTGGGTCCTCGGCGTTGATACCGCTCTCAGTAACACTGTCTGGCGTGTCTGCGTAGTCGTTGCCATACATAGTGTATGACCAGCCAAATACATTGCCGTAAAATGCCTTTACTGCAGCCAACTCTACAGCGCCTTGGGCTGGGAACTCGATATGATCTATGTGGTTATCTGCGTTGCTCATAGCCCTATTGTGCCGTTTGCGCATACTAAAAACACGCCACTATGGGCGTGCTATGACTAATCTTTACAATGGTGGGGGCGGCTGGACTTGAACCAGCGGCCAACAGGTTATGAGCCCGCTGCTCTGACCACTGAGCTACGCCCCCAGATCCACTTGCCACATTATACCGTATTGTTGGCGTATATGCTACTAGTAGTCGAGCTTCTTAGGGGTTTTTGGTAGTTTTGGACGCACTACATATTCTCCAGCGGCGGCATCCCGGGGGCTGAATAATCTTTTTCGTGCGCTTCGCTGTGGCCTATTGCTGTGCTGAGCGGCAGTTTGGGATGGGTGAGTGGTTTTAGCGGCATCACGCACTTTTCGGCGGTATGCAACGATTGCATAGAATTGCTCCGTCGCCTCAGTGCGGCACTTTTCATATTCTTGTGGTGACATGCCAAAAAGATGGTTGGCAATGGCGTGATCGAGCTCTCGCCAAGCATTGACAAGTTCGGGAGTAGAATGACGAGTGCGTTTGCGCTCAAGCGCATTAACAAAGCGTTGTCGGGCAAGGAGATCATCAAATGTAGGCCGCTTTGGCTGCATTTCAGAGGTAGAACCATCTGTGGTATGAGTGTTGGGGTGTATTGCGGGTATAGGCTCGGTTTGTTCATGATCGGCAGAATAAGAAGTATCGCTATCACCAAATAGCTCGCCTTGTATTGCTAGTTGGGCTACCCGTACTGTTGCATGTGTCGCAGCACGAACCACTGTTTCTGGTGAGATTGAAGACTCTAGACTGCGTTGTCGAGCAGCCTCTTGAGAAGGTTGTTTGTATGTCATCTTGCATTGGTTATAGCACAGAGGTCGACACCTGGCAAGTCTATGAGCGATTTTTGGCAAAAATTGTGGTGCACAGCGTATTTTTTATTCACCACAGCTTTTGCAGCAACTGCGCGGTCTACGGTATAATAGAAGCCTATGAAGTTTGTGTTCAGCGACACTACCAAGCGTCACATCATCTACAAGATTAAGCATGATTATCTCCAGCTCAATACCATTGTGCTGGCGCTTGCGCTCGTGATTGCGACATACCTTGCCTGGCAGTCGGTGGCACGTCTCCAGCAGAACTATACGCAGCAGCGCGAGCTAGAGACGAAACGGCGGCAGCTTGTCCTCACCGAGCTCGAGACGCAAACCTTGCAATACCAAAAGAACTTCCGCGAGAGTGATGAATATAAAGAGCTTGCTGCTCGTGAGAAACTTGGCCTAGTGGCACCTGGCGAGAAGGTGATTGTGCTGCCCAAGAACAGCCCCGAAGCGCACGACCCACCAACCGATAAGCCTACCAACCCCGATGCGCAGAGTAGCAACTTCGAGCAGTGGGTGACCTTCCTCTTTGGTGGTGCAGCCGAGCAGGCTCAGCAAAAGGATAAATAACAAGCGGGGAGCGGAAATCTTGATATTCAGGTGGTAAATCCTTGACAACTGGCATTCATCACTGGTAGAATAAGAATCGTAACGCGGGGTGGAGCAGCCCGGTTAGCTCGGTTGGCTCATAACCAACAGGTCGCAGGTTCAAATCCTGCCCCCGCAACCAAGGTAAGGACCCTACCACATGGTAGGGTTTTTGCTTTGGTGTCTTGGGAGGGTAGAGAAGAATAAGTTTGGCACTCGTCTCGGCACCCTATTAGTCCCGCTACCACTGATGTTTAGCAGTGTGCCATGAGTGCTATGCGAGTTATCAGAGTCTCACATCAGGCATGCGCTGGTGAGCATTTTGCACGCCTCTGATGTAGTCAGCAACGGCTCGTGCCATCTTGGCGAATGACTTAGGGGTAAGCGCGTGGCAGAGGTAATAAAAATAACCTGAGAGGTGGCATATAACACAACAAGCAAAGGGCTGCCCTAGAATGGTGAGAGATACCGAGATAACAGGGATAAATATGAAAAAACTAAAATAAGAAACAATTTGTTTGCATTTTGTTCGCATATATGCTAGGATCGAGGTAGGTCGATAATGACAACACAAAAAAAGAGGGTAGATATGCGAAAAAAGACGAAAGAAACCATACTCGCCACCTGGAATCGGTCGCGTAGTATGGCAGAGCTGCGGGCATTCATTGCCGCGCGCCACAGCAAACTAGCAGAGGTAGAGCTCTAAACGATCGAAAGCACCTTGGGTGATATGCCTGAGGTGCTTTGAATATATCCCTATTACTATTCATCCTCGTACATCAGAAATAGGCTATAGCCTTGGATAAAAAACAAAACGGCGCACTCATCGTACGCCGCCTATCATACCTGGTAGCACCGACTGGGATCGAACCAGTGACCTCAGGCTTATGAGTCCTGCGCTCTAACCGGCTGAGCTACGGTGCCAAACATGACGCATTATAGCAGAGAATTGGCAAGAAGGCTAGGGCTCAGGCGAGTGTTTTGGCGTTCTTTTTTGCCCAGGCCAGTGGTATAATAGAGAAAACGCCCAATCAGGAGTTAAGGAGAACCACCACATGATACGACGACCACGCTACGATTATGATTTGTTGGTGCTGGGTAGTGGTGCAGCCGGCAGTACTGCAGCTTTGGTGGCGGCCCGGGCAGATAAGAAGGTGGGGCTGATTGAGGCAGACACCTTTGGTGGTGAGACGCCCAATTGGGGAGATATCCCCGTTAAGACGTTGCTGGGTGTGGCACAACTCTACAATCGCATCCAACGTGGTCACCAGTTTGGGCTTGATACATCGCGAGTGGATTTTGACTACCCAGCCATCCAGCATTGGAAAAATACAGTGGTAGAGCGAACTGGCGCGGGTGATAATGAGCACTACTATAATCAGCAAGGGATCGACACATTCTACGGCAAAGGTGTCTTGCGCGACCAGCACACCGTGACGATTGGCGACCATGAAGTGACGGCAGGGCATATCTTGATCGCAACAGGGGCACACGTGACCCAGCCAGCGATTGCAGGCATTGAGACGATCGATTGGCTCACGCCGCGTACTGCCCTCAAACTGAGCCGCCCGCCTCGCAGCCTGTTGATCATTGGTGCGACGACTGTGGCGATTGAGCTAGCGCATTTCTTTGCGACCTTTGGTAGTACGGTGTCGGTGGCAGAGCAGTCATCACGCATTTTGCCGACCGAGGACGAAGAGGTTAGTGAGGCAGTGAGCAGCCTCCTACAGCGCGACCAACCACTGTCGGTCCTAACGCAAACGACGATTCGCTCCCTCATGCGTGGTCCAAGTGGTAATGTGATCGTCCAATACATCCGTGGTGGTATTGAGCGGACGATGGAAGTAGAGCGTGTTTTGGTGGCAACCAAGCCAGAGCCGACCATCGATATTGGGCTTGATAATGCCGAGGTAACGTATTCGCCCGATGGTGGTGTTGAGGTCAATCAATTCTTCCAAACCAACGTGCGGCATATCTATGCGGCGGGACACGTGCTAGGTAATGATGTGCCAACCCACACCGTCTTGAGCGAGGGCCGGCTAACAGCGCACAACATCCTTCACCCTAAATCGCAAATGACGCTCGACTACGAGTTAGTGCCGCGCGCTACCTTCATCTACCCAGAGGTAGCCAGTGTGGGCTTTAATGAAGATGACTGTATTAAGCGCGATCTCAAGATCAATAAGGTGTTAGTACCGCTCGGGATGATTGCCCGTAGCAATACAAGTGACTTCCGTGAGGGATTCGTCAAGCTGATTAGCGACAAACAAGGGATATTGCTCGGCGGGACGATCGTCGCTCCACGTGCTAGTGAGCTCATCCAAGAGGTCACTCTCGCCATCAAACACGACCTCACTGCTGAGCAGCTGGCAGAGCTCCCACATGTTTTCTTAACGTGGAGCGAAGCAGTGCGGACTGCGGCAAGCAAATTATCCCGTAAGTAGAGAGATCTGTTTTGTAGCTGAGGCATTTTTACCTTTTTAGTTTTGGCTGCTTAATAATCTAGGAGTTTGAGCTTTTTTAGCTCGACACTACCGGATTAGTTTTTTATTCTCTGCTACTTCTAAGAAGTAGAGCGGTATAGAGGAAAAGAGTGGAAATTGCTAAAGCCTGAGCAATTAGGCGAAAAAGAAAAAAATTGAATATACTACCGCATTCTTCATAAAAACAGAGAAGATTATGGTGCAAATTGCATAGAGCGTGGCTTATTGCTTTGCTGTATATTACGAAAAGCTGTGACCACATTGCGAGACTTTAGAGCTTACAAGAAGCCCACTGGTGAAGACTCTGCCACGCTGGCTTGCATCGGCGTGTTGCTAAAATAGCAAAGAGTATCCACTTTCAGCTCCATTTAAGCAAGGCGGGGCATACTACCCGTAGTAGCACACGCTACCTCCTCCTCTATTATGCAAGCCGTCGTTCCTCCTCCCGGGCGGCTTGTTTTGTGTCTTGCGCCTAGCATATTGCGCATAATAAAACTAGTATTTACTCCTCTTTGCAAAATGAATATACTATTGCCATGGCATATCTTGTTGCAGTGTCTGGTGGTGTGGATAGTGTGGTGCTCTTGGATGTGATGGCAGCGCAGGCGACGGAGCCGTTGATTGTGGCGCATGTTGATCATGGGATTCGGGGTGAAGCGTCGGCGGCGGATGCGCGATTTGTGGCAGCACTGGCGGCGCGCTATGGACTACCCTTTGTGTCTACCCGGCTAGAGCTTGGGCCGAATGCGAGCGAAGCAGTAGCGCGAGAGGCTCGGTATGATTTTTTGCTCGATACAGCAGCGCAGTACCAAGCACCAGTGGTAACAGCACATCACTTGGACGATTTGGTAGAAACAGTGGCGCTTAACTTGGCGCGTGGGACGGGCTGGCGTGGGCTGGCCGTGCTGAATCGCCCCGGGGTGGAGCGGCCACTACTGGGCTGGCGCAAGGCAGATATCCGCGCCTATGCACTGGCTCATCGCCTGGAATGGGTAGAGGATGAGACGAATGCGAGTGACCGCTACACACGCAATCGGCTGCGGCGCTGCATTCAGCGGCTCCTCACGGCAGAGCAGGCGGCGCAGATTACCTCGCTGCGAGATCGGCAACTTGCGCTGCGCCATACGATTAATGATGAAGTGCAGCACCTCTTGCCGCAATTTGCGGCTGAGCGCTATGGATTTATTATGATCGACGAAGCAAGCGCTCAGGAACTATTGGGTGCGATGATCATGTGGGCGGGTGCGCCGCGCCCAACCCGTCCGCGGCTCGAGCGTGCGGTGCTGGCCATCAAGACTGCTCGCCCAGGCAGCCGCCATGTGGTGGGCGATGGCGTGTATTTGCAGTTTGGCCCTCGGCAATTCACTGTAGAAGTGGTACAATAGATCAGATTACCGTGTGAGAATGCAAGCGAACGAAAGGAGTGAGTTCCCTGATGAATAAAAAACCGTCGAAAGCGACCAATGCCCTGCGTCTAGGGCTGTTTTGGGCGATTGTGGTGCTGGGTGTGCTGGCATTTTGGGCGATTAATTCGCCGCAGGCCAACCTCAAGGAGGTGCCGCTCTCGGACGTGGTGAACCGGGCAAATAATGGCAAAATTGCCAAGATCGAGATCCAAGGCAATGAGCTGACCGTTACGCCCAAAGGCCAGTCTAAGCCGACCGAGCGCAGCCTCAAAGAGAATGGCACTATCTATACCCAAGGACTCAAGCACGACAAAACAGAGGTAAAGGTGCAAAATGAGTCACAGACAGGCCTGCTGTTTTGGAATCTCGCACCAATTGTCCTGTCGGTCGTGCTGTTTGGCGTTCTCTTTATGTTTATGATGCGCCAAGCTCAGGGGCAGAATAGCCAAGCGATGGGCTTTGGCAAGAGTAAGGCCAAGCTGTATGGCCTTGACAAAGAGCGGGTAGTATTTGATGACATTGCTGGCAACGAAAACGCCAAGCAAGATTTGCAAGAGGTGGTGGACTTCCTCAAGCACCCCAAGAAATATCAGAGCCTCGGCGCTAAGATTCCTAAAGGGATTCTCCTCGTCGGTAACCCCGGTACTGGTAAAACGATGTTGGCGCGAGCGGTTGCAGGCGAGGCTAACGTACCGTTCTTTTCCATTAGTGGCTCAGAGTTTGTGGAGATGTTTGTTGGTGTGGGGGCAAGCCGGGTACGCGACCTCTTTGCTAAGGCCAAGAAGAATGCGCCAGCTATTATCTTCATTGATGAGATTGACGCTGTGGGGCGCAAGCGTGGCTCTGGCATGGGCGGTGGCCACGACGAGCGCGAGCAGACACTGAACCAGATTTTGGTAGAGATGGACGGCTTTGAGGCGGATACAAACGTGATTATCCTGGCGGCAACCAACCGGGCCGATGTGCTCGACCCAGCACTGTTGCGCCCAGGTCGCTTCGACCGCCATACGACGATTAGTCTGCCCGAGCGCAAAGACCGTGAGGCGATCCTCAAGGTGCACTTCAAGAACAAGCCAACTGATGCGTCGGTCGACCTCGACAAGCTCGCCGCCAAGACAGCCGGTAGCAGTGGTGCCGACCTCGCAAACATGGCCAACGAAGCAGCAATTATTGCCGCACGCCGCGGCAAGAAGACGATCACTAACCAAGACCTGACCGAGGCCTTTGAAAAGGTGGCGATTGGCCCCGAGCGCAAAGCCAAGGTAATGACCGACCATGAGAAAGAGCTTACGGCGTACCACGAAGCGGGTCATGCCATTGTGGGGCATGTCTTGCCTGATAGTGACCCGGTGCATAAGGTAACCATCATTCCGCGTGGTGGCACGGGCGGCGTGACATGGTTCTTACCTCCAGAAGACAAAAGCTACACCAATGTATATGAGTTTAAGGACATTCTAGCGCGAGCAATGGGTGGGCGCATTGCTGAGAAGCTGATTTATGGCGATGACGGCATTACAACTGGGGCAGGCAGCGACTTGCGCAAAGCGACGGAGATTGCCCGCGATATGGTGATTGAGCAGGGTATGGGTGCAAAGCTTCGCGACCAAGTCTTCCACGAAGACAATGGCGGCATGGTGTTCGACAAGATCACTCACGAGCGGCCATATAGTGATGCGACTGCTGAGGCGATTGACCACGAGGTAGAGGCGCTTATCAAAGAGGCTTCTCGCCGTGCTGAGATTGTCCTCTCGCACAACCGTCCAGCGCTTGAGAAGCTCAAAGATGAGCTGCTTGTTCACGAAACACTAGAAGAAGACGAAGCTAAGGCTGCAATGGCAGATGCCACTTTGCCAACGGAGGCCAAGCTCCACTAGGAGCAGGGAGGTATATCAGTGGCACATGGAGCAAATCGTCGGCGTGTCCGCTCAGTCGTCGCCAAAGCAAATAGCAAACTAAACATCAAGAATGCAGCTGCTCTGCTAGCAGGCTCGACGCTGTTGTCGAGCGTCTTAGGGATGTATCGTGAGCGGCTCATCAACGGCATGTACTACGACACCTACAAAGTGGGTGCTGATGCCTATACCGTAGCCTTTACCATCCCCGATTTCATGTTCTTTGTGCTGGTGTCTGGGGCGCTGAGCGTATCCTTTATACCGGTGTTTAACCAACGCTTGGCGTCAGGCAACAAGCAGTCTGCCTGGGATCTGAGCTCGAGCTTGATCAATTTCTTGGCACTCACCACCTTAGCGGCGAGTATTTTGATTATGATCTTTGCTGAGCCGCTGGTGAATGTCGTGGTGGGGCCGGGGCTCAGCGAGTCGGGGCGGAGCCTGGCGGTGAGTATGATGCGCGTGATTGCGGTTAATCCATTCCTCTTTTCTATCTCCACCGTTATTGCGAGTATGCAGCAGGCGATTGGGCGCTTTACCTTCTATGCGTTGGCACCAACGATCTACAACATTGGTATTATCATTGGTGCAACCTTCTTTACGAACGGTATCAATATCTTTGGCTGGCAAGTGTTTGAGGGTGGCATTATGGGTGTGGCGCTGGGTGTGGTGCTGGGCTCGGTGCTGCAGCTGATTGTGAGCTCGATTGGCCTGCTGGGTTTAGATTTCGACTATCGCTTTATGATCAAGCGCAAAAACAAGAGCTTTCGCCAGGTGCTGCGCTTGCTGCGGACGCGCTCACTCGACCAAGGAATTGACTACTTCAATGGCCTCGTGGAGACAAACCTCGCTTCGCGTATGGCTGACGGGACGGTCCGAGCCTATCAACAGGCGTCGGCACTGTCGTTGATGCCAGTGAACTTGATTGGTGTGGCGATTAGCAACGCAGCCTTTCCGCAAATGACGGAGCACCTCGGGGCAGGGCGCGAGGATCTCTTCCGCAAAGAACTGCAGGTGATGATCCGGGTGATTATTTGGCTCGCGTTGCCAGTGGCGGTCATTACCTACTTTGCACGGGGCTATGTGGTGAGCTTTATCCACAACGGGGGTGACCCAGTGATATCCGGTTTTCTTGGGGTGCTAGTTTTGACGATATTTTTCCGCACGATTTATCATATTGCGGCGCGTAGTTTCTATGCACAGCAAGATACCAAGACACCACTTTATATCTCATTCTTTGCGATTGGGTTTAACATTATCCTAGCGATTATCTTGGTAAATCTCTGGTCGAAGAACCAAAATCCGGGCTATGGCCTGGCTTGGGCACAGTCTATCACTGCCGTGGTGGAGGTGATTGTCCTCTTCTTCTTCATGGGGCGGCGCATGCCAAGGCTGTTTGACCGCAGCTTCATCAACAGCATCTACAAGATGGTCATTGCTGCAGTGCCAACTGGTTTGGCTGCCTACTTGAGTGTGGTGATGATCCCCTTTGGTACAAACGATAAGAGCTTCTTTCTTGCTTTTCCGAAGTTTATTATGATCACAGTAGTGAGCTTTGCAGTTTATATATGGTTTAGTAAGCGGCTAAGGCTTAAAGAGGCCGAGCCAGTGCTTAATCGGTTGCGGCAGATCTTCTTTGGGCGGATTAACCTTGGCTGGAACTGGAAGCGCTAGCGTATGGAACATATCCGTAATTTCTGCATCATCGCCCATATCGACCACGGCAAGAGCACCCTGGCCGACCGCATGATGGAGCTGACAGGCACCGTTACCAAGCGCGATATGAAGCAGCAGTTGCTGGATAGTATGGATCTGGAGCGCGAGAAGGGGATTACCATCAAGCTCGCCCCGGTGCGGATGAAGTATGAGTATAAATCGGAAGCAAGTAGCATATCACCTGTTGATTCAATTGACGGGGGCGGAAACACCGCGCCCCAACCTGGCGCCTACGACCTCAACTTGATTGACACCCCCGGCCACGTGGATTTTAGCTACGAAGTATCGCGCAGCTTGCAGGCCTGCGAAGGTGCGGTGCTGGTGGTGGATGCCAGCCAGGGGATCCAGGCGCAGACGCTCGCCAATGTGTACCTCGCGATGGAGCAGGATCTTACCATCATCCCGGTGCTTAATAAAGTTGACCTGCCAGCAGCCGATGTGCCACGCGTTTCCAAGCAGGTGATTAATCTGCTGGGCTGTGACGAGAGCGATATTATCCATATTTCAGCCAAGACTGGCCAGAATGTACCGCAGGTGCTGCGGGCTATCGTCGAGCGTATCCCAGCGCCGGTATCACCACTGGCGGTGCAGGCTGAGCGCATGGCTGCGCAAGATGGCAAGACGCCAAGCATACCAACCCGCGCCCTGATCTTTGATAGCTACTACGATGACTACCGCGGGGTCATCCTCTATGTGCGCGTGGTGGATGGCACAGTGCCCAAAGGTGCGGACATCACCATGATGGCTACCGGAGCCCGCGGCCTTGCTCTGGAAGTAGGGCACCTGAGCCCAACGATGCAGCCTGACCCACTGCTTGGCACCGGCGAGATTGGCTACATCGTCACCAACCTCAAGACCACACGTGAAGCGCGGGTGGGGGATACGGTGACGCTCAAGAAATACTTTGAGTAGTTATAATATAGTGGTATAGTTTATCGTATGATGGCTGCGATAAAAAAGTATGACACATTCATCGCCATCGTATTTGCTGGCCTGATTATACTATTCATCGCCGTGGCGTTTACTGTTCCGAGTTTTTGGGATTGGCTGTGGCAGCGGCACCATAATCAGCTGAGCTGGTATATCCGTCCGTTATTTTTGATACCATTTTGCTGGTTCGCCTATCGGCGGAGCTGGGCAGGGATGATGATGGTGATATTCTTGACCTTGACCAGCATGGGATGGTTTGCCCCGCCCAGTGAAACGAGTTCACAGGTGCAACAGTTTTTGCAAGTTGAGCAGCAGTATTTACAGGGTGAATGGACATTACGTAAGATTTTCCTCACATTGCTTATACCATTATCCTTTAGTGCTTTAGCAGCGGCATTGTGGTGGCGAAATATCTGGCTGGGTGTGGCAGTCATGGCGTTAATGGCTGCCGGTAAATTACTATGGAGTATAACTTTTTCTGGTGAAGCTGGCCTGGCGGTGATTGCCCCTGCGACAATTGGATTTGTTCTATGTAGTGGCTGTTTGTGGCTGATTACAGTGTTGTCTCGTCGTCGTGTCCCTGGGGTTAAGAAAAAATGAATTTCATTAAGAAAGGGCCAAATAGGTAAAGCTATTATCCATATTTTACCAACCATGTCATCACATCAGCTGCAAAAATGGCGCATGCTGTCATCGCGGACGCTCTTCGAGCACCCTCGACTCACCGTCGCAGAAGATACAGTAGAGCTGCCAAATGGGAAGACCATCCAATATGTCCATTACCCCTACCATGGGCATGGTGGAGTAATCGTAGTGTGTCGCCGAGGTGACAATATCTTGGTGCAGCAAGAGTATTCGTACCCGGTGGATGAGGTGTTGTATCAGTTCCCGGGCGGGAAGATCGAAGCGGGTGAGGATGTGTGCGCGGCGGCGCAGCGAGAGCTGGCTGAGGAGTCGGGCATTGCTATGACGAATGTGCGGGAATGTGGCTGGCTCTATGCCGATAATCGTCGCACCAGTGCGAAGCTCCATGTAGTTCACGGCGAATATGCTGGGACGAACCACCAACACCAGCCAGATGACACCGAGCAAATTATTTCCCAGTGGCTGCCAATTACCACCATCCACCGCATGGTCGCTACTGGTGCAATCACCAACTACGCCATGCTCGCTGCCTGGGCCTTGCTCGCCGGTACCCTTCAGCAAACAGGAGATTCTCGTGCGGACGAGTAGTGTGGAATTACCGTCGGCCAGTGAACTATGTGCGATGATACGCCAAGAATCGCCACGGTTAGCTCGGCGGCGGGATTATCTTTCGTGATCGCCTGCGGAATAGCTGCGTCTTGCGTGAGAAGTATACCAAACTCAAACATGAGCTGGCACAGCAGTATCGGAATAACAGAGAGGCATATACGGCGGGTAAGGCGGCTTTTGTGCGAAAGGTATCGTCCAAGTCATCTCGTTCAACTTAAGAAGCGACTAAATGTTAGGCATAGGGTAGGATAATACTATTGACATTGATAAATAATAGTTGTATCATGAGATCTATTATAAACTATTTGTGGAGTATCGTACTGTGAAAGAAAAGCGTAGTCTTTTAAGAAATATAAGTGCTTCTTGGGATATTATCAGTCTTGGCGGAAATGTTATTAAGTTCAGGGGGGGGGGTAGATCAAAGGGATGCACAGCTTGGCAAATTGTCGGCTGAGCTAGCCGCGAAGGTAGAAACTGGTGATATGGATCCTGTTATTGCCGAGGATGAGATGAGTAGAGCAGCTCGTCCACAGTCAGCCCAGGAAGCAATGCTTACAGATCCCAATGCTGAAAAGGCTAGCATACGCCTTAGTCGCCTTACCGAGGGCGGCCACGTTGACCCTGTAGTAGCAGAGGATCTTCTTAATTCTGGTTTTCATCGCTATACCACAGAAAAGACTTTAGAACATATAAAACGCAAGACACCCTAGATAGAGGTATGTAAGCTGCGAGCTATGTATCCCCGTCGTGCTAGCAAGGTGCTATAATATAGCTTAATATGTCGTTAATAACCGTCCAGCCCCTCCCTGGTTACAAAGAGGTCAAGCCCTTCGTCTATGCGGGGTTTTTCCCGGTGAGCAACGAAGATTACAATGACCTGAAGGAGGCGATTGAGCGGCTGAGCCTCAGCGATAGTGCGCTGCAGTTCGAGCCAGAGAACTCGCCGGTGTTGGGTTATGGTGTACGGATTGGCTTCCTTGGCCTGCTGCATATGGATATCATTCGCGAGCGGCTCGAGCGCGAGTACAATCTAGACCTCATCGTCACCAACCCGAGTACCGACTACCAAGTCAGTTTGACGAATGGCGAGGAATTAGACATCAAATCGGCTAGTGAATTGCCCGACCCAGCCCAGATCAAGGAGATCCGTGAGCCGTGGATTGATGGTGAGATCGTTGTGCCCCAAGATTACATCGGCGCAGTAATCCAGCTCATCGTTAGCAAGCGCGGTCGGCAAAAGAACCTCAGTTACATCGACGAGCGTGCCCTCATCTCCTTTGCGGCACCACTGGCTAATCTCTTGACGGATTTTTATGACCAACTTAAGTCGGTGACCAGTGGCTACGGGTCGTTTAATTATGAACTGCGGGGCTACCAAGCGGAGGATTTAGTGCGCGTGGATTTCTACGTGGCAGGTGAGATGGTTGATGCGCTTAGCGTTATGTGTCACCGCTCGGAGTCGCAGCGGCTGGGGCGCGAGGTGGTGAAGAAGCTCAAGGATGTCGTGCCGCGCCAGAGCTTTGAGGTGGCACTGCAGGCGGCGATTGGTGGGAAGTTTATTGCCCGCGAAAATATTGGTGCCTACCGCAAAGATGTCACTGGCTATCTCTACGGCGGCGATGTGAGCCGCAAAAAGAAGCTCCTTGCCAAGCAAGCTCGCGGCAAGAAGCGCATGAAGCGCTTTGGCAAGGTCGACATCCCCAGCGAAGCCTTTACGGTAATGCTCAAGCGAGATTAACAACTAACAGGAGCTGTGTGCGAGTGCAGATACGTTATGACCGATTGGTGGCCGATATAGACAGAGCGCTCGTGTATGACAATGTGCCACCTGCAGAGAGAGAGAGAGCGATTATCGGTATTGGCGAGCAGTGAGCTTAGCGCGGCTTGCGCTAGAACTGAGCAATGGCAACGATACGCTTACTCTTGATGGCGCGCCAGTGCATTTTACTCGTCACTATGCGGACGCACGACGCACGGCACAGTCAATTGCCCGTGGCCGGTGGACATACCAAACGCGCGGTAGAGAAAAGGAGATTGCGGTAGCAATTCATCATGAGTTCCGACCTGAGCAGCAGCTCCAACCGGCATTGATTATTGCACACAGGCAATATCACGCTGTAACGAAGCCAGATTATATGGGGATGCCTGATTGTGTGCGTATCGGAGGACGTATGACAGATATCGATCAGTACTCCCAAGAGTTTCTGGAAGACTACTTTCAGATAGATCTAAACAATATCAAGAATAGCTAGCTTCTTACGCCACGGGTGAGAAACCACTCTCTACGATGTGCTATCATAAATATGATATGACTATGACGAATCTTCAATCACTTATCGAACAGTATCAGCCAACCGAGACAGTGCGCCAGCTTGTGTGTGACACAAGGATTGTGTTGCTTGTTGGTATCTCTGGGGCCGGCAAGGATACGACGAAACAGCGGTTGCTCGCGAGCACCGAGTTCGCCGATATCGTTTCGTACACCACTCGTCAGCCTCGCCAAAACAAAGGTGTGTGGGAGCAAAAGGGAGTCGACTATCATTATATCGATGAAGCAACTGCCGCAGAGTTGTTGCAGAGCCGTGCTTTTGTAGAGGCGAAGTTTGTCCATGGAACGCTCTATGGTACAGGGGTCAGACAGATTCAGGATATTCGCGATGCAGGTAAGATTGCGGTGACGGATATTGATGTGCAGGGTGTTGATGAGTACAAGAAGCTCTCCCCAGGTGTGGTCGCGATATTCCTCTTGCCGCCAAACTTCCAGGAGTGGCGGCGGCGCCTCAGTGTGCGCTATACCTCGCAGGCGGAGTTTGATCGTGAGTGGCCCAAGCGCTACAGCAGTGCGATCCGCGAGATCACTCACGCACTCGAAGTCCCATACTATCACTTTGTCATCAACGATGATATCGACGAGACGGCGCGCATTGTGCGGGCGATTGCCTCCAAGCCAGATGTATACAATCGCAAGGATGACGAAGCTCGCTTGGCGGCACGAGACTTGCTCGATAGCCTCTTGCGCGAGCACCCGGAGCATGCATGAGCAAGCCAGCCATGCACACTGCCGCTGAGCCAGGTGATGCCGAGCATAAGCAGCGCTCATCTCTGGCGCTGCGCCGGCCAGTGTGGTCGCCCACGGCGTTGGTCGACCAAGGGTTCTTTATCTTTGCCGGGGTGGCGTCGTTTTGGTTTGTGTGGCTGGTGTGGCGCGAGGGCTGGCACACTGGTGGCTGGTGGCTGGTGGGTTTCTTTGCCGTGGTGTGGGTGATTACGGCGTATTTTGCGTTGCCACGCTTGCACCGCATCTTGAGCAGTATTTATGTGCCCAATTATTTCATTGGCCGGACGCGCACCCCAGATGGTCTCCTTGGCGACCCAGTCAATCTCGCCTTTCGCGGCAGCGAAGCTCAGCTCCACCGTGCCATGACCGCCGCTGGCTGGACGCTGGCTGATGACGTGACGGTGCGCTCGTCGTGGCGGATCATCCTTGCCACACTGACTCGCCGCAGCTATCCTAATGCACCAGTCTCACCCCTAGTACTATTTGGCCGGCAGCAGGACTTTGCCTATCAGCAGGAGATCGATGGCAACCCAGGCAAGCGTCATCACGTGCGCTTTTGGCGCTGCCCCCAGGGGTGGTTGTTGCCCGGTGGGCATCAGGTGGACTGGCTCGCGGCTGGTACGTACGACAAGAGTGTGGGGCTATCAATCTTTACCTTGCAAGTGACACACAAGATTGATGAGAACACCGACATCGAGCGCGACTACGTCGTCAAGACAGTCACGCGCGCCCTTCGCTCGATTGAGCTAACGGTATTAGAGGACTTCTCAACGGGCTACCACTCACGCAATGGTGGTGGAGACAGTATTATTACTGATGGCGACCTGCCTGTCATCGAGCTCGGCCGTGTCCGTGCCAAGGTAAGCGAAGACGAAGACACACCCTCCGATCTGATTCTCGATGCAACGGCGCACGAGACTATGCCCGATGAGCACGCTACCCTCATGTCGCAGTTTTTGAGCCGCCGCCCACCGCAGATCGCCCTTGGGATTATTATGATTGGCCTGGCGATTGCTGTGGCCACGATGAGCACCTTCTTCGAGATTCTCAACTTTAGCCATTTGCGCATGGAAGTCGTGCGGATTTTTCACGACAGTGGACTACCACTACAGAGCATTGAGAGTACCACGCATATCGTAGCGACTATCTCGGCTATTGTATCGACGACGTGGATTGGCATCGTGATTTTTCTTGCGGGGCTAACCTTCCGCGGCAGCGACCGCTCGCGGATTTTGCTGATGAGCATTGCCAGCCTTGCAGCGGTGATTAGTTCATTTGGGCTGACTATCGGCAGGGTCACGTGGTCGGCCGCTGGCACACTGCTCTTCATTGGCGTCAACATCATCATCGTGCTCATGTTCTCCACCGACGCCGCCCGGCGCTTTACACGGGCACGTAGCGGGAAGTAATGGTCGCAAATTTGTAGGTTATACCCGGTACTGTTACGCTGTTTCTACTCTGGTATGGTGAGAGGGGATAGGCTACTTCATCTGATGGAGCTACTATCGATCGTAACAATTAACCCTGACCTCAGGGAGAGGAGCTGAATAATCACGAATAATATTTATCCCTATCAATGTTCCAGGAAAGGGGTGATAACAACGAGAGGTGTGAGATCTGCCAGAGTTTTGGCAGCTCAAATTTACTCAGATTGACAACAGGGCAAAAAATCGCTACACTACCTGATATTGTGACAGAGCGGTTTCGTGATATTGCCAGACAAATTGATGCTGGCCCAGATTATAATTATATAATTCCCAGACAGTGCTGGGACTGTCCGCAGCACCGAGAGATAAGAGATGCAATCGAGCTTTTAGAAACAGCTCGCAAGGCACTTGCTAACACGGGGTTTCGGGCAAATCAGGAAGACATAACTGAATACTTGCAGGCGCATGGAAAAGCTGAGGATGAGATAGATGATATTCTTAAAAATTCGGAGCAGACGGAAAAAGTTCGAAGTGAGATACGGAAGGAATTAGCGGCAAAATATAATTATTATAGCGATATACTTGATATACTTTGCTCGCGGCAGTCGGTGCAAGAAAATGATGATTGCCCTGGGCCTGTAGAATGTACGAGTGAAGATAAAACCATAATCGTAAAGGTATGTGGCTCATCTACTATACCTGATGGAGAAAACTACGAAGTGACAGCAGTCGATCGTACCAGCAGAGGTAATCAGAATCTGTCCGAATCAGACACCTCCGAGCAATAGCAGCCTATTTTGCCAATAAATAGCTACAGAGGAATATACAGAACACACCAATGGCATTAGACAGAGAACGAGAATTTAATGGTATTGTGGAGGGGCTTGATGAGCCAGATATATCTGCGGCTTCTTATATCCCCAAGCAGTGCTATGGCTGCCCGCGAGCAGCCGAGCTGCGCCGCAGGATAGCGATGACAGCCTGGACGTATAGTGATCTCTGGAAAAATTGCTTTGACATTGCAGATGGTGACCCCGAGATAGGCAAGGCTATCGTGCGTGCTATGGATAGGCTCAAGCAGCAGAATCAGCAGGCAAGAGATAAACTGAGCCAGCTCATTGCTCAGTGTAAGGAGTGCTAATCTTGATAAGTAAAATAGCGAAAAGAAATGGCAGAGTGACAGAGGTAACAGCCACTGCATGTATGTCACCGTCACTCCTGCGATGCGATCTTGACGGCCAAGGAGCGGAGGGATAAATCGTTGTGATACGTCTCGCTAGCAGACGAGGCTTAGCAGCAGGGAATAGGCTACATCTTCCACTAGCTCATTAGCACTCTATTGACGAGAGTGCCAAACCTACGCTATAATGCGGCTATGACCGAACGGCAACAAGCGATTCTTTCTGCCATCATCGAGCAATACGCTGAGATCGCTGCCCCTGTGGGGAGCGTGACGCTAGCGAAGCTATTTGGTGTGTCTAGTGCAACCATCCGGAGCGAGATGGCCAAGCTCGAGGAGATGGGTTTCGTCAAGGCGCCGCACACCAGTGCTGGGCGTATCCCCACCAGCAAGGGCTACCGCTTCTACGTCAATGGCATCACTAATGCCCAGATGAGCGAGCTCCCCAGTGGGATCGATCGCAGCACCAAGGCTATCGAAGCGCACGTCAACTCACATCTCGATGCAGCCGATCGAGCCATTCGCAGTGCGGTGGATAGCCTCGTAGAGCTCACGGGCAACTTGGGCTTTGCTACCATCGGCAGTGAGCTCTATATGAATGGTATTAGCCGGCTCTTTAGCCAGCCAGAATTTCTTGAGGGTAAGCATGTCCAATCGGTCGCACATTTGATTGACAATATCGAGCCGTGGCTGCGCGAAGCTCGGCCCAATGAGCCACTTAATGTCTATATTGGTAGCGAGAACCCCATCGGCAAGAGCAGTGACGCAACGCTCATCATTAGCAAATTTCGCTCGCCCTATAGCGACCGCAGCTACATTGGTGTGATTGGCCCCATGCGCCAGCACTACCGCCGTACCATCGAGCTTGTCAAGCGCACTGGGGTGATGCTGGAGGAGATATTATGATAACACGACCACTGTTATTTGTGCTGCAGCCATGCTATACTATGAAGGATAATGACGACTGAGCAGCCTGCTCAGTACCACAGGCAACACCACTAGGCAGGAGGAATGATATCGATGACAAAACACAAGAAAGCGCCAGATACGGCCGAGCTCGAGCAGCAGATTGGCGAGCTGACGCAGGATTTGCAGCGCACTCGGGCAGACTTTGAGAATTATCGCAAGCGCGTTGACGCAGAGAAGGCCCAGGCTAAGGCAGCGGGCACTCAGCAGGCGATTCGCAAGCTCCTGCCTGTGATTGATACGATCGAGCGCGCCACTGCCAACGTCCCTAAGAAGCTCCAGAACGACACCTGGGCGAGTGGGGTGGTGGCAATGTCGAAGAAGCTCGATGGCTTGATGGCAGAGTTTAAGCTTGAGCCGATCGTAGTTGAGCTTGGCACGACCGAGTTTGATCCAGACCTCCACGAGGCCGTCTCGATGGACGACGAGGGTGGTGACAAAGAAATTATTAGCGAAGAGCTGCAGCGCGGCTATAAGCTTGATGGTCACGTCCTGCGTCATGCTATGGTGCGGGTCAGCCGGCAGCCGTAGGAGTGAGCGGGATGAGGCGTTGGCTGCTTGCAGGAACACTCATCATTATAGCAACACTTGGTGTTGGCAGTGCTCATGCTCATGCAACGCCACTGGCTAATCAAGCCGACATTACAGTGGTTAAGCAAGCGAGCACAGCCTACCAAGCCTTCACGCGCGAACTCTATGCTTCCCAACCTAAGAAGGATTCCATCGACGAACGGGCCAAGCAGGCTGCGGCAGCCTTTGCAGCAGTGGCGAAGCACTCATTTTCTCCGCAACTTGGCGATGAATACAGCCGTCATGCGGCAGCAGTGAAGGAAAAATCCTCAGCCGTCAAGACACTTCTTGAGCGTGCTCCACAGGCCTTTGCTAGCAAAGATACGCAGGCTGCAGCAGTCTATTTGACAGATGTAGAAACAGCAGTGAGTCAGTACGACTCAGCTGTTGGCGTGCTTAATACAACAGTAGACGATGCCAACCAAGCGACGAATCGCCTCTACTTGCTTATGGTGATTGGTGCTGGACTCGTGGCGGCCCTTGCTGCAGTCTGGGCGCGACGCCAGCATACCCGGACATTTGCTAGTAAGCGTGTAGTGCGGGCACGCTGGGCGGTGGTTGCAGCAGCGGCAGCACCACTGGTGGGAGCAGTTGCGCTCTATGTGATATTTATCCAAGGGAGTGACACACGGGTTGTGCGCGGCGTGGGCTATGCGGTGCTGACCGGTGGTGTAGCGGTTCTTATCTATGCAGTGATGGCGTATTGGCGTCTCCGGCGAGCTGAGACGCTCGCAGCAGCAATTACTGCGGGTGATGAGATCTATCAGTGGTGAGTAAAATCTATTAGCACTCTTGACAGCCGAGTGCTAGCTCGCTATACTAAACCTATTGGCACTCGCCTCCAAAGAGTGCTAGAATAAACAGGATGTTAATAACCGAAACAATAAACTAACAACGTTGCGTCGTTGCCGGCAGGGCAGGCGCACTAGGAGGAAACATATGGGTAAAACTATCGGCATCGACCTCGGTACAACCAACAGTGCCTTTGCATACTTGCTTGCGGGCAAGCCAGAGGTTATTGCCAATGCTGAAGGCAATCGCACGACGCCATCAGTGGTAGCAATCAACAAAAAAGGTGAGCGCCTTGTGGGGCAGGTGGCACAACGCCAGCGCGTAACCAACCCTAAGAACACAATCTATGGCGTCAAGCGCTTGATTGGCCGCAAATTCACCGACAAAGAAGTCCAGAAAGATCTCGACATTATGCCATACGAGATCGTCAAAAAGGGCAATGCCGTTGCCGTCAAGCTGGGCGATAAGGAATATACACCAGAAGAAGTAAGCGCCATGATTCTGAGCAAGATCAAGGCTGATGCCGAGGCCTTCTTGGGCGAAAAGGTGACGAAAGCGGTCATTACTGTGCCGGCGTACTTCGATGACTCGCAGCGCCAGGCTACCAAGGATGCTGGTAAGATTGCTGGCCTAGAAGTCGAGCGCATCATCAATGAGCCAACAGCGGCTGCTCTCGCCTATGGTCTCGATAAGGGCAAAGAAGAGAACATCGTTGTCTTTGACCTTGGTGGTGGTACCTTTGATGTGTCGGTACTGGAAATCGCTGATGACTTCTTCCAAGTAAAGTCGACCAATGGTGATACCCACCTTGGTGGTGAGGACTTCGACAACGCCATCGTTAATTACTTCCTCGACGACTTCAAGGCCAAAGAAGGTATTGATCTGCGCAAAGACAATGCCGCCATGCAGCGCCTCAAGGACGAAGCCGAGAAGGCAAAGAAGGAGCTCTCGACAGTTACTGAATATGATGTTAATATTCCATTCATCACCGCTGATGCTGACGGGCCAAAGCACTTTGAGATGAGCCTGACACGAGCCAAGCTTGAGGACTTAGTGAAGGATCTGCTTGACCGCCTCGATGGGCCAGTCGAGAAGGCGCTTAAAGATGCCAAGCTAAGCAAGTCTGACATCAACAATATCGTCATGGTTGGCGGTATGACCCGCATGCCAGCAGTGGTCGAGCGGGTGAAGAAACTGTTTGGCAAAGACCCAATGCAAGGCGTTAACCCAGACGAAGTGGTGGCCGTTGGTGCAGCCATTCAGGGTGGCGTGCTGGCCGGTGATGTCAAGAGTGTGCTGCTGCTAGATGTAACACCGCTAAGCCTCGGCATTGAGACAATGGGCGGTGTGTCGACCAAGCTAATTGAGCGCAACACCACTGTGCCAACCAGCAAGAGCGAAGTGTTCTCAACTGCAGCAGATAACCAGCCACAGGTGGAGATCCACGTCTTGCAGGGCGAGCGCGAGTTTGCCAACGACAACAAGAGCCTGGGCCGCTTCGTGCTTGACGGTATTGCACCAGCACCGCGCGGTGTGCCACAGATTGAGGTGACCTTCAACATTGATGCCAATGGTATCCTCAGTGTCACCGCCAAGGATAAAGGCACGGGCAAAGAGCAGTCGATTACCATCCAAAACTCTGGCAACATGAGCAAAGAAGATATCGAGAAGGCACAGAAGGAAGCTGAGCTCCACGCCGACGAAGACAAGAAAAAGCGTGAAGTAATTGATGCCAAGAACCACCTCGAGAATGCCATCTACCGGGCAAAGAAAATGCCCGATGAGTTTAAGGGCAAGATCTCGAGCGACGACAAGAAGACGCTCGAGGATGCCATAGCTGAAGCTGAGAAGCATAAGAACGCAGAGGACAAAGACGAGCTTGAGGCTGCTACCAAGGCGCTGGACGACGTGACGATGTCTGTTGGCGCCAAGCTCTATCAGCAGCAAGCTGAGGACAAAAAAGCCGAAGAAGAGGCTGATGCCAAGGCGAAAGAGACCGACAAGAAGCCTGGCAAAGACGAGCCCGTCGAAGGTGAAGTTGTCGACGACAAAAGCAGGACAAGAAGTAGTTAGCACCTTAACTACGATCAAATAGCAAATGGCCACTCCAAGCGGGTGGCTATTTTGCTTCGTGTAATAATAATCGACTAGACAGTGATAAACCCTCTCAAACAGCCCCAACAAACCTACAAAAACAAGAAGCTCATGTAACATGAGCTTTGTATTTGCATAATGACCTCTGTTATTTGATATCCACTAGCTCAATGTCGAACACGAGATCGCTATTGGGTGGGATGTTGGCAGCGGCGCGGACGGAGCCGTAGGCCATGTCGCTTGGGATGATGAGTCGGCGCATGCCACCAACCTTCATGCCAGGCACGCCCTCTGTCCAGCCACGGATGACTTGGTCGAGGCCAAAGGTAACGGGCCGACCAAAGTCGTGGCTGCTCTGGAAGATGATGCCATTCTTGCACAGTGCACCAGTATAGTGTGCGGTGATGGTTGCGCCAGCTGGTACCTCGGCACCAGTGCCAGGGATGATGTCGATGATTTGCAGTGCATCGACCTTGGCGATAGGTGTAAAGTCGGCGAGTTTGGTTCCTTCGTATTGTGTCATAGCTCTATTATAGCATTATGCGTACTCCGCCGCGCCACGCAGTTGAGCGGCGGGATGGTTGCGCTGGGTGGAATGCGATCGACAACCATGACCTGCTGCAGCTGTGGGTAGCGTGCAAAGAGATTGCCAAGCGTGTGCATCATGGCGCCGGTATAGCGTTTTTCATCTGGTGCTGCGGCGTAGTGAGCTCCCTCCTCGAGCGGTGTCGCCCAGCAACAGCTGGCGTGGATGACACGAGTGTCTTGGGGGAGTTTGGGGTATTGGGGGTATTGCATGCCATAACCCACTAGATCGGCACACACAGCAGATAATGTGCGGGTGCACCGCTGCTGCAATGTGTTGCTTGCGGTGAATGTCCCCCACTCGGCTGAGCTAAAAATCGTGCGTTTGCGCTCAAGTATGCGGCGTGTACCATTTTTGATAATAACAAGTGAGTTGTAAATTCCATCTGGGTGGTACTCTGGTGTGCCTACCACAAGCTCCGCTGTGGGCATAGAGGTAGAGAGTTCCTCCAGCTCGGCGAGGCGATCATTTACTACAGCATCTTGGTCTGGGATTTCAGCCAGCTCCATGTCTGCCGTCGTCATGAGTTCGGGGCTGATGAAGCGATCGGCAGGGTGATCGGCAGGGTGATCGGCAGCTGCTTGGCGTATCAGACTCATGTACTCGCGCCAGGTATTGGCAGAAACACCAACAGTTGGTGTTTCTGATGATAGTTGCTCAGGGTAAAACACACTGGTTTGGCGGTACCACTGGATGTCATAATGACGGGCTTGTTCGCGTGGTCGTTTATGATACATGAATATATCATACGATATACCGATCTATAGAGCAAACATACGCAAAATATCCCAATAGTATAGAAGAGTTAGTAGGTGTTGATGAGTAAAGCAAGGAATGCGGCAGTTCTGACGGGTTAGTTTTGGCTAGACTATATATCCGCACATGATGAATTGTGATTAGAGATTAATACCAGGGAAGAGCTAGGCTTTAAGCCTCCACACGGAGTGTTCTTTATTAATACCGCCACTGCGCCATATCACGGTTATAGACGTCGATGATACGCGGCGTTAGCAGGGTAGAGATGCCCGCTGGTGGTAGGCTAGCAGGGCGCTGGCGCAGGGTGTAGTCGAGCAGTTTGGTATCGGTATAGCTGAGCCCAGGCGGCAGTGGCTGGCTCAGTAGGCTGGCTTTGTCCTTAGTCGAGAGCACAAAGCCCCACTCGCCAAAGGAAGGCACATTAATGCTAAAGGGTGTGATATGCCGCTGGGGCTGGGCGGATGCGACGGTGCTAGCCACCATTGCGAAGGCGTGTGGCGAAAAGTACGACGACGTCGCTTGAGTGATCATCACCCCACCGGGGCTGAGGATGCGCGCGGCCTGGCGGTAGAATTGCTGCGAGTAGAGCTTGGCCAGGCGGTCGTTCGATGGGTCGACCAGGTCGATCAGAATGGCATCATACGCCTGGTGTGTCTTGAAGGCAAATAAAAAGGCGTCCTCGTTGACGACGCGCACTTTGGGGCTAGTAAGTGAGCGCTGGTTTTGCTCGGCGAGCAGGGGATTCGTGCGTGCCAGCTGCGTCATAGCTGGGTCGATATCCACCAGGGTGATGTGCTCCACACTGGGGTACTTAAGGATCTCGCGCGCCAGCAGGCCGTCGCCACCACCCATAATCAGCACGTTTTTGGGCTGCTTGACCGCTGTCATCGCCGCACCAGCCAGCGTTTCGTGGTAGCGGGCTTCGTCTAGGCTAGAGAACTGCAGATTGTTATTTAGATACAACCGCAAATCCTGCTTGTACTTGGTAAGGACGATCTTTTGGTAAGCCGACTGCTGGTACAGAATCACCGGGTCTTTGTAGGCCTTGGTATCAATACGGTGCTCCAGCCAGCTGGCACCAAAGAATAGCCCCAGCAGCAGAATGGTTGCTACCACACTGGCGGCCAGGAGCCTGCGCGAGGTCTTCAGCTGCAGCAGAATCAGCACTGCCACGGCGATGTTAAGCGTGGCGATCAAGTAGGTGCTGCGCATCAGGCCGAGGCTGGGTAGCAAGAAGAGCGGGAAGACCAGCGAGGCCACCAGCGCGCCAAAGTAGTCGATCGCCAGCACTTTGCTAAGCAGCTCCACCGAAGACGGCCGGCCGTAGCGGGTAAACATCTTCACCAGCAGCGGGATCTCTAGCCCGATCAGCACACCAATCACCAGGCTAATCAGCGCAAATACCGGCCAGTGCAGCTTGCTCAAGCTAAAGGCGCTGTAGAGCAGTAGCACCGAATTACCACCCACCAGCCCCAGCAGGATTTCATTAACGGCGAAGCTTGTGGCTGGGTGCCAGCGAATATGCCGCACCAGCAACGACCCCACCCCCATGCCAAAGAGGGTGATGCCAGTTGCCAGGCTAAAGCTCAGGATTGAATCGCCCACCAGGTACGAGGCAGCCGTACCCAGGATGAGCTCGTAGATAAGCCCGCCAATTGCCACGAGGAGCGCCGCCGCAAACAGCGCGATATTTTCCTTGCTGGTGATGCGCTTGGTGCCTGGTGGCGTGACGCGAGTATGTGCCATAGTGTCTGTGTGCCTTTCGCGCCTAGGTTACTTGCCTACGCCACCACTGCCGCCGCCATAGACGCTGCGCCCGTGGTAGGTGCTGCTACCGTGTGAATCATCATGGCCAAAGAACTCATCGTAAATGGCAAAGAGCAGCGCCCCAACAAAGCTGATGATCATCACCCAGCGCCAAAACAGTGGCCAGTTGCGCGGGCGAATAAGTCGGCCAAATAGTTCCTTTTGCTGCGCGTCGCTGAGCGGTGTTTTGCGGTAAACGTCATACTCACGTCGGTTGTATTTTTCGACCGTGTAGGTGGTGGTAGCGCCGGTCTCGGCGTCGGTGTAGTGCAGGCTGGCATAGGCCATTGGTTCACCCTCGAAGACCTGGTAGGCATTCTTGCCGTGGATGGCCATAATGGTGCCTTCGCCAGCCTCAGCAACGGTAATGGTTTGCGCTGTGCCGTCCTCCAGCGTGATGCTAAACTCATTACCCGCAGCGAGCGTCTCTGGCTCAAGCCGCTGGGCAAACCGCACTGGCTCGTAGAGCGACACAACCTTGCTATCGTGGTCGTACTCCACCCAGCTATCGTAATTTTCGAGGCCCGTCAGCTCCCATTCTTCCCAGCAAGAGGTTTGCTTGGTCTCGGGGTTGTTTTCTTTAAACAGCAAGCAACCCACCGCACGGAAGTTGGTTCGCTTGCCGCGTAGGACATCGTTGATTTTGAGGCGAGCTTTGGTGCGTTTGGTCATAAGATAGCGCTTTCGATCGTTATAGTGTTGGTATAAAATGCGTCTGCAATGGCTTGGCGGAGAGTCTCAATTGTATCCTCTCTCAGTGGTCGGCACGTGGCAATACTGAGGTATGCTCCGCGATTCTCGGGCCAGGTGTGGATGGTGGCGTGCGACTCCTCGAGCAGCAACGACACACTCACGCCCTGCGGTGAGAACTGATGCGAGACAGACTCCAGTGCGTGCAGGCCAGCCAGCTCGGCAAGTGTGCGCACCGTCTTTTCGGCGTGCGCAAGGTCATCCAGCCGCGTGGCATCCGCCTCGCGAATCGTAAAAATCAGTGCTTGTACCTGCTCCATTTGCATCGCATGCGCTATTATACCACTTATGATGCTAAAGAGCGAGCCCACCTTGCTTATAGCAAAACCAGCCAGGCTGGCTGGCTGGTCTGCTGTAGCGCGCAAATAGTTATGGCTCGAGAGTGTGCTGTGGCACGCCGGAGCTTGGCTCGTGTGGGTCGACTGTCAGTGGTATAACAAAACCCTGGTATTGCGCGAGTGTCACGACGTCTCCAGGCTGTAGCTCGTAGTGGGTGTCGCCATCGGTCAGGCAGAGCTCCGCAACGCGGGCCGATGCAGCATTAGTCACGCCATCTTGCTCGGGCTTGGTATGGAATGCATCTGCTTCGGCGAGTGTGGCGATGTGCCGGTCTACCACACTACCGATGCTGTCGCCAGCCTCGACGGCTAGAGTAGTAATACCATCTAGGTTGGCTGGTAGCCGAGGCTCTTCTGTGGTTTTGCCTTCCTCGTAGGCTTTGCGCTGGCTGAGGTAACCGCTATACGCATCGACTAGTTGGGCAGCTTGCTTTTCGGGGGTGGGTTGATGCTCGGCTTGTGTGCTTGGGCTTTCCTTCCCGCCTAGATAGCGACGCCCAACGAGCGCAGCAGCCAAGCTAACACCTAGTGCACCTAGTATAGTGCGCCGTGGGATTGATGGTAGCTCAGTAACTTCATGCGATGTATGCTCTATTAAGTGAGGGTACTTGCCATCACTATATTTTTCATAATTGGACGTTGATGAAGAATGTAGGGCTTTTTTACCCCTGTTTGTTCTCTGTGGTGTATGCATAGTCCATTCACTATACAACAGTGGTCGCAAAAAGGGAAGAGGAAAATGGCAAAATAACGCACAATATTGCATAATGTGCCCAAAAACAGGGGTAATATCACATAATACATAATATTATAGATATTAATGCAATAATATATCTTGTTACACATACACAAACGCCAATATCTTACAGCCTGGTGGCTTACTTAACGCTCTTTCTGGAGGTAGCTTGGCTACATAAAAATGAATACTTTTCTAGAACATTCACTCTCTTAGTGCGAGGATGCAGCGCTTATTATAGCGGCGAACCATCATATCTCATCGAATAAAACGGCAGGCATAAGTGAGAGTATACCAGAGGTCATAAGCCAAAAATAGAACAAATACCATAAATTTGCTGTTTTTGAGGTATTTCTGCTGCGAATGCCATGCTACAATAGAGGGTATGAGATCTACTCGAACCATCCAAATTGTGAATATTACTGGGCGAGAACTCGCCGGCAAATCATCAACAATTCGGGAGCTAATGCCGCGGCTGGGTGCCGGGGTTGTTTTGTTTCGCCCGAGCGATGTCTTGCGCGAATATGCCGCGAGCCATCATATCACGCTGCGCAAGCGGAGCGATTATTTGCGCGTCCTGCAGATTATGACGGAGTCTGCACCGAGCTTACTGGCCGACCGGGCACTGGAGCTGCTTGAGCGGCCTGGTGTGGAGCTGGTGGTGCTCGATGGCCTGCGCGACTACCGCAGTGCTTGCCGCCTCAAGGAGCGGCTGGGTGATCGCTACCGGACAGTAGTGCTCACAGCGCCAGATGAACTCCGCTATGAGCGCTTTAAGGGAGTGGCCGAGGCGAGGCGGCGTGCTGGGCGCGATGCAGCGGTGATTCAGAGCTTCGAAGAATTTATGCGTGATGGCGAGGATGACATGGACAGCATGCAGCAATTCCCAGCGGTGCTGGCCAGCCACGATCTAACGCCTGGTGGCCCGATTGACACGAGTACCTATCCATCGGCCGTTGCGGTGGCAGATGAGATCATCAGCTACTTGGTATAGAGCGGCCCAGAGCAGACAGCGAGTGCGCCGCATGTAGTGAATGCTTCGCATGTATACAAAATACGAGCAGGACTCTCTGTACTCTCTATAACGCTTATGCTATCATGAAGGCATGAATAAGCGAGGGTTTACATTGGTTGAGATTCTGGTCGTGGTGGCAGTGTTGGCTATTTTGGTGTCGGCATCGGTCGTAGGATATGGTGCCTGGCGTCAGCGTGCAGCCCAGACGGAGCTCGTGAGTGATCTGCGGGCTGCTGCCGCGGCAATGACAGCCTACCGGACATTTTATAATGGCTACCCTACATCACTACCAGCTGACTATCACAAGAGTGAGAACATTACAGCGACGCTCAAATATGTCGCATCAGCAACATACTGCGTAGAGGCAACGACGCACACCACCCGGGGGCTTGTCTATCATATAAAGGGCTCAGAGAGTGAGCCCAAAGAGGGCGGATGTGATGCCTACCAGGCGCAATCTGGCGAAAATGAGTCGCGAGCGACCGATGGCGTGTTGCGCTACTGTCATGTGATCCGCGCCGTTGAGCCAACCCAACCGGCAGTGTGTGAGCCAGAGTTGCAGAGGTAGAATTCTAGCATCAATAAAGATCTAAACCAAATTATTCTCCGCGAGCCGTATACTCTGCCGGCTAAGATAACGATGAATAGGGCAGGACTACGATGCTGCAACCTAAGGCTTAGCCTTTTTCTATACTAACCTCATTCTCTCGCTGCTTTACAAAATTTCGCTATGGCAGTCTGACTTGCAGCGCTAATGCTGAGAGATTGGTATTCGTAAGACGTCGATCCTGAGAATGGTTGAGGAGGGGAGACAACACAAGTTTTGAGGTGTAATATATACTACAGATCAATCACCTCACCGCGGTCGATTGGCTTATTGGCTGTGCGATGCCCATGCATACGACGGCGCACGGTGCGGCGCAGCTCGATGGCATTGACAAGGAGGATGATACCATTGACCAGTGCATAGCCACCAACGATCTGGACGAAAAGCTGAGCACTGCCCACTGGGAAAAGCCAGAGAATGAAGCTAACGATTACGCCGATCACACCAGACATGAGCCAGAGCGCTCGCGTGCGGCTCTTAGCGGGAAAGATACGGCTGAGTATAAGGTCGATGAGGCTGCGGAGCATTACCACCCAGCCAAGCACAAAGCTGAGCGTCGCCACACTAACCCGAGGGTTAGCAAGCATCACCGCGCCAAGCAAAATAAGCAGCGCGCCTGCCACCACGAGAAATGTCTTGGCTTGGCCATCTGCTACCTGCAGCCCACGCACTAGCTGTGATAGACCCCAGACGATGATCAAAATTGCGAGAACTGTCATCAAAACAGTGAGCGTCACTGCTGGCATCGCAAGCGAGACGCCGCCAAAGATAATCAACGACAGGCTCATGATAATAATCACCCACCACGCACCAATAATATGTCTTTTGAGTTGTTCGATCATACATGCCTCCTTATCCTTCTAGTGTAGATGATAGCGGGGTAATCTGCAATTAATAGGTGAGGCTATGAACTATCCACCACTGTAGAGATGGTATAATTCTCGAGCACTAGTCGCGGGCAAACTGCATCAGCACCAGTGGGTCGCCGGTGACGGAGCGCAGGGTGTAGGCGCTGGGTAGTGTTGGGGTGGTGGTTGCGGTCGAGCTGCTATAGTAGAGAACGTTAATTTTTTTGGCATCGGTAAAGGGCTGAGTGGTGTCGGCTACCTTGCGGTAGGTGGTGCTCCCCTCGAGTGGCGCGTAGCCACCCATCAGTGGGCCACCCACATAGGCCATATAGATGGGGCAACGTGACTGTGCTTGCTCGAGATAATAGCTCATCTCTATGGCAATGTACGGGTCGGCCGCAAGGATGGCGCTCCCATCGCGGCAGGTGCCGAGCTGGGTGGCAATTTGCTTTACATTGGGCCGTTCATCACGCTGGAAGTTGAAGTTGCCCTGCAGTGATAACTGCACCATACCATAAAACATAACCACCGGCAGAAGTGCCAAGAGAGCGGTTGACGCAGCCTTGTGCCAGCGCAATGGCGAACGATGCAGGGCTACGCAGGCCGTATAGAGGACAACACTTGCAATAGTGATACCACTAATTACCACATGAGCAAGATAGCGCTCGACATACATTGGGGCGGATAGCGACACGACGACTAGTGTCGCAACAGGCACGCCCACATGAGCAAGCAATAGCCAAGCAAGCTCGGGATGCGGCAACGAACGCATGGCACGAGGCCACGCCCACGCAACGGCACAGATAATAATAAGGACAAGTTGCGACGACACAACACCTAGCAACCAAGAGGGCTTATAAATCATGTTGAAAGATGCGATGCCAAGCAAATTCTGCAGATTCATCGGCTGGCCAATCTCGGCCAAAGCACCATTGCCAATTTGCCCCAAGAAGGTCGGCAGCCACGGCAAGAACAGCATAAAGCTCACTACATATGCCCAAAGCCACGGCAACTTCCACCACTGTTGCAAGCCTTGGCGGCGGTAGGTCATAACCATGAGCCAGAGCAGCTGAGCCAGCCAGAGTAGGGCGCTATAATACAGCGTCCCCATGCCGAAGGCGACAAGCACTGCATAGAGCATCCAGTCGCGCCAGTGGTCATCGTGCCAGGCGCGTGCCAGTACAGCGGTGGCGCTCACACCGATGAGCGACCCCAAAGCATACATCCGTATCTCAAAGCCGTAGCGCATCAGCAGCGGTGTGCCAATCAGGGTGAGGAGTGCATACCCCGCGGCTCGCGTGCCAAACCAACGCCGCACAAAACACCCCATAATAACCATCGCACCGCCATAGCAGAGGATGCTAAGGGCGCGCAAGGCAGGCTCGCTATAGCCCCACACGCTAGCCCAGAGCTTGAGGATGAGATAGTAGAGCGGCGGGTGCGTATCGATACTAGTGAGGCGGATGAGCTCTCCAATTGGCTGCTTGGCCAGCCACACCGAATACGCCTCATCAAACCATACACTCTGCTGGCTGCCAATCCACCAGCACAGTGCCATTGCCACCAGTGGTGCTACCACAATGACGATACGAAACCAATGGCGTCGTACTTTGCAGGCAAGAGGAGATAGTCGATTAACAAAAATAAAGGCGGGCTTCTTGACCCGTGCGGCAGATTGTTGCCGCGCTAGTTGCTTACTCATATCTTTTATAGTACCGATTTGTTGGCAAAAAATCCACTAGCAAAGCCATAATCATCCGTGGTACAATACCACTATACGTACCCGTAGCTCAGCTGGATAGAGCGTTGGTTTCCGGAACCAAAGGTCGCAGGTTCGAACCCTGCCGGGTATACCATAGATAACCGAGGCCTCTGTAGCCTCTGTTTTTTATGGCTCTACGCAATAGAAGGTGGCTATCTAACGGGACATATGACGGAGATAGCGTTAGATATTTCTCGTTATCACCTCTGTTAGCGTGGAATAATCTTCATCAAAAACTTCGTCTTGACGGCAAGATAGATGAGGGCAACGGCGCTCATAGACAGAGCAAAGTTACCAGGGATTTCATAAAAGCGATCGACCGACGTAAAATAAAAATCGCTAATATAATAATCTGGTGCTACAAAAAGATGCATAACGAGAATAACGAACGCATGCACCGTATACACATAGAGCGAATTATGGCCAAACGGCAGCAAAATCCAGCCCAGCCACCGCTTGATGCGATCCTCGAACCGCCGAAACAGCATAAAGAACCCAGCAAACCAGAGCCACGACAGAGCAAGCCGAGGCAGTGGTAGGTCGAGCTTGAGGAACTGATTGTCGAGTGCAGTATCGGCCGCGGCAAGTGCTTGGTGGAAGCCGTCGCCCAGCCCATGTGCCACAAAGGTGACGTATGCGTCGGCAAAGAGTGTGAGGACGAAGAGCGTTGCAATACTGCGCTTGATGATGCGCCGACGGCCGAGCGGCCACGATTGCCAGCGTATAATAATCTCTGGCAGATGGTAGCCCAAAATAAAGGCCATAAAGAACAGCACCTGCCAGGTGAGCGGCTGGTATAGTTCACTAACTGGCCGTGGCGTCAGTGCCCATACCAGTAGGCTCAGCCCTAGCACGATATACCACTTGCCGCGCCGCAGCAGCCAGAGCGCGCCTGGTGCTACCGCAATAAACAGTGCATACAGGCGCAGATAGTCCGCCCAGCCATAGAATTGCTGCAGGGTGATGATATCCCACGCCAGGCCAAGCCAATTACCGTCGGGTAGTGGCAAGGGCAACTTGACACCCTTATTGTCGATAAAACACCAACTGATCAGGAGTGATAGTATCGTCACGATAATGCTCGTGAGGTAGAGCGTACCAGCTCGCTTCCAGAGCAAGCGCGTCGCTGCCATGAGGGGCTGCGTGCGGAGCTTGGCACCGCGCACAATACCCAAGACAAGGCCGGATATAATGAAGAACCCTTCGGCTGCCGAGACAGCGAGACGACTGTCGCCAGTGAGGAAAGTGAGACCATTGGGGAAGTAGGTGAGATGGTCGAGAATAATGATAACCAAAAACCACCCGCGCATGAGGTCGAGACTAACGATGCGCCCAACAGAGGACGCGCTGGCTTTTGGTTGGGTTGTCACAATGATCTAGTATAGCAGGTTTGCTAAAAGTATGCTTAAGATTGTCTAAATGTTGTGATGAGGAAATATGGACCCGAGGTCTGGATATCCAATACTGATGACTCTATGGTCTAAAAAACTGAGGGGCATAGCGACACGCTAGCGTGGTCGCTTGCTCGCAACAGTCCGTGCCTTGGTGGCAAAGGTGTCATCGATGAGGACAGAGGGCGCAAATTCACCATAGCGCCGCGCCACTGCTTGCTCAATCAAGAAGTCGGCAATGCGTGGATTTTTGGGTAGGAGCGAGCCATGCAGGTAGGTGCCGATCACATTGCGGTAGCGCGCTCCTTCGGTTTGGTCGGTGCCATTATTGCCCGCCCCGCGCGATACGATACCCAGGGGTGGTACACTGTGCCCAAGGGTTGTGAGGCCACTGTGGTTTTCGTAGCCAATAATCTCGCCAAAGTCGCTGCTGGCAGTGACGATATTGCCAATCAGGCGCTGCTCACCAGCGACTGTCTCGATATCAAAGAGACCAATTCCACGAATGATCGCTCCCTGAGTGGTTTTAAAAAACCGCCCAAATAGCTGGTAGAGCCCACACACCACCAGCATTGGCACACCATCATCAGCCAGGCGCTGCAGGGTAGGGCCAATCGCGAGTAAATCATCCTGGATGGTAGCTTGGCCAGAGTCTTGGCCGCCACCGCCCACGATGATATCGACATCGGCTGGGAAGGTGTCGCCTGGGTTGTATTCAACGAGCCGCACGCTGTAGCCGTACCATTCAAGCCGCCGCTTGAGCGTGAGGGTATTACCCCAGTCGCCATAGATATTCATGGCGTGAGGGTAGAGTTGGAGGATGGTGATAGTGTTGTCTTTCATACAGTATTTACCTCTGTGTAATGAGCTAATTCGCGCCGCAAGGCAAGCATGGCGGTATAAGTACAGTAGATGCGCAAGGGGGTGCCGCGATTAGCCCGGACAAACTCCGCCAGAGCTTGCTTAAGGCTAGGCACAACGCGCCGAGTTTCTACCTCATCATACTGGAGGCGCAGCGCCATATCGTAGGCGCGCACACCACTCACCATTGCCACGCCAGTGGGCCGAAGTGTATCGAAGTCGACATCCCAGAGCCAACTCATATCGCGGCCATCGGCGTACTGGTCGTTGATGGCAATCATTGTAGCAGTCTTGTGTGGGTCAAACGATGCCAGGCTCAGGCGGAAACCGCTCGGGTTCTTGACGAGGACGAGCTCGCAGGGTTGGCCATTGACGGTCAGAGCTTCGCCGCGGCCAAAGGCTGGCTCGACCTGAGCCAGAGCAGCCAGCATGGCGGGTGTATCGAGCTTATCTTGCAGAATAGTACGGACGAGGGTAAGTGCTCCTGCAGCGTTTTGGGCATTGTAGCTGCCTTTGAGCTTTAGTGAGACAGGGTGGTCTGCGTCGTCGAAGCGGAAAGTTGCAGCTTGGTCAGATAAGTGGCATAGTGTCACATCAGTATCGGTGGTGGCTGTAGCCTGACCTGGGGCGCTCCGCATGGTATCGTCGCTTGGGAAGAGGTGGGTAAGTGATGGATCGACGCCATAGCGGCTTATTGGTGCTGTGAGATCAGCGGTAAATTCTTGCCGCGTCAGCCGTGGGTCGTCGCCATTGAGAACAATGCCATTTGTGGTACGCATGGCAATGGTGTGAAGCAGCTGTGCCGTGTAGTCAATCTCGCCAAAGCGATCGAGCTGGTCGCGCAGGACGTTGAGTAGCAAGCAATAGCGTGGGGCAACTTGCTGCACGAAGTGCACGGCATGCGCTTCATCCAGCTCCAGCACGGCAATATCCGCTGGCAAAACACCATGGGTATCAACCGCCTCAAGCAGTGCTGCTGCCACCCCACGAGTAAAGTTGCTCCCCGTGCGATTAGTAAAGACGTGGAGGCCTTGGCTCTCCAGTAGGGCTACAACCATCTTGGTAGTGGTTGTCTTACCATTAGTGCCACTCACTACCACTACACCATGGGGTAGAGCATCAAGCGTACGGGCAAGAAAGTGCCGATCGAGCTTCTCGACGACGAGGCCTGGCAATGCCGAGCCACCACCGCGCAACCGAGCTGCGCGCTGCACCCCTTTGCCCACAAGAGTTGTAATATGAATCATGGTGTTTATTATAGCATGAATCACCCTTTATTTATGGTGCGATATATAGCACAAATTACGCTAGTGCGCTACAATGCATAGTATGATAGTGGTTGGATTTTTTGCGTGGTGGTATGGCGCTGGGTGGTGGCAGCGGATCACGATGGTGTGGGGGAAGCTGGTGAGTGTATTTGACTATTTTTCAATTGATCTCTTGGTGCGAACATGGTTTGCGCCGTTTCGACAGATATCGGCAGGAGCGGTGGATGGGCCGATTGGCGTGCAGATTCGGGCGTTTTTTGACCGTCTCATCTCGCGAACGATTGGCGGCATCGTGCGGAGCTTTATGATTATTTTTGGTATTGTCGCACTAGCAATAACTGCTGTAGTGGGGCTTGTCTTTGTTATTGCTTGGGCGCTTGTGCCTGTGTTGCCACTGCTGGGGGCAGGGCTTGCGATAGTGGGGTGGCTGCCATGGTAAGTGACTTTCATTACGATAGCTTGCGTGCTAAGAAGGCTCGCTTGGGTGTGCAGATGGGCCGCTTCGATCACTGGTGGTGGGCACCATTTGTGCTTCTTGTGGCAGGGGCGGGAGCCTTACTGGCGGTGGAGCTGCCACTGGGGTGGTTTGTCGCGAGCCTGGCTGTGGTGCCGTATGGATTGCATCGATGGTATCAGGGTGAGATTGCCCATTTGCCTACTAGCGGTGGCACGGCTGATGGTTTGCTTGCGGGTGACGTCCTGGGTCGATTGCCCACTACGCCGACGCCGCGCGATATCGCCTGGGCGCTGCGTTCGGTGAATGATGGGCTCTTTATGGCATTGCGGCTCGGTCTTAGCCCAGCGCTTATGCAGGATCTCGTGAGTGACGACCCGAGTATTATGCCCGAGTTTTGGCAATTTGCCGATCGTATCCGCCAGTACAACCAGCTCGAGCAAATCACCGGGAGTGTGCTCATGGTGGCTTTGGTACGTAGCATACCTGGCTACCAGAATATCCTGGCGGAGCTCCAGCTTGACGACGAAGATCTCGATGGCGCTGTACAGTGGCAGCACCACTTGCGTCAATTGGTGGCACAGATTCATCAGCCGCGGCGCACTGGTGGGGTGGCGCGCGATTGGTCGTTTGGTTATATTCCGCTGCTGCGCCGCTTTGGGCAGAATATTAGCGAGCAAATTAGCCGTGGCGGCGGGATGTTCTCTGTTGATGTTGCGTCGCACACCAAAGCGATTGATCAGCTCATCGATATCTTTGGCACTCGTGGGCGGCAGAATGCCGTGCTGGTGGGGCAGGCTGGCACGGGCAAGACGACCATCATCCACGCCTTTGCCGAGCGGCTCCTCGATGCCTCGGCGCATTTGCCGAGCAGCCTCAAGTTTCGGCAGGTGTTCATTCTCGACTCATCGTCGCTCATCGCTGCGGCGCCAGGCCGGGGCGAGCTCGAGAACCTCGTCATGCGCGTCCTTGGTGAGGCGTATACTGCCAAGAATATCATCATTTGCCTAGATAATGCTCAACTGTTCTTCGAGGAAGGGATTGGTGCGGTGGATCTCACCAATGTGCTGCTGCCTATCCTTGAGGCAGGACGCCTGAGGGTTATTCTGAGTATGGATGAGCAGCGATTTTTGCAGATTGGCCGGCGCAATCCATCGCTTGCCAATGCGCTCAATCGCATCTCCATCGTGCCTACAGATGAAGCCGAGACACTGCGTGTCTTGCAAGAGCAAGCCGTTATTACCGAAGGGCAGCGCCATGTGGCCTACCGCTATCAAGCGCTGCGCGAGGCGTATCGGCTGAGTGCGCGCTATATTCATGATCTTGCCATGCCGGGCCAGGCCATCAAGCTGCTCGAGTCAGCTGCAAGCTACCACGAAGATGGTATTGTGACGAAGCAATCGGTGCAGCAAGCCATTGAGCAAACGATGGATGTAAAGATAAGTGTGGCAAATACTGCAGATGATCGCGAGCGGCTGCTCAATATGGAGGCGCTCATCCACCAGCGAATGGTCAACCAAACGCGAGCGGTCAGCGTGGTAAGCGACGCCTTGCGCCGAGCACGAGCCGGTGTGCGCAACCAAAATCGGCCAATTGGCACCTTCCTCTTCCTTGGGCCAACAGGGGTGGGTAAGACGGAGCTGAGTAAGGCTCTGGCTGACGTGTACTTTGGTGGTGAGGGCAAGATTGTCCGGATTGACCTCAACGAATATGTCCGGCCTGAGGATGTGTCGCGCCTGATTGCTGATGGCGCTGATGACCCAGCCAGTTTAACCGCCCAGGTGATGAAACAGCCCTTTAGCGTGGTATTGCTGGATGAAATTGAGAAGGCCGCGCCAGAGGTATTAGCAACCTTGCTGCAGCTGCTGGATGAGGGGATCCTGCGCGATATTAAGAACCGTGAGGTGAGCTTCCGTGATGCAATTGTCATTGCTACGAGCAACGCTGGGGCTGACCGCATCCGCGAATATATCGAGCATGGTTATAAGCTTGAGCAATTCGAACAGCAGTTTACCGACGAGCTCATTAACAGTGGTCAGTTCCGTCCTGAGTTCCTCAACCGTTTTGACGAAATCGTCCTCTTCAGGCCGTTTACTAAGGAAGAGCTGGTGCAAGTGCTTGACCTTATCCTCGAGGGGGTCAACGCCACGCTCGCCCAGCAAAAGGTTTCGGTCGCGGTAGAGTATGATGCTAAGCTCTTTCTCGTCGAACGTGGCTATGATCCACGGCTTGGTGCTCGCCCGATGCGCCGCGTGGTGCAAAAAGCGGTGGAGAATACTGTGGCGCGCCAGATGCTCAGCGGTAGTGTGGCGCCTGGTAGCACCATTACCGTCACGCTTGAGCAAGCTCGCCAGGCCTTCCAGACCGATGGTGCACCAGAGGTTGTGACAGCAGATGAAATCATCCCGCCAGAGTATAAGCGGTAAGAGTACGATACTTAGGGTAACTAGCTTTAGCTCTACGGAGAAATGATATTGAGATAGTGTTTATTCTATTGATGGGCCACGCATTAGAATAAGAAGAGCGAAGATATGAAGGGGTTCTCGAGGACGCTTGAAAGCGCAGACTCGCCATCCTTAGGAGAAAATTTAAGAGCAAGAAGTGGCACTCTTACAGTGCTAGAAGTATTTTGCAGTATATAACCTCTAGCAATGCGAGCCAAAGCCGCGTGATTATTGGCCTTGGTTTGATTGCATAAACCCTGGGCGGAAGTTTGGCTTCATGGCTGGTTTGCTGTAGGCTGGCTGTGGTTGGCGCGGTGTGTGCACGGTGTTGTCGCGCCGGCGGGCGTAGGTGGCAGTGCCTGGTCGTGATCCTGATGGGTCACGTGGCCCCTCGCCACTGCCACGGAGACGCTCGTTGTTCATATAAGGTGCTTCGTCATCAATACGGCTACTATCGGCGGCGACCGGCCGGCAGCCCATCATAGTGTGCGAGCTTTGGTAGCGCAAGTGGTTGGCGCGGCGCTCTTGGATGGATTGATGCTGGCGCTGGTCGACGCGTAGTGACGACGTTTTAGCACCATTGACGATGGTTCGGGTATTGCGCGCGACGCCATTGGTGTGTATGCTCGATCCGCGCAAGCGATGGAGTCCTCGGGTCATACCTTTATTATACATAAAAAAGTGATATAATGGATAGCGCGTGCGGGTGTCGTACAGCGGCTAGTATACAAGTTTTCCAAACTTGGGATCGGAGTTCGATTCTCCGCACCCGCACCATTTCGGAATAAAATTGGAAACGGTCGCCCTGTAGGGTGGCTTTTTCTAGACTTTGGCGGAGCCAAAGCTCGAACCTATTTCGAGCGTAAAAGCTGAACCTGTGCAGGCTCGGCTGCTGGTCAAGTAGCCCCGCATCGAATTGCTGAGTCTATACTACCTTGGTATCTTATGCGGGCTGTTACATACCTGGAGGATAATAGTAACGCAGATGAAGCTACCGACGAAGTACAGCAACAATTTACGTTAGCCATGAGACAATGGAACCATGAAGCTTCTTATCACTAGGCATGGCCAAGCTGATGGTAATGCCTGCGGCATTACCATGGGTCAACGCGATAGCAAGCTGACTGTTCTTGGCGTTCGGCAGGCGGAGCGTAAGGCTCTAAAAATTAAGAAGCTATCTCAGAAAATTGATCGTGTCTACACATCTGATCTTGGAAGGTCTGTGCAGACTGCGCAGATCATCTCGGACACACTTGGTCTACAGAAGGCTACTTCTGACAAGGATCTACGAGAAATTAGTTTTGGAAAATACGAGGGGTTGCCCTACGATGCCATTCCGCATATAGAGGGTGGTTATATGAAAGTGCGATTTCCTGATGGAGAATCAAACGAGATAATGGCCACACGAGTTATCAATGCGGTAAATCGTATATACGAAGCCGGCAAGGACGCATGCGTATTAATCGTAACGCACTCGGGTCCGATCACTGTAATTCTCGCGAGCTATTATGGTAGGGAATTACAGGCGATGTTAGATGACAAGATTGGGAATGAAGAGATAGTTGAGCTGCAAGTTGATAGAAAATTAGCCAATCCTATTGGCAACAAGGAGTAAAACAAGATGGAAAAGGCGCATATCGCAGAATTTGAATATGATAAGCACGATATAGAGCGAGCCTTATTCTTCCTGTCGAATGCTTTGCAAGACTCTGGACATAACACCAAACCAGTATTGCTTCATTCGATTCAAGTTGCAGAGATGCTCTGGGAGAGAGGTTTCCCGCAAGATGTCGTGATTGCTGCGGTTCTTCATGATGTTGTTGAAGATACAGATATTACTATCGACGATGTCGAGCAAAGCTTTGGACATCAGGTTGCAGTGTATGTCGATGCTCTCACAGTTTCAGATACTCAAGACATCATGCAGTCTTTTGCTCGCACGGCTGAGCTTGGTAGCGAGGCCCTATCAATCCGCGCAGCAGACCTCATTCAGAATAGTTACTACTATCACTTGGCTTCGACTGATATGCAAAAGCGACTCCGTGATAAGTTTGTATATTTTATGGAGCTATCTGGTGAGCTACTGGATGAAGCTCTAGTAAGTGAACTTAGCAAAGCTTATAGGCGGAATGTTGAAACTATTTGATCTAGAGCTTTCTGTGAAATACGGTTTATAAGGCTAGCTTTGGGTCGAGGGCTGAGCCTGCACGGGTTCAGCTTTTACGTTCGAAATAGGTTCGAGCTTTGGCGTATATTGCCACCACAGATGCAAGAAAATGAGCATTACTTCGCAAACGGAGCGATGTTTTTGTTGAGAGCAGCGAATCAGACTGGATGAAGAGAGGTCGTAGCCTCTTCTTTGGTTTGGCGTGGCCCTAAAGGGTGCAATACTTTATAACAATTACACTAAATCAAGTGAAAAAGGAAGGATTAGGCACGATACTGTTGACATATATGCAACATTATGCTACCATCGAACGGATGTCGCAAAAAACAAGAACAAAATACGGTGAAGACTATAACAAAAGTCCTGAGAAGCGCTGGCTTGATCGAGTAGTAGCGATTCCTTTGCTGATTGGTATGGGTTCTGCCGCTCTCGTTGCTGCTGCGGCAATGCATAAGGAGCTTGGCGATGGCCCAACGCTCTTCGTGCAGGAGCGCTATGGTAGTGATCTTGATAACCTCGTTAAGGTACCAAAGCTACGGACACTCCGTGGTGCAGTGCGCAACACTGCCTCGGCGAATGGCTATAACCATAGTAGCGCAGGGCCAATTGGTAAACTCGTGCGCAAGGCGCATGTGGACGAAGCACCCCAACTACTGCAAGTATTGCGTGGCAAGATGGCAATAGTAGGGCCAAGGCCACTAGCCACAGGCGAAGTGTATGATGACATCCTTGCTAACCCGGATATCCCTGAAGGTCTTAAGCGGCAGTGGATTGAGGCGCGCAAGACGACACGCCCAGGCATTATGGCACCCTATAGCAAAGAGCAGCATGAGGCTGGCTACAAACTGGACATAACTCATATCATCCATATAATGGAACAGGACGTTCTGTATGCTGACACAGCCTCACTAAAGAAGGATGCCAAAGTAGTTGCTGCAACGCTCGGTATGGTGGCGACCGACCTTGTACAAAAGCTTATGCCGCGGTCTGCCAGTGAATGGTTGCAGGCTAAGACAGGCTTAGCGCCGCATCCAGCAGGCCAAGAGCGTGCGGAGAGCGATGTTGTGGTGGCACTGCAACAAGCGCACGCTCAGCCTGCACGGCGTGCTGCGTAACGTGAACCCAAAAGTCTTCACTTTCTCTGCCAGATAGGCTATATTTTTGCTCACTATTCTACCTGGAAAAGCAATGAGTGTATTGTTCTGGTATTATAGTAAGTATTTTTGGAGATGTTTCTGTTTATGTCACCCATAAAGTCCTCCATTTTCTCAAAGTAGTGGTTTCTTAAGATGGCGGCAGAGCGGTGACCGCAGCAGATGCGTATACTCTATGTATTAGAGTGATGGAAGGGGAGGGAACGCGCATCATACCGCTGAGCCCTTGTGATACAATAGAGAGAGATTTTTGCGAGAGGGAGTTTTCTCCTCTCACGAAGCATGATTATTTCAATGTAAAATACCCCGAGGGGTATAAGGATACAACTGCACTATGTCAGCACCATTCTCATTTACCATTACTCACCGCATGCCGCAGACGTTGGCACGGACAGGTGTGATTCACACCCCACATGGTGATATCAAGACGCCAGCCTTCATTGTGGTGGGCACAAAAGCAAATGTGAAAGCAATGGTGCCCGAGATGGTAGCTAGCGTGGGCGCACAGGCCGTCTTGGCTAATGCCTATCACCTCTATCTGCAGCCAGGGCATGAGCTGATAGAGAAGGCCGGATACTTGGGTAAGTTTATGCACTGGAGTGGTCCAACTTTTACCGACAGTGGTGGCTTTCAGGTGCTGAGCCTAGGCTCGGGCTTTAAGAAGGTATTAGCGATGAGCACTGATGTGGATGAAGAGATTGCGATTGCTAAGAAGTCGAGCCGGCACGCCTGGGTAGATGATAACGGTGTGATGTTTAAGTCGCACCTCGATGGTTCACTGCATAAGTTTACGCCAGAGCTGTCGATGCAAATCCAGGCAGGGATTGGGGCAGATATTACCTTTGCCTTTGATGAGCTGACGTCGCTGATCGACCCATATGAATACCAAGTGGAGGCATTGGCGCGTACCCATGCGTGGGCAGAGCGCAGCCTGGCAGAGGTCAAGCGCCTGCGGGCTGCTCGGCCAGATAAGCCGTATCAAGCGCTCTTTGGCGTTTTGCAGGGGGCGAATTATGAGGACCTGCGCAAGCAAACTGCAGCACGCCTTGGCGCGATGGACTTCGATGGCTATGGTATTGGCGGGGCACTAGAGAAAGAGACGATGACCCAGACTATCCAGTGGGTAAACGAGATTTTGCCCGAGAACCGCCCACGACATTTGCTTGGTATTTCGGAGCCAGATGACATCTTTGCGGCGATCGAGCAGGGTATTGATACCTTCGATTGCGTAAGCCCAACCCGCGTAGCGCGCAATGGTGCGGCTTACACACCGCATGGGCGGGTGAATATGCGTGGGACGAAATATCGCGAAATGTTTGCACCTATTATGGCGGAGTGCGATTGCTACACCTGCCAGCACTACACTGCGGCCTATATCTGCCACTTGCTCCGGGCTAAGGAGAGCCTGGCGGGGACGTTGCTATCGATCCATAACGAGCGCTTTATTATCAAGCTTGTCGACGACATCCGCCACAGCCTCGAGGATGGCACATTCTACGCCTTTCGGGATCATTTTTTGGCGCAGTATTATCACCAGTAGCGATTGATGAGCTCATAGGTTATAGTATGCATTCACATAACAACTGGGGATGAGAGTTTGCATAGTAACCCCCTGCCCATCATCGGCCCTTTTCTCTCGCCACCGTCTCTTTAAAAATGCTAAAAGGGTCTTAGTATTTCCCTAAAACACTAGGCTCTTCAATGATAATACTGCAATAATCACTACGGGCAATTTTCTGTTCTACCAGGATGAAAGTACTGCGTTCTTCATATTCTGAGAGAGATGCAAATCTATTGCAGTGAGCAACTCGCTCGCTAGACACGCAAACGAAATGGTGTGAAGTTAGTGGTGGTGTCGTAGGTATCGACGGATTCGCGCCGCTTGAGTATGGCAATGATGCGGTAGGTAAGTGGCAAGCAGACGACCTCAACGGCAAGCTTGAAGCCAAGCCCAACGGCGATATAGTTGAGCAATGCCCCCCCCGTGAGCTGCCCGCCAAAAGCAACGACACAGAATATAACGGTGTCAAACAAACTCCCTACCACTGTCGATCCAAGCAAACGCAGCCATAGTTGCCGACCCTTCATGGCAATCTTGAGCTTAGCAACGATATATGAGTTGAGAAAGCTCCCCGTCAGGAAGGCAAGCAAGCTTGCCACGACGATCTGTGGGAAGAAGCCCAGCACTGCCTCGTAGGCAGCCTGGTCGTGGTACTCTGCCGCGGCAGGTAGATAGCGCACCAGCGTGAAGCAGCCGATCGCCAACAGCATGACCCCAAAGGCTGTCCAAATAGCGCGGCGTGCCCGGCGATAGCCATAGACCTCTGTCATCACATCATCAAAGATATATACGAGCGGGAAGAGTACTGCCCCACCATCAAGGATAAGTGGGCCGAGTGCCACTAGTTTGGTAGCGGCAATATTGGAGATGAGTAGCGCTGCAACATAGACTGCGAGAATGACGCTAAAGTATCGATAATTTTCGTTCGTGTGTTTCATGCTTCGTTTATCATACCACACCTGCCAAGAAACCTGCTATAATAAACCCATGCCCCGATAGCTCAGCTGGATAGAGCAGAGGACTTCTAAGCCTAAGGCCGTAGGTTCGAATCCTACTCGGGGCGCCATTTTATCGTTATACCCCGTCTCGATGGGGTTGTTTTTATTACATACAAAATACATTTACATGCTGCGCGAGGCTGTGCTATAGTACAGCGAGATTTATGCAAGATGTGACCAACCACGACCTCCTCAAGCGCAACATTGTCAAATATTCGTGGTTTCGGATTTTTACCAAGCGTGTCTACTTGCCTCTCATCACGGTGCAGCTGGTGAATGTCGGTAAGGTTAGCTTGGATGAGCTAGCGCTGATGGTCGTTATCTCGTCTATTATCCAGGCAGCGCTGCAGATGCCAGCGGGTTATGTGGCCGATAAGTTTGGCAACCGGCGAGCGATTATCCTTGGTGCGAGCATTGCCGTGGCGTCACCTCTGTTGTATGCCTGGTGGCCGAGCTTTTGGGGTGGGCTGATTGCCTCAGTTTTGTTCTTTGGTGGCTATGCGTTTCAATCTGGTGCGGTCGAGGCCTTTATGCACGATTCCTTGACGGCATTGGGGCGAGCCCGCGACTATACCAAGGTGATGGGTCGCGCCCAGACGTATGGGTTAATTGGCAATACCGTGCTTATCATTGTGGTGCCACTCACGTACCGCATTCATCATACACTCCCGTTTTTGATTGGCTTTTTGTCGCTTGCTGCGACGGTGTGGTTGGCGCTGAGTTTTGCTCATCCACCGCGCCGCACGACTGCACAGGATCAGCGGCCACGGCAGGCTGCTCGCGCAATCATTACTGCGAAAAATCTTGCTCTCTTCACCTTCGCTGGTTTCTTGGCTGGTGTGTCCAATAAGGGGCTAGAATATCGCGAGCTACTCTTCCAGCATGTTGGTATTGCCGTGGAGTGGTTTGGGGTAATTGCGGCGGTCGGGAGCTTGGGTGGAGCGTTACTGGGCTGGTATGTCCATTGGTTTGATCGTCTGCGGCCACTGGCATTCTATTGGGTGGATGCGTGGATTATGGCATTGTGTATTATCTTGATGGGCGTAACGCCAAGTCCGGTTATCGCCGTCATTGCTGTTGTGTTATTTACTGCGTATACGCGAGTGCGACCGATTGTCTTGCAGTCGAAGATCCTCAGCGAGTTGCAGCATACGTATAAAGCAACGCTCCTCTCTGCACTCAATATGTTTACGTTGCTTGGTGACGTCGTGGCGATTAGCCTGCTCACCCGGATGGTTAATCAACATGGCTATAGTGCAGGGCATGTGTGGTTTGGCGGGGCAGTTGGGGCGATTGCGCTTGGCTTATGGCTGGTGATGTGCGTTGAGGCGCTGTGGCGGCGCAAGAAAGCCCGCTAAATTAGTTGACCTCAGTATTTGCCCTATCCTTTTGTCATTTTTCTTGATCATCCGCTCAACGAAGTGTGGTGATGGCTGTTATTACAGATAGCAAGGCTCGCTATACAAGCGGCGAGAAGCCTGGAGAAAAGAACAATTGACCTAGTGATATTCAGATATGAGAGCGGGGTAAGCCAGTAAAGCTGCGAGATTGAAAATGAATGGGCGCAGGCAATAGACAAACCACGCTATCTCTGCTACAATACAGCATGTCAGCAGCGCAGTAGATTTGCTGTGCGATTGTCTGGTGGATATAGCTCAGTTTGGTTAGAGCGCTGGTTTGTGGCACCGGAGGCCGTGAGTTCAAGTCTCATTATCCACCCCAAAATAAATTCCCGGATGATTCCGGGGTTTTATTTTTGGCTTGATACTATTTTGCTACCAGTGTAACAATGGTAATTGTGTTATTGAAGCGTAAAGTGGCTTTTTGCGCTCGATCACTATCCTTGCCACTTTGTCTTACGGAAAGGAAGACCCCCACAGGCTTGATGGGTGACTAAGAGACCGGTGTTTGGGAACTATCATCTCATTCTACTCAGCGGTAGTTCTACCTGGCCATCACTAGAAACTTACAGACTTTGTCTATTCTTGCACGCTTGCTTATATTCATTTTTCTCCTGCTATGCGGGATGGCAATCGATTATTGTAACCGATGATATTCACATTCCAGCAGACGACGCACTGGCGAACGGGGTATGATACTGAGAATGTAGAGATTTTGAAGCCAAGCTCTATTCTATGCAAAACAAATAGGCGCATAAAACAAGAGAACCTCTCGTTATGAGAGATTCTCTTGGTGTAGCGAAATAGGCTAAGAAGTGGTTAATACTCCCATGTTGTCTCGATGTCCGCCCCGAGGGTGTTGAGCCGGTTGGCGAAGTCTTCGTAGCCTCGGTTGATATTGTACACATCACGCAGGATGGAGCGCCCAGGGGCTGCGAGCATCGCTAGCATTACGACGACGCTGGGGCGCAAGGCTGGTGGTGCGACGACATCGGCAGGCTTCCAGCGGGTAGGGCCACTGATGTAAACGCGGTGTGGATCGACCATCTCTACTTGTGCACCAAGGCGAGTGAGGTCGGTGAAGTAAATGGCGCGGTTATCGTAGCTCCAGTCGTGCACTAGAGTGCGGCCCGTTGCTACCGTGGCGATGAGACCAAGGAAGGGGAGATTATCCATATTGATGCCTGGGAAGGGCATACTGTGGAGCTTGTCTTGTGGAGCGGTGAGAGTCGATTTGTGCAGGCTAATATCGACCAGGCGAGTCTGGCCATTGCGCGCTGGGTACTCGCTGGAGAGCTCATATTGTAAGCCCATACCGCGCAGCACTGCTAGCTCGAGCTCGAGGAATTCGATTGGTGCCCGGCGGATGGTAATAGCAGAGTCCGTCACTACGCCCGCTGCGATAAAGCTCATTGCCTCGATAGGGTCTTCGCTCGGACAATATTCGACTGTTTGGTTGATCTCGCTGACGCCATGGATAGTGAGGGTCGTTGTGCCGATGCCATCGATCTGCACCCCAAGCTTTTGCAAGAAGAAACACAGGTCTTGCACCATGTAGTTGGGGCTGGCGTTGCGAATTGTCACGACGCCTGGGTGGAGCGCTGCCGCCATGATAACATTCTCAGTGACGGTGTCGCCGCGCTCGGTAAGGACGATGGCGTGCTCGACCATATGCGGGTTGGCTGTTGCTTGGTAGTAATCGGTCGTTGCCTCGACAGTCAGGCCAAAGGGTGCGAGGCCCGCCATGTGTGGCCCGACCGTCCGTGTGCCAAGGTTGCACCCACCCGCGAATGGGATTTGGAATGACTCATATTGATGCAGCAATGGCCCTAGGAACATGATGATGCTGCGGGTGTGCTTGGCTGCAGCGATATCCATCTCGTCTAGATGGAGGGTACGTGGTGGGGTGATCTCGAGGTCGTTGTGTTCAAGCCAGCGGCAACGCACGCCAATACTTTCGAGCACCTCGATGATGCGATTAACTTCCTCGATCCGTGCTACTCGGCGGAGCGTCGTCTTGCCTTTGTTAAGGAGGCTGGCGCAGAGTAGAGCGACAGCAGCATTTTTGCTTGTCTTCACCTCAATCTCGCCATGGAGTGAGCCACCACCATTGATGACGAAGTTTGTTTTGCCAGCTTTGTTGATGCGGACAATCTCGCTGCTCAGCACCTCGCCAATGCGAGCAATCATTTCTAGGCTGATGTTTTGGCCACCCTTTTCGATGCGGTTGATGGCCGACTGGCTCGTGCCAAGTGCTGCAGCGAGCTCGGCTTGCGTCATACCGCGCGCTTGGCGGGTTTCTTGGATGAGTGTTCCGATATTGCGGAGATATTTTGCTGTTCCCATGCTTGTACGATATATCATCGGTGATATATTGTCAAACACAAGCGTCTCGTGCTGCGAAAAGAAATGTGGAGGTTAGACTGCGAAGCTTCATTAATAACTCTATCAGCCCTTTCTGTTATTTCATCTAGTTGTGCGCAAGACGATGTACTGTACGAGCAAGAGTCTAGTCCTCACATTGGGTGGCTGTGCTATACTACACATATGATCTGATGAAAAGTGCATAGCGAACCCCATGATATAACCAACAAACAAGGAGTATTACCCATGCACGAAACAACTATCGCTACCCTCATCGCCCACGAGCAGCAGCGCCAACGCGAAGGCTTGGAACTCATCCCTAGTGAGAATTATGTCTCTGGTGATGTACTACGGGCGCTTGGGAGTGTCTTTACTAATAAATATAGCGAGGGATACCCAGGTCGGCGCTATTATGGTGGGCAACAGTATACCGACCAAGTGGAGCAGCTGGCGATTGACCGTGCCAAGCAACTTTTCCGGGCTGACCACGCTAATGTCCAGCCGCACAGTGGTGCTCAGGCTAATGAAGCAGTGTATTTTGCATGGTGCGAGCCAGGCGATACCATCCTCGCGATGGATCTGGGTCATGGTGGCCACCTGACGCATGGTGCGCCTGTGACACATAGTGCTCGTGAGTATAATTTCGTCCGCTACAAGATGAAGGATGTAGCGACGGGTGAGATTGACTACGATGAGCTACATCGGATGGCGCAAGAACATCAGCCGAAGATCATCCTGGCGGGCTTTAGTGCCTATCCGCGCCAGCTGGATTTTGCACGCTTTGCGGCGATTGGCCACGAGGTTGGTGCTTTGCTCATGGCCGATATGGCGCATGTCGCGGGGTTGATTGCTGGTGGGGTAGCGGAGAATCCCCTCGATTATGGCTTTCATGTTATGACGACAACGACGCACAAGACGCTGCGTGGGCCGCGTGGTGGGCTGATCGTTAGTAAGGGAGTGGTGAGCAACCCACTCAAGCGTCCAGCCAAAACACTCGAGAATATTCCGACGCTGATTGATCGGGCGGTCTTTCCTGGTATCCAAGGTGGGCCACATATGCATACGATTGCTGCCAAGGCAGTGGCCTTTGGCGAGGCGCTCCAGCCAGCCTTTCGTGCCTATGCTCAACAGGTGGTGGCTAATGCCGCTGCTTTGGCACAGGAGTTGCAGCAGCGCGGCTTTGTGCTCGTGACGGGTGGCACAAGCAACCACCTTATCTTGGCTGATGTCCACGCGAGCTTTGGGATTGATGGCAAGACGGCGGAGATTGCGATGGATAAGATCGGCCTGACGCTCAACGCCAATGCCATCCCTGATGACCCACTGCCGCCATTTCGCCCTAGTGGCATTCGCCTCGGTACGCCAGCGGCAACAACGCGCGGCCTAGAGCCGCAGCATATGCCGCAGATTGCTGAGTGGATGCAGCAAGCCATCGACCACCGCGATAATGAGGTAGAGCTAGCTAAGCTCCGCACTGATGTTGCACACTTCTTGGCGGATTTCCCAGTGCCGACGGAATAGACAAAAAGTCAGAGGTTTGTCGCTGTCATTGATAATTGTGTCTCGCTAGGCGCAGTAGTAATACATTCGCATATCTAAAACACCCGCCAGAGAGCGGGTGTTTTTGTTGATTGGGAGGATAAGTTTAGCAGCTGCCTCGGACGATATCCTCGGTTTTGTCGCCCTTCTTGTAGGTGATTTTCGCACCCTTACCGCTACCACACTGGGTATACAAGACAGGAGTGTCGTTGTTTGGTGTACCAGATGTGATGATCTTCTTCTTGAGGTCTGGATCGATCTTGGCCTCAGTCACCTTCTCATCGACAAGGTTACCGCTAACCTGTGCGGCTGTTGGGTATTCACCCTTCTGGCTGTTCCATGCCTCTACCTTGGTCGAGAGCTGCGATGCAGCGCCAGCGGCTGCTGAGTCGCGAGCGCGTTGCTGGATACCGTTGTACGCGACGATGGTAATAGCCGCCAGGATGGCGATGATCACAATCACGATGAGAAGCTCGACAATTGTGAAACCGCGCAGGTTACGTTGAGTTTTTGTTGTCATACAGAGTTACCCCTCCTTGTTACTGATTATATTACGATCATACTACGAACATTCATTAAACACAAGCTTTTTGAGCACAGATATATGAGAATATTTTTTCAGAGATAGCGTGCGCGCTAGTATAGGCTAAATTGTGTATAATGGCGCGCCAGGACAGCTAGAATACCTAAGTTACACACTGCCTATTGTTTTCTTGATTCAGCTAATTATTAATTCGCTGAGCCTGCATTGACCCCCGGGCGTGAATGGTCTGGCCAGTGCTGAGGGCGGCAATATCCACTGTGGCAGAGACGACGGTGGTGCTATCATTCGGCGTAGTGCTGGCCGCTTGATTAAAACCCGTTGCATAGCCAAAGCGAACACTTGATACATTATTCGCCACGCGTGTATCGAGCGCTTTGCAGGGGCCACCAGTGTAGTTGCAAGTGCTCTGCTGCCAAGGCTGGCCGCACATCGTGTTGTTGCTGGGGTTGGTAGTATTGAATTCGTATTGGCTTGGCACAATAGTCCGCCGCCAAAGGGTGGTACCTTGCACAAAGTAGACAACCTTGACGGTAAGTGGGTTATTTGTGCGGTAGAGCTTGGCGGCTAGGTCAGCTTGAGTGCGGCAGGGGTTGGCTTGGCTGTTGAGGTAGATGAGCTCGCGCTGGGTGTCGGAGGGGTTGCGGTCGGTGGCATATTGGGTAAGGATCAAGACGTTATCGCCCGCGAAGTGCTGCGCCCAGTTGGCTGCGACGGCCTTGCTCTCGACTTTTGTCGCTAGGCGGACGTCTTGCTCGATTTGGTCAAGCGCATCTTCCATACTATACGTCAGTGCACCACGCTGGTTGGAGATGACGATAGAGCTCAGCAACCCTACCAGGGCAGCAACCAATACGCCAACCACCACGACAATAATAGGGATCACCACCAGCATTTCCACCACAGTAAAGCCACGCTGTTGGTGTCGCGCAGGGTAGATGCGGCGGATGAGCTGCTGCATCCGCTCGCGGATATTAGTGGCTGCTGAGAATCGCATGGCGAACCTCCGATTGGCTAGAGCCTTGCCCGTAGCGTACCGTTACCGATACACGGCTTATCTGTGGCGCGGTAGTGCTATAGGGGCAATCAACAATAATAGTAGCACTAACAGGCTGAGGTAAGCCATCGGTATCGAGTGAGTGGTCAGTCGTGAGATTGCGATTAGCCGCGCGGTTTGTGCACGGCGTTGGTGTGCCATCGCCAACTTCGCGGCGGAGCAGCTCATACCCCACAATGCTTGCCTTAGCATCGCGATTGGCCTCCGTTGCGCTTTGGATCGTCACAATGTATAGCTGGTAGAGCATCCCAACGAACAGCACGCCCAGCACCATCGTCACCAACATCTCTACTAGGGTAAAGCCAGCATCTGGACTATGCTTCATTGGTGGTTGCTCGTGATGGTTATCGTTACTGTTGGTGCGCGCTCTAGCCGGTAGTAGAGTAAGAAACGGCTACACTCTTGACTGGTGGTGACGCAGAGCGAGCCATCGCGGGCGCGTGGCTCGTAGACGAAGCGATCGACTGTGGCACTATCTTTGCTAATACCATTGCTTGGCGACTGGACAAAGAGCGCTTGCTGGCCGCTACGTGATGGGTACTGGTAGCTATCCTCAGATAGTCCAGGGAGGATATGGCGAATTGCCGTGCCATTAAGCGAGGTCAAAAACTGCTCGGCCGACGGGTAGCGGTGGCCTTGCTCGCCCGACATACCAGTTGCATCACCGTTGTAGAAGGATTCAAGGCTGCGCGCCACCGTCTCTACAGTGGTGGTGCGGGCGGTATCACGCGAGGAGCGCTGCGCATTATTGAGCGTCACCACGCCCAGCACTAGCAGCACCAGCATGATTGCCAGCACAATAATAATTTCCACGATTGTATACCCGCGTCGTACCCTCATGCAATTAGCATAAGGGTTTTGGGGTAAAAGTGCAAGAGGTGAGAAGGTGAATTGAGCTGAATCGCGGCCTACTTTGCCCCAATTGCACCCATGATTTATCGACGAAAGGATAAGAAAGGGGTGTCTAAAGGAACGGTATTCAAGACTCTTTAACACTCTTTCGTTATGCAGGTGCAATGTCAATCATCGTCCTTATATCAAGGAGTGCTTTGGTTAATATGAGAACGATAAATAAAGATACTCAAAAATAAGTATCTCTACCTTGCCTGCTTGACTACATCTATATCACAAAAACTATTGATTAACAGGGGCAAAAAGATAAGATTATGTGCAGATGTTACACATTATTTGACTCATCACGCCGCTGGCATCTCGAGCGGTTCTTGCACAATGGTGATGCCGAATTTTTCCTCTACCGTGCGAATAATCTCCTCGCGAGCGGCAGCAAGATCGTGGTAGCTGGTAGCCGATTGATTGATGAGCACGACTGCATTCTTATCGTGTACCTTCATGCCGTGGAGAACGCTACCTTTGAGCCCCGCTTGCTCGATGAGCCAGCCTGATGGCACCTTAACGCGCCCCTCGGGCAGCGCATAGTGCGGTACTGTGGGGTAGTGCTGCTGGAGCTGAGCAAATGCCTCGCTGGAAATAATCGCGTTTTTGAAGAACGAGCCAGTATTGGGGAGCTTGGCAGGGTCGGGCAGCTTACCAGCGCGGATCGTCATAACGGCCTGGCGGATGTCTTGCGGAGTAGGTGCTGCAATGGCGTGGGTGGTGAGATAATCCTGAACGGCTTGGTAGAAGGGTGGCTGTGGCAAGCCCTTGCGTAGGCGGAGCGTTATACTTGTGATGATATATCGCCCCATCTCACGGCCGCGGAAGATGCTGTGCCGGTACGAGAACTCGCAGTCGGCAGCGCTGAGCGACACAAACCGCTCTTGCTTGCGATCATATGCCTCGAGCGAGACAAGTGTGTCGGCAATTTCCTGCCCATACGCACCAACGTTCTGTACTGGCGCAGCGCCTGCTGTGCCTGGGATGGCCGATAGTGCTTCAATGCCACTCAGGCCACTGGCCACTGTTTTTGCTACGACATCATCAAGAATCTCTCCGGCACCAACGGTAATTGTCGTTGATTCATCATCCTCAGCAACGACCGAGAAGCCTGGGATGCGGTTGCGCGCCACGATGCCAGCAAAGCCGCTGTCTTGAGCCAGAGTGTTGCTCCCGCCACCAAGGACGAAGAGCTCAGCCTGCTGCTGGCGGGCCATCGTACACACCGCCACGACGTCATCGTTGGTATAGAGGTCGACCATAGTATGGGTGTTGCCGCCAAGCTGCATCGTCAAATATGGTTTGAGTGAAACGTCAGTACGAATATCCATAGGTATAATATATCACCCATGATATATATCTGCAAGGTGATCCAGCCTGAATCTGAATAACAAGACGATAGGATACGATGTCTGTAATATATCGTGATGAAATATACCAATCGTGTCTATAGATTTGAGATGCTATAAGGAACATTTCCTAGAGTAGCACCGATCCTTAGAGCTCAGCGTTAGGACTGTGCGCCGATAACAGCAACATGAGAGAGCAATGATATAAATTCTGCTGAGTTACAGAGGTTAAGTAACGGCTAATTCTTACTAGACTTGACTGTTGCCTGTGCTGCTTGGATAACGTGGTCGATCATCACAGCGATGGTGAGAGGGCCCACGCCGCCTTTTTCTGGGGTGAGAGTGACGTCGCTGCGCTCGCGCAGGCTTGGGTCAACGTCGCCAACAATGACACCGCCTTCGCTTGCTGTGCCGGCATCGACGACCACTGCACCTGCTTTGACCATATCCGCTGTGATGAGATGGGGTTGGCCAGTGGCGGTGATGATGACGTCGCTTGCGGCGATGAACTCTGTAGTATTGGGTGTTTGGCGGTCGCATACCGTCACAGCCAAGCCACGGTCGCGCCACAGCCGCTCCAGTGGTGCGCCTACTAACCGCCCTCGCCCAATGATGGCGAGTTGCTTATCGTCGAGGCTAATATTATAACCCGCCAGTAGCCAATCGATTGCTTGCGCCGTTGCTGGCGTATAGGCGGCCTGCGGGCCACTCAAGCCATCGACATCCTTGGCGGGAGAGATGCGCTGAACGATGGCGTCTGTTTGTGACGGATCGTTGAGCGGCAGTTGGACGATAATGCCATGGATGTGGGGGTTATTATTTGCTCGGTCGATCGCAGCTGGCATATTCGCCTCGGCGGTTGGCGCTACCTCTGTCTCAACGAGGATATCGGCGGCATAGGCTTGCTTGTAGCGTACGTAGGCATTGATCGGCCCCGATGCATCGAGCGGGGTAATGATGAGCAGCTTGGGGGTAATGCCGTGCGCCTGGCGTAGGTGGCGCACCTGGCGGGCTTGGCGCTGCTTGATGAAGCTTGCGAGCTCGCGGCCGTTGAGCGATGGAGTGGGCATAAGGTGTAGTCCTTTCGTAAATATAATGGTTAATACTTGTGATAGGTATCTCTATAGCAAACAGTCCTCTGGCAATACCGAGGACTACATACTATGGAGGGCCAGGAGGGGCTCGAACCCTCGACACCCTGCTTAAGAGGCAGGTGCTCTAACCAGCTGAGCTACTGGCCCATGTTATGTTTGCACTACCCGTGCAAAGCCCTTTTACTATAGCGGATAGCCTGGGGTTCTGTCAAGAGGTGGTGGAGCGAATTAAAAAAGCTTTCTTGTTGTATCCACATACGCTTGCTTGTCTTTTTGCCAAAAACGCATTACCATGGAGAGAGAGTTTAATCGGGAGAATAGCAATGGCAAACCAACAACCTACAGCACAACCAACACCACCAGCTGAGACAGCATCGCAAGCAGCTCCAGCTGCTAGCCAACCAGTAGTGCCAGCCGCTGCGCCTGCACCGGTTGATACCTCACCGCGCAACTACTTGGCGGTTGTCGCTCTCGCTGCGTTTATGGGGCAGTACGGCTTGGCTCGTTGGTATCGTGGCGACGAGCTGGGCAAAATCCGCTTTTGGATTGCGGTGGGCTGTACGGTAACGGCAGTCGTGCCGTATGTTAATATCGTTTCGATGTTGGGGCTGTCTGTCTTGTCTGTCTGGGGTATCGTCGACTTTTTCTTGCTGACGAGTACCACAGCAGATGCAAATGGTACGCCATACGTTGCGACCGAGCGCGACAAGACGTGGGCGCAGGGGCTTAAAATCGCCTACATTGTTGGCCTTGTCTTGGTGGCAGTAGCGATTGTTGTCTTCTTGATCTTGCTGGCAGCTGGGGTGGTTGCGTGGCATAATACAATGACCACAACAGAATCCTTGCAGTCATCGAAGATTTATTATCCTCGCTAATAGCGGTTGTGGCAGTAGTGTAACAAAAAGGGTTGGCAGTGTGCTAACCCCTTTTTGTATGGTGTGGCCGTAAAATGAATAGCAAATAGTACTGTATAAAGAAACCCAGACAAGCTGGGTAATATAGAACAAAGTTGGTACACCCGGCAGGATTCGAACCTGCGACCACTTGGTTCGAAGCCAAGTACTCTAATCCGCTGAGCTACGGGTGCTTACTAGCCTTATTGTACCACCACTGACGTGAGAATCCAAACTGCCTCCAATTTGTGAGACTGATAGCATAAGGTTTATATGATATGTAATGTAGAAAAGTGAATAAGAGACTCAACAGTAACATACATGTCACGTATATAGAGATGAGAATAGGGGATGATGAGGAATTACTGGTGAGATGATTCACAAAGATAGCACATACGCCAAATGTAGTCATTAATCTGTTGATCGTTGAAGAATGCGCGGACTGGTTATTGTTGGTTGAGCTGAAGTTTTTTGCAATTGCACAAGGAAAATGATGTGGTAGAATTAAGTAAAATAATAAAAGATCTGTGAAAACAATGGAGGTAAAAATGCCAAGCATATTATATCAAAAATGGATAAGTGAATCTGGACTTGTTCCCGATGAATGGTTCAAAAACACTGTCGTCAAATCTAAGGACTCGTGCGACGACCCTGTCTATCAAGAAGTGCTACGACTGTTCACCTTAGCCTATGGAGCAAGTTACTTTTCAGTACTTGAGTACGAAGAAGGTGAGCCGATGGCGCGTGAACATTATATCGATGCACTATCGTACTGCCTGGAGTATAAAGAACGGACTGAACGCCTAAATGACGATGTAGCACCCCAAGCTCCCGACACCTTCGATGCACAGTCCTTGCGCGACGGCGCAGACATCATTGTCGAAATTCTGAAACCTACAATCAATACAGAATTCTGCCGAGATGCTGTTTGTCATACGATGGAGTATGCCACCGAAACAGCACTTCCTCGCCTTGCCAAGGACATGAGTCAAGATTCAGTCGAATGGCTTCGTGAAGACTACGAGTGGTTCCATTACAATAGCTACTCTGATGAGTTCGATCGTGTACATAACGTGCTTGCAACACTCGAGTGGTTTGTCGACAAAGGACTGCTAACAGACGCGGAGCAAATACAGCAGCTGCAAGACTACCGCACACAGCTCGCGGCTTTTGATGAACAGATACGTCCTTTACTGCCACGACTCCGAGGCTTGCGATTTGATGGTTTTCAACTTGACGAGTTGGCCGCCGAGCGGTGTTGGTGGCTTCACTAGTAGTTTAGTTTGTTACTGTTCCGTTATCACCCCACGCTCCGCCAAAGCTTCCTCTACTCGCTTGACGACTTGGCTGGGGGTGAGTTCGGCTTTGACGATGTAGCTGTGAACATCGAGGTGCTGGAGCTTCTTGGGGGCTTCTTCGTGGCCAAGGTTGGTAAGGATGATAACAGGGATGGCCTTGCCCCATGAGTAGGCGCGGATGTGCTCGAGCGTGTCGGCGCCATTGAGGTGGGGCATCTGGAGGTCGAGCAAGATGATATCGGGGTGAGTTCGCTGCACGAGCATGATGCCAGCTTTGCCATCGCCCGCGACTTCCACCGCAAAGCCAGCCGCTTCGAACTTCATACGGTACATTTGGCTGATGGTTTGGTCGTCTTCGATGATGGCAATTTTAACCATTTGCTTTATAATAGCAGGTGTAGCATGAAAATGGAACAAAATCACCCAAAATCAAGTACCATATCTATACCAGCAGAGCCCCTGGTAGCACTGGGTAGCGCGCTAGCTCGTGCGACTGACTTTGCAGAGGTGGTGGCAGCGGTACGCACAGCGCTAAGGGTAGTTGCCCGACCGACTTGGTGTGGAGTGGTGGTAATGGTGGATGGAGCGCCGCCGCTAATTGACTTGCCAGATGAATGCACTACCTCTGTTAATGCACTCTTGCCGCTATGTAAAGAAGCAACAGTGCGCACAATGACCGCCATGCTACCCAAGCGCCACGCACTTCGTCGTTACAACATTGCTGTGGTGTTGCGGCTGGTGTGGCAGTGTAATCACTGTGGATATATCGTGCTGGGCCCGCCGGCTGAGCGAGCCACGTATACTGCTGCGCAGCGAGCCACTCTTGCAATGATAGCCCAGCAATGCGCAGTGACGCTGATGGCGCAGCAGTGCCATAATACCACGCAGCAGTTTCAGCAACAGCTCACCCAAGCGGTAGACCGCGCGACGCGCCAACTACGCGCCTCTAACCGCCGCCTGCGCGAGCTCGATGCCGCGAAGGATGAGTTTGTTAGTATGGCGAGCCACCAGCTGCGTACGCCGCTCACTAGTGTGAAGGGCTATATATCGATGGTGCTAGAGGGTGACGCTGGTGAGATCAATGCCACGCAGCGCACCTTCCTCACCGAGGCCTTTACTAGTAGTGAGCGGATGGTGCAGCTGATTGGCAACTTCCTTAATGTGTCGCGCATCCGCACTGGCAACTTTACAATCGACTTCCATCCAGGTGATGTTGCCGCGCTGGTGGTAGAGAGCATTGAGTCTATTCAGCTCATCGCCGAGCGCCACCATTTGCGGGTGGATTATCGATCGCATGGAGTTATACCGCCTCTGTTGATCGACGAAAATAAACTCCGGCAAGTTATCGTTAATTATATCGATAATGCTATTTACTATTCGCCGGGTGCTGATGTTATTACGGTGCGACTCTACCCCAAGGATGGCTGGGTGGTGTGCACGGTGCAAGATCATGGCATTGGGGTGCCGCAGGGCGAGCAGCGCAAGATCTTTACGAAATTCTTTCGGGCGCACAATGCCCAGTTGCAGCGGCCCGATGGCACAGGGATTGGGCTGTTCTTGGCAAAAAAGATCGTGCTGGGGCACCATGGCGAACTGATCTTTCATTCGCGGGAGGGGCAGGGGAGCACCTTTGGCTTCCGCCTGCCGATCGATCGTCTTACGCCGCGCCAGGGCACATCGCCAAACGAAAATCACTCCCCACACGGGAAGTGAAAATCGCACATCTCCTGGGCTGGGTAAGACGCCCGAGGAGTCCTCCTTTGCTTGGCACCTCTCGCACGGGTGTCAAGTGTGAATTTGCACAGTTATAGCACGGACAAACCAGACAAATGCAGTATGGGTTCTCCTGCATCTCGTGGCTTGCGATGGCTGTATCGAGTGCTGTTTGTGTTAGTTGTCTCCACCATGCAAGTGCATGACACGATCAGTGTAGCATCACGCCTAGGGTATGTCAAGCCTTTTTTACAACATTATCGCTAGACAAGGGCCGATTTTTTTGCTATAGTGACTAAGCGGCCTCATCGTCTAGCGGTTAGGACACTGGGTTCTCATCCCAGCAACCGGGGTTCGATTCCCCGTGAGGTCACCATGGATTTATTATGATGGCTCGTTGGAGCCATTTTTTAATGGAGCATTTACTACCACTTCGCCCAACTCAGCTTCTCCCAATCAGCCTTTGCCAGTGTATACACCCTCCATTTCACTGCCTCGCCTGCAACTTCACCTTGCTCGATTCCCGCGTACCGGTAGCCAAGCTCTTCCAGCGCACTCCAGCTGCGGATATTTTGTACGTATGCCTTTGCCTCAATTATTGCAAATCCACCCTCAGAAAACGCCCAATTGCAAGCTGCTTGCTTGGCGTAGCTCCCAAGGCCTTGACCCCAGTTTTTCGGATCGCCAATCAGTGTACAAAATGCCCCAGCTGTGACGCCGTATTTGTGGCTTAGTTTTCTTATCTCGTTAAGCTCAATATTGCCAACGATTTCGCCATCACGCTCGATCATCCAGCTATACCGATCGTCATCGTCAAGCATATTTTGGAGATGCGCCACCTCATCTTCCTCCGTCATCTGCGAAAAATCCGCACCCAAATACTGCGTCACCTCTGGCTGGCGAATCCACGCTGTGGTAATCGGCGCATAAGCCGGGCTTGGCGCTACCAAGCGCAGCGTCTGGGTTTGGCTATAGGAGGGTAGGGTGAGGGTGCGTGTATACATACTTGTCATTATAGTTTAGCCTTATATTTTGCTATAATAAAGCATATGCATAAACCATTACGCGGTGTTAACTTGGGTGGGTGGCTGGTGCTTGAGCGCTGGATGACGCCATCGGTCTTTGCGGGTACAGACGCGAGCAACGAGCATCAGTTGATGATGCAACCAGATGGCCCGGAGCGTATTGCCAAGCACCGGCAAGAATTTATGACCGAAGCGGACTTCGCCTGGCTGCATGCGCACGGTATCGAGGCGCTGCGCGTGCCGGTTGGTTACTGGGTGCTAGAAAGCCAGGACGGCTACCTCGAGGCTACCAAGCAGTTGGACTGGTGCTTTGCGATGGCCAAAAAATACCATATGCGCGTCTTGCTTGATTTGCATGCGGCGCCGGGTGCACAGAACTTGGGTGACCACAGCGGGAGTGGCAACCGCATGCCACAAACCGGCTGGTACCAGGCCAAAAACCGCCGGGCGACCCGCCGCATTCTGATGCAGCTTGCCGAGCGCTATGGTACAAGCCCGCAGCTTTGGGGGATTGAGCTGCTCAACGAACCCTTTACCAAAAACTGGCTGCAGCACTGGCTGCTGCGGCTGTGGTCGCGCCGCACAACTCGCCGGTTGCGCCGCGTTGTGCCAGCCACAACGCGTATTATTATCAGTGACGCCTACCAGCTGCCGCGGTGGCGCCGGGCGCAGCCGCGTGATTGGCTGGATATCCACCACTACCAGTGCTTTGGGGCGGCTAACTTGGCGCTGGTGGATTATGATCAGCACGCGAGTATTGTGGATGAGTTTACCCAGACGCACCAGTCGTTGCAGCGCCCAACCATCATTGGCGAGTGGAGCGCGATTTTGCCGCCCGCTATTGCCATGACTCCACCGACCATCACCGCCTACATACTGGCGCAGCAAACGGCTTTTGCCAGCGCCGACGCCCACTTTTTCTGGAGTTACAAAACCGAATCAAACGATGGCTGGAACTACCGTTGGCTGGTAGAGCAGGGTATTATGTCGTAGAAGCTTGGCTTGTGCGCATGCTGAGTTGTGTGTAGTGCCTGGACGAGTAATCGATTCGAGACGGATATCATGGTGTGCTTGTTGCGCTGGATATAGTCGAATCATGTGTGTTGGACTGTGAGGCGTGTCATACTCATTACGCTCGAAGCGTGCGTGGTGGTTGATGATTTTTCATTTGATAGCAATTAATAATGAGGATGAGAGGCGCTGAGCGATCGAGCATCCCTTCCAGCTATCTGCCAAATCATGTATAATAAATCGAGTACGACAGCCAAGAAACGGAGGAAATGAAGAAGTATGGCAATGGGCATGAACCAAATGAAGATGCTTAATGACTTGCGCAAGGCGCAGAAGGCACTAGCGAAGGAGATCGTGGAGGTCGAGGCAGGCGATGGTGCGGTGATTGTACAGATCACTGGCGAGCTGAAGATCAAGAGTGTGAAGATCGACCCAACTAAGGTAGACCTAGATAACATCCACCAGCTGGAGCACTGGATCGAGATTGCAATCCGCGATGGCATGGCCAAGGCGCAAGAGATTGCTGCCAAGAAAATGCAGCCACTGATGGGTGGGCTTGGCAACCTCGGGTTCTAGCTAGTATGGCAGATATTCTGCCTCAGGCTCTGCAGCGGGCGATAGATGAGCTAGGGCGCTTGCCAGGGGTAGGCGCACGCACGGCGGAGCGCTATGCGTACTTTTTGCTGCGGGCTGATGGACGAACAAGCCAGGGGATTGCCCAGGCGATCACGCAGCTTCACACTGCTGTTGCAACCTGCCCCGTTACCTTTGCTCTGATGGATCCTGACCAAGATATTTCGCCGCTCTATAGCAGCCCAGAGCGCAATCGTAAGCAGATTGCTGTTGTGGAGGAGCCACTCGACATCGTGGCGCTGGAGCGCACTGGCCACTACAAGGGGACGTACCATGTGCTGGGTGGCGTCATCTCACCGATTGATGGGGTAGGGCCAGAGCAATTGCATATCCCCGAACTGCTGGAACGTATTACTAATGACGCAGTAGAAGAGGTGATCATTGCTACCAATGCAAGTGTGGAGGGCGAGTCGACTGCGCTCTTCTTGCAGCGGCACATTGCCGAGGCAGGCCTAACGGTACGGATGACGCGCTTGGCTCGCGGCATCCCCGTTGGCGTCGACCTTGAATATGCCGACCAAATCACCCTCGGCCACGCACTCGAGGGGCGGCGCGCGGTGTAGTGAAGCGACTATTGTGCTGATTCTGCGTGGAGACGCCGCTGTTCTTCGGCGGCTTCTTGCTTCTCGACGAAATCGTAAAGACAGTCGCTGACAGCACTTTCGAGTGTAGCAAGATTCTCGACTTGTTGAGCAAGTGCCTTCATCGGTGAGTCTGCTTCGCGTGCGGTGGCCTCTTGCAAAAAGCGAAATACGTCATGATCATAACCAATGCATTCGAAATAAAGCGTTGCAATCTCGCTGTTTGGATTGTCGCGAAATTGCTGTGCAACCCACTGTTTGACTTGCTCAGCTTCTCCTAGCTCGTCCTTGAGCAAAAGCATATAGAAATGGATTTCCTCTATCTCATCTGTTTGGTAGAAATAATAGTTCACCATGTCCCAGGCAGCCTTCCGAGCGACCGCTTGCTCGCCATGCTTGGCACAGAGCTTTACAAGATAGTAGTCGTCAAATAACCGTGAAGAAGATCGCTCTGATGGGTGCTTGGTAATGATGGCAATGTAAGCATCACGAATCCGCTGATCGAAGATAAAGCGCCGGTCGTTCAAGGAATTAACAACAGCGTGGAGTGTATACCCTTCATCCTCGGGTGCAATAACATAAGCAGAGGCGCGGGCTCGGCGTGTGCCGTCTGGATCTTTGCCATGTATGACATACTCGGCATCGATTTCTGCCTTGATGTAGGGGCTGATGACATACCGTTCGAGTTGCTGCGCCTTCGCTACGCCATCATCATCGAATTTGAGAAGGAGCTCGATGATCGTGCCCAGTTCTTGCTGAGCTGATGAAATATATTGACTGACTTCTCGATCTTGCGAGGGTGTTGTTGTCGCAGGGTTATATCTAAAGTGCCGATAGGCCATTTCTTGGCAAAGGCTCGCAATCGTGCACATGCGAGCAAAATCATCAGCGTCTCGAGTGCGCAAGTGGAGGGTATTGGCATCACTAAGAAGGCGATAAAAAGGCAAATTGATATCATCGCGCTGCATATCTCTGGCGGCAGCGGTGCGGGCATCGAGCGATTCGCGTAGCTCCTGCAAGTGGGCTGCTCCATCTGGTGTATCGCTCATTCTAATATACTCACAATATTGCTGATGAAAGAGCTCATGTGGCTCAAGATCGGCAGGGATGGTCTGGAGCGAGACAGTGCCAGATTCATCGCGCTGGAGCTCGAGAGTGCTCGACCGCATTGCTTGTGTCGGCTGCGAATCTGGCAAAATGACATCTAGAAACTCCCAGACATCCTGCTTAATCTTGGGGAGCTCTGCAGCAAGATCAGGAATACCCTTGCTGATCTTCTGTAGGTCGCGCAGGAGATCGGTTGCGAAGCGTCTACACTCGGTAATGGCCTGTCTATCAAAATAATTATCAGCGTAGGGATCGCAATCAGAGAATCGCATAATGTGAATCAGGCTAGTAATTACCCGCCATACACTGCTACGCCAGAATAATTCATCATCTGCTATCGCCTGCTCGAGCAAATCTCTATCGAGTAACTGCTCGCAATACTCCGCAATGTAGTAGTCGATCATCGCTTTTATCTTGACTGGGTTGATTGGGAGCTGGCTTGCCTGTGGCCTTTGTTGCTGGGTAGCAGTGGTATCATCTGGAGGATTTGTCATGATATATACCATAGTGGAGGAAGAGGGAGTTGTCAACCAAAAGAAACTTAAATATCAATACCTCTGCGTTCTCCGTTCGCTTCTCCACTTACCAATATATTCTAGTGGAGTGCAATGCTCTGCCGTCAGGACTATCATATTCTCAAGTCTGATGTAGCAGGCTGATATTCTTCGAGATTCACTCTTATAGTATTTTTGGGTATACAGATAATTGCAGAGGTTTGAAAAGAAGAGGCGGGGTGTGTCATACCAAAAGGCGAGATAACGCGCGTTTATTTGCTATACTAAAACAATGGCAAAATCAAAGAAATGGACGAAAAAGCTAACACGTTGGGTTCAAAACAATCGCTGGGGCCTTATGAGCGCAGCGCTAGTGCTTGTGCTGGTGGGTGGTGTGTGCCTCGCGTGGCAGCGCGGTATGCTGGCGAAGCTTATCAAAACACCACAAGATACTGCAAATGCAGCGCTCACGAGCCAAGACAACACCCTCCCCGCCTGGATGCCAGACACCGTTAAGCGTTGGCAGGGCGAGATTACCAAGCAGGCCCGGCAGTATAATATTTCGCCGCAGCTGGTGGCGATTATCATGACGCTAGAATCTGGCGGGTACCCCAAGGCGCACAGTGGTGTGGCCAGTGGTTTGATGCAGGTGACGGATAGTACGGGCAAGGAGATTGCCGCTAAATTCGTGAAGCCGGCGCGCACGAACTATGATTTATTTGATCCTGAAACAAGCATCGTCTTTGGCGCGGCCTACCTGGCGCATCTGCGCGATCAGCTGTGTGTGCCGCTCGGCAATCTATCCGAGAATGAGTGCGTTGAGCTCGTTGCTGCTGGCTACAATGGTGGCCCGGGTGCAGCGGGCAACTTATACCGTGGCCGCGGGCTGGAAGCAATCGAGACCCTCAGCTACAGCCGCGATGCCATGAACCTGTGGCGCGAGCGAGTAAGCGGCAGCAGCCCCACCTATACACGCTGGTTTGAGCGCGGCGGCAAGAAGCTGGTAGAGAAGGCGCAGGCAGGCAACTAAAGACCGTTAGTACTGATATAGACTCTGGTATTTTGCTTGGTTATTTCTCTGAATTCATTTCTCTAGGAGTGGACGATTCTTCTTTTTCATAGGAAGGGAGAGGGAAGCCGTGCCGGTGGATGAGTTGTGCAGTGTGGAGTGTATGTTTTGTGTGTTTGGCGAACGTAAGAGATTTCGTACCGAGTTGCTGTAGGGTTGTGATTAGTCTATTCTTGTGTGCTTGATCGGTCTCATTTGTGTTTGGTTGGTATTGAGTATTTTCGTGGTCTGTCATAAAATCCTCCGTACTAATACTGCTAAAATTACCGCACCATACCTCGCGCCTGCTGGCAAATTCTGCTACACTAAAGAGGATGTTTGACGAAGCGATACGCGCGATCCAACGCGCAGACAAAATTATTATTATCCAAGCTGAAAATCCCGATGGCGACAGTGTCGGCAGCAGCCTCGCGCTGGAGGAAATTCTGGGCGATACGGGCAAGCAGGTGACGCTCTATTGCCCGGTGGCAGTGCCCAAGTATTTGCGGTATATCCGCGGCTGGGATCGCATTACAGATGAGTTTGATACCAGCGCCGAGCTGGCGATTATTGTTGATACCAGTGCAGATGTCTTGCTGAGTAAAGTGCTCGACGCACCGAGTGCTCGCGCCTTCCTCACGACGCACTCAGTGCTCGTGCTAGACCACCACGCGACGGAGAGTACCCTGAGCTTTGACCATACACTTATCAATCAAGATGTGGTGGCGACTGGTGAGCTCATCTACAACCTTGCGCAGCACGCCCAATGGGCGATCAACCCACAAGCGGCAGAGAATCTCCTCATCGCAATCATGAGCGACAGCCTCGGCCTCACGACGCAAAACACCACAGCCGACTCCATCCAGACCGTCGCAGAGCTGACCCGGCTGGGCGCAAGCAATGCCGCCATTGAGGTGCGCCGCCGCGACTTTATGAAAAAAGCGCCAGAGATCCTTAGCTACAAAGGGCGCTTGATCGAGCGGATCGAGTATGTGCTAGATGGCCGCTTGGCACTTATCCACATCCCGTGGGAGGAAATCCAGGAATATAGCGACCAATATAACCCCAGTATGCTTGTGCTAGACGAGATGCGCCTGGTGGAAGGAGTGGATGTGGCGATTGCTATCAAGACCTACCCCGATGGCAAGCTAACCGGCAAGATCCGCAGCAATGCGCCAGTGGCGGCAATGATTGCTGGTTACTTTGGTGGTGGTGGCCATGCCTATGCAGCGGGTTGGCGGATGTATGAGGATTACCAGCTGGCGATGCGCGAGATCGTCGAGGCGGCCAGCCGAGCCTTCGTTGAGTATGATGAGAGCGAGGCAGCCCATGGCGATTAAGTTTGCTAATACACTGACCCGTCACCTCGATACTTTTGTGCCGCTCCAGCCTGGCAAGGTGTCGCTCTACACCTGTGGGCCAACGGTGTATAGCTATTTACATGTTGGCAACTGGGCGGCATATATCTACTGGGATATCCTGGTGCGCATGCTTCAGGCGGAGGGCTACGAGGTGGAGCGTGTGATGAATATCACCGATGTCGGTCACCTAACGAGCGATGCCGATGAAGGCGAAGACAAGCTTGAGAAGGGTGCGCGCCGCGAGGGCAAGACCGCCTGGCAGATTGCTAAATTCTACGCTGATGACTTCATCCACGGGATGAATGCGCTGCACTTAACCCCGCCGAGTCAGCTGGCCCGTGCCACCGACTATATTGATGAGCAAATCCAGCTTGCCATTACGCTCAAGCGTAAGGGGCACACCTACCAGACGAGTGATGGGATTTATTTTGATACCAGTACATTCCCGGCCTATGCAGACTTTGCCCGGCTCGATCTGCGAGCCTTGCGGGCGGGGGCACGAATTGGTCCCAATAGCGAGAAGCGCCACGCAAGCGACTTTGCCCTGTGGAAGTTCTCGCCAACTGGCGTCAAGCGCGACATGGAGTGGCCCACGCCACCAGAGCTGCTTGACCAGCCACCAACAGATGGCGCGCCAGTGATGGGCTTCCCGGGGTGGCACTTGGAATGCTCGGCGATTGCAATGCACTTTCTTGGCGCGACGCTCGACATCCACACTGGTGGGATTGATCATATTCCTGTGCACCACAGCAACGAGATCACTCAGAGCGAGGCTGCGACGGGCCAACCCTTCGCTCACTATTGGCTGCACTGCAACCACCTCAAGGTTAATGGCACGAAGATCAGCAAGAGCCTGGGCAATGGTTACACCTTGGCCGACCTTGCCGAGCGGGGCTACACTCCCATGGAGTATAAGCTGTTCGTCTTGCAGAGCCACTACTCGCACGAGGGGAACTTTAGCTGGGAAAACCTCAGTGCGGCGCGCAACCGCCTACGCAAGTGGTATGAGGTGGCGTGCCTGCGCCACCAGACGTATGAGAGCCTGGATGATGACCAACGCAAGAGTGACGAGCAATCGGGCCATGTGTCGCTCCTGGCAGCAAGTGGGGCAGTGCGCGAAGCGCTCGCCAATGACCTGAATACCCCCGAAGCGCTGCGGCTTATCGACGAAGCGTTCGACCGGGTGCTAGCGCGGCCACTGGCAGCAGTGTACCATCGTGGATTGGAGGAGTTGCTAGCGGCGATTGATCAGCTACTTGGCCTCGACCTCTGTGAGTCGACGCCGGATATTACCGATGAGGCAAAGCAGCTCATCCTCCAGCGCCAGCGTGCTCGCGAAGCGCGTGACTGGCCCACAGCCGACCGCCTGCGTGCCGAGCTCGCCACGCAGCACATTGCCGTGCGCGACACCCCGCAAGGGCCGGTGTGGTGGTGGGCAGAAGAGAAAATCGCCTAATATGACAAACCATAGCTACGCCCGGTAAAGTACGAGAGAAAATAAAATGACGACCCTATCGGAGGGTCGTCATTTGAGGCTTGGTGTGACGATAGGTAGTGTTTAGAAATCCTTACGCATTGCCAGTGGCAGTACGATCCTCTGGATTGCGAAGCTCTGATACTGTGTCTGTGTTGCTTTCTAGCACAGCAGCGTGTCCGAGCTCTACCGCTCTAGCAAATTCATTTGCAAGTCTTTCCTTCTTAGCAGCGCCCTCGGGTGTTGTGTCGTCGGTAGCATTATATGCTTCTATAATTTCAACGAGATACCGTACTTCGTCTGGGTCGTCAATCCCATCACCTTCAAGTGCTCCCCATGGATCCCCACAGGCCCGAGTGAACATAAACTTCTGACCCTCTCATAGATGGCTTAGTAGGGTCTTTTTCTCTGAACAGCTTAAGCCTCTCAAGCATTTCATCTCCTTCGTATGTATTAGATATAACGCAGATTACACTATTAGAATAATATATTATACAAATAGACGCAAGTATATTCACATGCATTGCTTGACAAGCGCCAAGGGATGCCCCATTATAGTCGATATGAATCACGAGACTCTATCAGAAAAGACAGCTACACCACAGGCAGAGCAAGAACCATCGCCGTCAGACCAGAAGATTGCCGCCTTGACTGCGGTATATGATGCAGTGCGCTGCAGAGCATACGAGAATAGCGAATATAGTAATCATGATATTAACGAAGCAACGATTATACTGGGCGACCTCATTACGTGTGAAGCGTACCTCAGTGCTGGGCTGCCACCTGAGGACTTGCCGTTGACTGAGCGGACGGCCTATGATGCGGATAAAACCCTACCAGAGAATATCGACCTTGCCATTGCGGCGTACCTGCCAGACTATGCTGAGAAACTGCCAGGCCTTGGCTACGACGGTAGTGAGTTGGCTGTAAGCTATGTTAGATATAACACATCCGAGGAAAAACCCGACGCAGCATGGCAAACACTCGAGCTCGGTGTGGCTGATGAGCCGATGGCAGCAGCGTCGCTTGTCGATCCGTTGCGTGCGCTGGTGCTGATGCATCATTATTATAATCTAATTGTCGCGCCGATAGAATATGGCAGTGAGGGGAGGCTGCGCTATGATTGGTCATTACCCAATACACTCGAGAAAACAGGGGTTATTGCGCCAGTTGTGCAGCTATGCATGCGGGGTCAAACGGTAGTGCACCGCTGTGTACCGAGAGAGTATTATGACGCAATGAACCATGCATATGGTGGCCGTGCAATAGTATAAAATGGCGATGGTGTATAGAAGATGATAGTGGTATACTATCATCATGACATGGAACAGCATTACCTCACAAAAATTCGTCGAACTTGTAAACTACTGGGTCAACCAAGATTGGCCGCTAACAGAAGATAAGCTCGCAGCGGCTATGGACAAACTTGGCTGGGATGAAAGTGATCAAAGTACTGTTGCAAAGGATATTCCAGTCAATCGCCCGATGCTCATGGCGACCTCTGACCCAGTCGCAGGCCTGAACACTATTTCTTGGAATCTAACCGACGTAGACATAGTTAGTTCTAGCGCACGCGATGCTTTTATGAACGACGCTTTCGTCAGTTATGTTAATGCAGGAAAAACCGTCTGGGGTGTGCCAAATATTGTCCGCGAGCAAGAAGATGAGAGTGCAATATGGGCATCGATTTCAGGATGCCGACTGCAACTAAGCAACACTCGCTCATCAGTCGGCATATTTCTCCACTCTCCTCAATTCACGCGAGTGCTGGATGAAGATTAGGAGGAACTCGACAAATGGATCATGTCAATACACTGTCATGGAATGAGTTTGCATTGAAGATCGCAAGGCTGCTCATGTACGCAGAGGATCGAACCCATATTACACTAATACAGACAACCGAGAATGTCCATAACTCAAAATATATCGAGTATATTATAATGAACGGCACCGTATCATGCAGACTCGAAAATGAAGAAAATCCTCAGTTTTTCTCTTATTCACTGCCGTTACAGAGTTCAGAGTACACATCAATTGCAGCGCAATCGATCGACATTCTACGTGACATCCTCCAGGTCGGCGAGCCAGCCTCGCTAACTTACTACGCATGGCGTGCCCCCGAAGAACTAGAAGAGGGTCGGTACTACTCCGCAGAAGAGGTAGATGACCTGGACGTGGGCGAGGATCCACTCGAGGTTGATTTGGGGATTGAGATGGCGTCGAGGCGACCAGAGTTATTATAGATTATTACATAGCAGGAAAATAATATGCCAACGAATCCAGACAATAATACCCAATCAGATAGTCAACGCGAGCTTGCAGCATACACACAGAAGCATACACAGTATTTCATCGACTATATGTCAAAAGTACTGGGGCATGACCTTCATGGTATGCTTGATTATTCAGTAAAGAGTCTTGCAGTGGTGGATGATGTGCTTGATGTACTCTATCGAGAAGCTGCCGATACTACATCAAAGAACCATATGTTTATTCTTGAGACAAAAGATGCGGTAGCGATGGATGCAGGTTGTTATATCCTTGAGGTTGCCAAGCGAAACTTCGGTGGACGCTACGCGTGGATTACTGAGTGGAATGAGCCGACAATCGTGACAGGAGAGCCAGAGTATAGTGTTTCTCTTGGTGCGTGCAGTAAGGCTAAGGGGCGGATTGATAATGGTGATGAGGACAATATCCCCTTTTTCTTTGATGGGTATGTCGAGAGGGTTACACGTCCACGGCCTGGACAGGAAATATTTATTAGTTAGAAGTGTTTAAATCTCTATTCTTCTCTAACTTATATGTAGATGTATCTATCGTAAGATTCTTACTGGCGTGGCTCTCGCTGTGAGGTTTCTATCCCTCGCCCTTAATCTTCTCCACCAGCTTGGCTAGTGGCTTGGTAGAGTCTTCGCGGGCGCGGGCATTGTGCTCGAGATAGTCGTCTAGCAGAACTTTGCAGCAGCCAGCAATGGGGATGGAGATGAGCCCACCGATGATGCCAAAGATGTAGAGGCCGATGGTGATGGCAACAAGGACAACTAGTGGCGTGAGATCAATTTTGCGCGACTGAATGGTGGGTGAGATGAAGTTATTCTCGATCTGCTGGTAGATGATGAAAAATGCCGCAAAGATGAGGCCACCTGGCAAGGCATTAAAGGCAAGCAAGAGGGAGATCATTACCCCAGCAATCGTCGCGCCAAACATAGGAATGAGCGCCAAGACGAAGGTAACGGCAATCGTGACGAGCGCAAGGTTGCTCGGAATAGCCGAGAAAAAGAGGCTGAGCACAAAGACCGCTGCACCAGCAAAGAGGGCGCCAATACCTGAGATCGTGAGCTGACCCGTCACATAGCCTGCTACCACAGCATGCATGCGATGGGCGACCTTCTTGTGGCGTTCCATCGTAGATTGGTCGCGGTAGAGCCCCCAAAAGCGCTCTGCCCAGGCTGGCCCTTCCGTCAGCATCAAGAAGGTGAGGACGAGCACCAAGAACCCTGAGCCGACTGCAGAGAAGACGGAGCTAATGCCGGCAAGGAGGTTGCCGCTAAGGCCACGCGTCCAGGATTCAACGCTGCTGCGAGCACTCTCCACTACTTGATCCACCTGCGCTTGGATATGATACTGCTCGGCAAAAGCACCAAAGCTATGCCACTGCTCGCCCGCCGTATGAACCATCCCCGGCAGGGCGTCGACAAACTTGCTCGTCTGCTGGACGATAGGTGGTACTACGAGCACAAGAACCACTCCAAGTAGCGCCACGATGCTAATGAAGGCGAGTGCAGTGCTGAGCGTCCGGCTGCGATTTGGCAAGCGCTCGACGATGGCATTGACCGGCCCATTGAGTGCCAGCGCGAGGAACCCCGCCGTGCCAATCATAATCAAGGCAGTCTGCGCCAGATAAATTGCGAGGATTGCAAAGGCAAAACCAATTACTACCAGCCAAAACCGCACAAAGGTCTTTGTATCTATCTCTATCCGTACTCTCATGGTCTTTAGTATACCACAATTTGCTGGTGGCCGACGCTATCATTACTTGAATGGGGCGGAAGTAGATGACTCAGTCGGTGCTGAGGGTTGAGTAGCCTGCGGCTGCTGTGGTGGTAGTGGATCAGTTGGTGATGAAGACTGTATTGCTGGCTGCACCATAGGCGCCTGCGCTGGTGTAACTTGCTGAGCTGGTGGATATGGCTGAGGTTGAGACTGGGGCGGATAATATGGTTGCTGGACGGGTGGTTGTGGCTGACTTGTGTAGCCAACGGGTGGTTGCCCAGGCTGCGCTGTTGGCCCTAATGGATAGGGATAACGCGGCTGAGTAGAGTTTTTCTTGCGGGTGCCAGCCCAGATAGCGAAGCCAATTACTGCAATCGCAATCACGACAATCACCATGAAGCAGATGATAAGTATGACAATCGTGCTGTGTTCGCTTGATGTGAGCGGAGTGTAGGAGTAATTGATGCTAGTATCAGGATTTGTACTTGGGTCTGTATTGCGAGCATCTGGGCTAGGGGTTGTAGTCTGGTCGGTTTCATCTCGTGGTTGATTCTGAGCGGTTGATAGGAATTTTGTTACAAGATAATTACCTGGGTATTTGCTATTGAGGCTACTAAATGACCGTGCTGCAGTGCTGTAGCGCCCAGCAACAAATTCATCGATACCCATCTGCCATAGTTTGGTGAGTTCACCATTGGTGGCAATGGAGACACGCTGCTTGGTTGCCATAGTTTGTGCGTCTTGTGCATCTCGGGCAATACCGCTACCAAAGCACGATTCTTCTTTCGTGCATGATTCTCGCGCATATGTTGTGATACCAACTTGCTCACCCTTCGCATTAAAAGCAGGGCCGCCACTACTGCCAGAAGAGATCTCGGTAGTAGTCAAAATAAGCGAGTGCCCGCCGCCATCACGCAGTGTCCTGCTTGTCGTACCAGTAGAAACGGTGGGTATGGTGCGAGACTGCTTAGTGCTAATGCCACCATCAACAAGCGCTGGGTACCCTACTGCAGTAATGCGGTCGCCGTTTTGGACTGAGCTGAGCGACGATAGCTGTTGGATCGTTGGGAATGTACCGCTCATCTTGAGGAGTGCAACGTCGGTATATCGAGACGAGAGATTAACATCACCTGTATCAACTTCTTTGTCAATGAGTGTCGCAGTTTTGTTGGTGGCAGATTTTTGCCAGGTATTTTCTTCTGTAAGGCGGATTGGATCATCAGATGTCTGGATAACGTAGTCGGTGCGACTGTTACTTACTGTAATGTTAGATTTTGGCACAAGCTGCAGATAGGCTATAAGCTTTTGGGTGGCAGCCATATCATCGTTTTCGACTTGGCTGATAAGCTCGCGTATCTGCGTCTCAGTTGCATAACCCGCTCCAGTGACAAATTGGACATAGTTATCCCACTCTTGTTGGGAGGTTGGGAAGGCGTTGGCAAGGAGATCAGTATCGGTTGTTTCGACAACGTGACCATTAGTGACAACAACGCCATCCGATGACACAATCGACCCACTCCCAATGCCACCATTACAAGCCTTTGCTAGTGTGAGCGTATTACTCTGGACACGAAAGGTGAGGCGAGCACAGCGCATTGCACCAACTCTAACTGTTGCTAGCTGATTTTTTGCTACCACACTGAGCATAATGTCGTCGCCGACTGTGCCGTGGATGTTAGCTGTGTCGGTTGGTGTATTGGCTGCAGCTAGGCGTGCGATCACGGGCTGGCTAGAAGATAGCGCACCGTCCTGTGGCTGCGTGTAGGAGACGCGAGAGATTACATTTTGCCAGGTAGTGAGCGCATCGCGGTCATTGGCAGGTAGGTTGGTTACGGCAAGCCAGTATGGTCGGTCGTGCTGGACGGTTAGGTAGTAGTAGGATTGTCGCCAGATAGTGAGCTGACCGTTAAGAGCTTTGAGGCGATGTTTGACGTGAAGCTCACGATATTTTTTGCCTGCGATAGTAATAGCGCGTTCGTTGATCTCATCATCGCGTCCAGCATGAGCAAGGCTTTTGCGTTTCTCTTGCGTGATGATGTCAAGGTTAGACTTCCCCTTATATTCAGGGATACTGTCTTTGCTACCGAAGTAATTTTTGTTACGGTTAGCGGTAATAGTAAGTTGTGACTGCTGCGCAGCGGCTGGCTGTGGTGTACTAGACGTCTTGTTAGTGAGGTGTAGGGTAATGATGCCGTAGTTGCGTGCCTCTTGGAGTTGATCGCCATTGTATGTTTGCCCCTGGAATGTCCCTGGCGCGCTGTTGGGGTTTTGGACAATCCCCTCTGCTGTCATAGCTCCTGGGTCGTACTCTAGACTAAAACCCAACTGCGAGGTGATGCGACGCTGCTGCGTTTGGGTATTTGTCTTGGTAAGAAGATCGATTGTTTTTTTGCGGCCATTGGGTGACTGAGCACTTGGCTGCGATACTAAATAGAGAGCAATAATACTCCCTACAAGCAGGGCAATGCTCACACCAAGCGCAACAAAAAGCACCGGGCGCCGCCGCCCCTGAAAAATAGAAAAACGATGTGCCATAATGACACACTATAGCACACCATAACATACTATGCCATAACTGAGAGCGCTTTAATTATTAATCGGCTGATTATCAACTCTTGCTTGTGAACAGCGTGGTATTTATCATTGAAAATGAAATATAACTACGGGTGGCCTGGTTAGTTTAGTGTGCTTACTCCACAATCACCGTCATCCGTACCATCAAACACAGCAAGACAAGCCCTGTGCCAGCTAGCACCGAGACGGCGATGGTCATGCGGTTGGGGTAGTAGTCGACCGTCTTGGGCTGTTTGGTGTGGCGCGATGAGGGGTGAGTGGCTGGTGCGCCGGTGCGCTTCGATGATTTTTTGGCTGCTGGTTTGGTTTTGGTTACAGTGGTGTGTGGAGCTTTTGTCATGGCTTTAGTATACGCCGATGCGTGGTAATTTGTCCAGAACGCTTATGCTTGGTGTGCTATAATAGATCTATTATGACATACCATGCCAAGACTCCCCAGCAGACGATGGCCGACCTATCGTCTGGCGTCCGTGGTCTCGATGACGCTGCTGTGGCTGAGCGGCTGGAGCACTACGGCCCGAATATTATCCGCGTTGCACACGAACCACTGTGGCGGCGGCTCATCAAGCCATTTTGCTCGGTGTTTATGCTGGTGCTGTTTGCGGCAGCGGCGATTAGTTTCTTCCACCAGGCGGTGGTGGATGGGTTGATTATCTTAGCGATTATTGTGGTGAGTGCGTTGATCGACTACACACAGCAGCTCTCTACCGAGCGTATCATTCGCTCGTTGCAAAAGAAAGCTCCGCTGCAGGTGCGCGTCCGTCGGCACGAGGGGGAGCAATCGCTCGATGCCGAGCAGCTTGTGCCAGGTGATGTGATCATCGTGGAAGAGGGCGATAAGATTCCGGCCGATGCGCGAGTGCTCGAGGCGCGCTCGCTTCGGGTGGATGAATCACAGCTAACGGGTGAGTCCCTCCCGATCGAGAAAAACAGCACAACTCTACCGATGGCAACGGCACTCTATGAGCGGCGGAATTGTTTGTATCAGGGGTCATTTGTAATTGGTGGCAGTGCGCTTGCTATTGTGACGGCAACCGGGAATGCAACTGAGTATGGCAAACTAGCTGCTCTCTCGGGCCAGCCACGCGAGACGAGCCCAGTGGAGCGGACGATCGATACGCTGGTGAGCCAAATCGTCATCGTTGTGTTGCTGGCGTCAGTGGTAGCGCTGGGGTTGGCGCTGTGGCGTGGTATGGAGCTTACGGCGGCGCTGCAGTTTGTGATAGCGCTTGCCGTTAGCGCAGTGCCGGAGGGGTTACCAGTGGCAATATCGGTCATTTTGGCTATTGGTATGCAGCGGATGGCGCGGCGCAAGGCGCTAGTGCGGACGATGGCGGCAATTGAGACAATTGGCGTCGTGACGACAATCGCTACAGACAAGACGGGCACCCTCACGCGCAATAAGCTCACTGTCCAAGCCATCTGGGCGCCAGGCAATCGCACCGAGCCACTACTCCAGACACTGGCTGGCAGCACCTTGCCTAATAGCCGAAGCAAGATGTATGATCCACTCGATCGAGCCTTTGCCGCTTATTGCAATGAGCAGCGCGTCTCGCGGCCGCAGCGCCGAGCAGGTTTGACGCTCTTTCCCTTTGAGCACAAGCTGGCGATGAGTGGCACACTCCAGGCAGTTGGCACTGGGCAATATCGCCTGTGTGTGAAAGGCGCTCCGGAGGCGATCATTCGCCATGCGCGGCTTTCTAGTGCGGATAAGCGCGCGACGCTCCAGGCTTTGCAGCAGCTCACGGGGCAGGGGTATCGAGTGATTGCCTTGGCGTATACGGCGCTTCGTGCGCCGATTGATTCGCTAGAGCAGCTGCCGGCGCGCCAGGGGTTGCAGTTTGTTGGGTTGGTTGGTGTGGCAGATAGTGTGCGGCCAGAGGCTCGGCCGTCGATTGCTCGGGCACGCCAAGCGGGTATCACAGTGCGGATGATTACTGGCGATCATTTCGAGACGGCATATCAGATTGGGCGGCAACTTGGTCTTGTACGGGGGCGCGATGAGGTGTATGATTGCCGGCGGCTTGACCAACTAAGCGACGGCGAGCTGGCTACTGTGGTGGCCCGAGCGCGCGTTTTCTCGCGGGTCATACCAGAGCACAAGCACCGCATCCTCACAGCGCTCAATGCGACGGACATTACTGCCATGACGGGCGATGGCGTCAATGATATCCCCGCGCTGACCAATGCTAACGTTGGCATTGCGATGGGCTCGGGGGCGCAGATAGCACGCGATGCTGGTGATATTATCCTGCTCGATAACAACTTCCGCTCCATCATCAGTGCCGTACATGAGGGGCGGACGATCTACGCTAATATCAAGCGCATGGTGGTGTATTTACTGGCGACGAATCTTGGTGAGGTGCTCGTGTCGATTGGCTCGCTGCTGGTGGGCCTGCCTATCCCACTCTTGCCCGTGCAGATCTTGTGGGTTAATTTGGTGACGGATACAACGATGGTTATTCCACTGGGCGTCGAGCCAGGTTCGCCTCAAGCAATGCGGCGGTCGCCGTACCAGCCCAAGGCACCACTGCTCAGTCGCTTTATACTGAGCCGGGTTGGGCTCATCGCGGTGGTGATGGCGGTTATCACATTGGGGCTCTACAGCATGTATTATCACTCGCACGGCGAAGGATATGCGCGTACTATTGCCTTCTGTGCACTGGTGGTGATGCAGTGGGCGAGCGCTCTTGCTGCCCGTAGTGATTACGAACCCGTCTGGCAGCGCGCTCGGCGGTGGAGCACAGCATTCTATAGTGGCTTGGCAGTGTCGATTGTGCTCCAGCTGGTCGCGCTGTTTGGGCCGCTCGAGCAGTGGCTCCATGTAGCGCCTATCTCGTGGAGCGATGGCATCTTTGTCTGGATCGTGGCGTTCTTCGTCCCACTTGCGATTATCGAAGGGCACAAGTGGCTTGGCCGCACCTACTTTAGCAAAGGGCATGCTGTAGTGCGTTCGCGTCGACGGCGTTAAGGCGCCATTTTGCACTCTTGCTATTGCTTTATGGCAAGTGGTGTGGTTTCATACATATATGACAACACACCATGAAACTACCCCCCCTCGATTGCTGACGCCTATGACCAGCAGCCGACACCTACACCAATGACGCGCCTGGAGGCGATCGAGTATATAGTAAGTAGAACGGATTTTGATTATCCTGAGACGCCATTCCGACGGAGAGATCCATATACAGTAACGGCTTCTGAGATTAGCCAGATGACAGATGACGAGCTACGGGATTATACGAAAGCCTTGCAAATCGTCAATACTTTTGAGGCAACAGCGCCGCGTGAACACCGCGCTGATGAACAGGACTAAGCTGCATTAGTTTGAATCATAAAACTATCTTTTCTAGGTAGTGAGTTTTTCTTACTAATTTTTGATAAATTGCAAAGGGGGTCTTCACTAGTGTGTAATAGGTGGCGTGAGTATACCACGCAAGAGAGCTTGTAGTTTTCTTATGCTCTCAGATGGTCGTAGCGGTAATAAAAATAGCCTGCCTCGGCAGACGAAAAATGCTATATGGCTGGGGTGGAGGGATTCGAACCCCCGCATGACGGGACCAGAACCCGTTGCCTTACCACTTGGCGACACCCCATCGCTACAGAATACTGTAGCACAGGCAGGGGTGGTTTTCAAGTTGTTTGCATTGAAACTGCTCGGCTTTATAGTATTACCCACTCACCCTCTTTCTTGCTGTTCATTCGAAGAATGGTAGCTTGTCGCCAGGCAAACAAGCTCTCTAGCTTCGCATGCGAAATAAAAACTCGATAAAGATATTCATTCTCTCATTGCGCGAGCGGGAAGTGTGAGGCAAGTAGAGGGCGTGAAACCCCTCAGGTGCTAGTAGCCAAGGTATCGGGTGTGTAATCTACAAGCGCTGAAACTCATCCTTCACTTCGTGTGCAACATATAGCGCCGCCAGTGCAAACAGCAGTGAGACGAGCGATACCAGCACGGCCGTTGGCATCATAAATATATTGAGGATAAAGCCAATCACCGCAAAGAGACCAATCACTAGCGCACTACACACCGCAAGCACCCACCCCTGTTTGCGCCGTTCGCGCAAGGGGAGGACTGCAAGGCCAGCAATGATTCCTTGAGTAATAACGCACAGCAATGCCACGACAAGATAAACTCGCCGCGTAGTCAGTGACGAAGATGTGTGTGGCGCAACCATCATCAGCCAAGTACTCACTTTTGATGTGAAAGCCTGATACAGCTGGATGAGCAAGGATACGCCGTACCCAGCATTGACGATCGCAACCAGCAACATCATAATCCAGAGGTTATCACGAAACCACTGCTTCATGGCAGCGCTCATGCGAGGGAGGGGTTGGCAAATTTTGGTGAGGGTAGTCATCAGTACATCAATCATAGTGCTAGTATATCATCTTAGGATAAGTCGTCAATTTTGCCATACCAACTCACCACTCCTCCAACATAAAAAGCAGGCCCCGTATACTGTAAGCCTCTGAGCGAAAAGATAAAGGCGTTTTGCCTTTATCTTTTTTGAGGAGGCGCCGCAGTATACCTTAAGTATTCTACCAACCCTAACCTACCAAAAGCGAGAGCTACTGCTAAAACGTTCTGAAATGTGCATTTGGTAGTTATCTTTGTTATTGTCTCAGGAATACTCCTATAGTTGAACGTAAAGGCAGGTGTTATCCATGCGACCAGAGATAATTGTGTCGATAATATCGCAAAAGCAAAGCACCTTCCATCACGATTCTCCCCGGAAGTGGCTGCAAATATGATAAAATATCTCCATGAAAGCAGAGCAGCTGCAAACAATGACGTTTAAAATCACCGGTGGGAGCGCAGTATGCCTCAATAGCCGGATTGTTGTGCAGCAAGCATTGCGTGAGATTGCCTGGCGAGCGGGGCTCTCGGCGGTGCGCTCGGTGAGCCACGACTATGTACCGTATGGCATTGGTGTGGCGCTTCTCTTGCCCGAAGCGCATATCGCAGCGCGTACCTGGCCCGAGACCGGCTTGGCATACGTGACGATGACGACCTGCCAACCAGTTGAAAACGAGATGATCTCCAGTCTCGAGCGCGTCTTGGGCGCTGCCTTTGTGGCCGAACAGGTCGAGACGGGTGTGGTGAATTTATAGCCGCAGGGTAGGGCAGAGTACTCTCTCTAATGGGCTAATGTTCGTCGTCTTAGCAAATCTATTGAACAAATTGCGTACATACCTTGTCAAAACACATGTCCCATGCTATAATCAAAGCGCGTCATTATGGCATTTTTTACGACGTTTTTCACGATTATTCTGCAGTGGTATGTGTGGGTGCCAGTGGTGATCCTCCTTGGTTATTTGACGTGGCGCAACAATCGACAAGTTGATGTGCTGCGCGAGGTGGAGAGTGAGCTGCTTATTCTCGAGATCCCCCGTGCCAACGACAAGTCTGAGCTAGCAGCTGAGCAAATGTTTGCCAGCCTCCATGGTATCTTGCGCGATGCGCGCGAGCTCAAGATTAATGATGGCTACCAAGAGCATCTCAGCTTTGAGATTGCGTCTGTTGGTGGGCAGATTCAGTTTTATGTCTGGACGCCGCGTGCACTACGCAACTTCGTTGAGAGTCAGATTTATTCGCAGTATCCCACGGTGCAAATCCGCACCGCCACAGCCGACTATACGGCGCACGAACAGCAGCACAATGTCGTCTATACAGCAGAGGTTGTGTTGGCAGAGAGTGAGTTTTTGCCGATCAAGACTTTTCAGAGCTTTGAGGTTGATCCGCTAGCCGGCATTACAGGTACATTAGCCAAGTTGGAAGACACGGATGATGAGATTTGGATCCAAATTTTGGTGCGCCCCGTGGCGGATGACTGGCACAAAGCATCCGATGCGTGGGTGAGGCGTGTGCGCGGTGGTGGGCTGTTTGGCGACGCATTTCACCCCAAGGCGCGGTGGTTTAGCCAGTTCCTCATGGCACTGTGGCAACCACCCGAGGGCAACATGACGACAGTAACGGAGCTCTCCGATCGCGACAAAACCCGCATTGCCGAGGCCGAGAAAAAGGCCGCCAAGCTGGGCTACCAGGTCAAGATTCGCGTTGCGTACCTTGGCGATAGCACCACTGACGCGCGGCTGCGCATGCAGGCAATCATCGGCACCTTCAAGCAATACAACAGCACCAACCTCAACGGCTTCACCATGAGCCACGATAGCTTCCGCAAGGAAGATCTCAACCGCTATAAGCTGCGCCTCTTTGCTGACCGCGGCTTTTTGCTCAATATTGAGGAGATGGCGAGTGTTTTTCACTTGCCACACACCAATGTTGAGACGCCCAATATCGTTTGGGCAAGCAACAAAACCGCCGAGCCGCCCAACCGTCTGCCTGTCCTCACTGGTCATGTAGCTGACGACGAGAAGATCTCGGCCTTTGGCCTGACCAACTTTCGTGGAATCAACCACCAGTTTGGTATGCTGCGGAGCGATCGCTCGCGCCACGTCTATATCATTGGCCAGACGGGAGCGGGGAAGAGTGGCTTGCTGGAGCTCTTTGCCTTGAGTGATATTTATCATAATCAAGGCTATGCCATTATTGACCCGCATGGTGATTTTGCTATCGAGAATATGAAGTTCATCCCCGAGGCGCGGCTAGATGACGTCGTGTATTTTAACCCCGCAGACGTCGAGCACCCGATTGGCTTTAACCCACTGGAGGTCACCAACCCAGCGCAGAAATCGACGATTTCATCAGAGGTGATTGGTGTGCTCAAGCGGATGTTTGGCGATAGCTGGGGGCCGCGGCTGGAATATATTTTGCGCTATACTATTTTGGCGCTACTTGATCGGCCCGAGCCTACCATGCTTGATATCACCCGTATGCTGACGGATAAAAAATTCCGCAAAGAGACGATTGGCTACTGCAACGATGTAGTGGTGCGGCAGTTCTGGAATGTAGAGTTTGCCAGCTGGTCGGAGAAGTTCCAGACGGAGGCCATCGCACCAGTGCTCAACAAGGTGGGGGCTTTTACAGCAAACCCCATCATCCGCAATATCATTGGTCAGACACACTCGTCATTTAATATTCGCCAGATTATGGACGAGGGAAAGATCTTGGTGGTGAATTTGTCGAAGGGGTTGATTGGCGAAGATAATGCGGGGATTCTTGGTTCATTCTTGGTCACGAAGATTCAGCTGGCGGCGATGAGTCGGAGCGACATCCTCGATATCCACGACCGGCGGCCATTTTATCTCTATGTGGATGAGTTCCAAAACTTCGCAACTGATAGCTTTGCCACCATCCTGAGTGAGGCACGCAAGTATGGACTCAACCTCACCGTAGCTAATCAATATATCTCGCAGATGGAGCCAACGGTGCGCGATGCGGTCTTTGGCAACGTTGGGACGATGATTAGCTTCCGCGTCTCGCCGGACGATAGTCCGATCCTTGCCAAGCAGTTTGAACCACAGTTTGAAGAGAACGACCTCACACAGATGCATAATCGCAACTTCATCATCAACATGGTGATTAATGGTGAGAAGGCACCAGCCTTTAGTGCGACTACGCTTAATTTGCCTGAGGCTAAGCGGAGCCATTTGTCGCGCATTATTGAGCATAGCCGTGAGCTGTATAGCCAGTCGCGCCAAACGGTGGAGGATACCATTAATGAGCGGATCCACCCGGGCAGTACAGGGGTGAGTGTAACGTTGACAGGTCAGGCGGGGACTTCAGCAGGATCGTCAGCCACCGCCACAGGCGAAGGCGCAGCCAAGCGCCGCCGACGCCGCCGACGCAAGCCAGCTGGTGGCGAAGCACGCGATGAACAGGCGACTGCTGAGCCATCGAGCACTAAGCCAGATAAGCAGGCAAAAAAGCCTGCTGCTCCCAGCAAAGCCGCCAAATCAACCATGTATTCTCCAGGCAAAAAGCCAGCGAGTACCGCGCCTAAGCCGGCCGCGCCACGAGACCCATCACTTCTCTCCATTCAGCATGCCAAGCCGCGCACCACGATTCCAACCCAGCTCTTGCACCACCAGCCGCATACTTCGCAGGCTCAGCCAAATGGCCCAGTGCCACTGGCTAAGCAGCCTGATAGTACAACCTCAGCGCATGCGCACGATGAGCTTGATGACCCAACCTTCTTTGCTTTGCGTTAGATAGGTAAATGTAAATTTCTCTTAGGTAGCTATTGATTATTCTACCCTATAGGGGTGTAGCGAGCATTTTCGTCGAGGCGGCCGAAGGTACAACATTTAGACATGAGAGAATCCTCGAGTGTAGCGGAGTGAAGCAGTGTAAACTAAGTCTCGAGCAACAAGAGTAAAGCACGACAGAGGTAGCCATACAAGAAGCCTCATTTTTCCTGTGCATAACTCTGCTACCTCGCCTCACTAACCAATGTGGGTTATGCTATAATGGAGAGGATAAACGGAAATACGGGACATGACGGCAGTAATTTGTGTAACAAATCAAAAAGGTGGTGTTGGCAAAACGACAACAGCGATTAATGTTGCTTATTATTTGGCAAAGGCTGGCAAAAAAACCCTCGTCGTTGACTTCGACCCGCAGGGCAATGCCACAAGTGGCCTTGGCATAGATAAGCAGCTGCTCGATGCTACCATGACAGAGGTCGTCAAGAGCGAGAAGAAGCTTGCCGATATCATCCAGCCTACCGAGCACAAGAATCTCTTCATCGCGCCTGCCCTGCCGCAGCTGGCCAATGCTGAGGTAGAACTGGCCAAGGCGCAGCACCGTTTTAGTCGTCTCAAAGGGGCGATTGATGAACTGACTGGTTACGACTATATCATTATCGACAGTCCACCAAGCCTCAGTCTCCTCACTGTCAATGGGCTCATTGCAGCACGCTATGTGCTATTGCCAGTCCAGGCGGAATTCTATGCGTTGGAAGGGCTCGGGCAACTGCTCGAGACAATGAAGCTGGTGCGCAAAAATATGAACCCAACGCTTGATCTTATTGGGGTACTGCCCACTATGGTAGATGGTCGCACATCGCTCTCGAGCCAGGTCTTGGCTGAGATTGCAAAGCATTTTCCGGCGAAGGTATTTGCGGAGTCTATCCCGCGCAATGTCCGCCTGGCCGAGGCACCAAGCCATGGTGCGCCGATTGGGGCATATGATCGCTTTAGCCGGGGTGCACGGGCGTACAAAGCCGTGACGAAAGAAATAATCGAACGAACGGGGGTATAAATGGCAAAACGAGGTTTAGGGCGGGGGTTTGATTCGCTGATTCCAGCGGAGCTACTGGACGAATCGTTCGACCCAACCGCCGACCAAGACGACCGGATTAGTGACCTGCGTCAGATCAAGCTTGCAGAAATTATGCCTGACCCTACTCAGCCGCGTCGGGTGTTTGACGAAACGCTGCTCGATGAGCTCGCTGAGTCGATCCGTGTCCACGGCGTATTGCAGCCCATCGTCGTCACCCCTGATAACAAAGGCAAATATGTCATTGTGGCTGGTGAGCGGCGCTACCGAGCTGCTACCAAGGCGGGGCTGGAGAAGATCCCGGCACTGGTGCGCACGTTGTCTGATCAGCACAAACTCGAGCTTTCTCTTATCGAGAATATCCAACGCCAAAACCTTAACGCCATCGAAACCGCCACGGCGTATCTCAAGCTGCGCGATCAATTCAACCTTACGCTCGAGCAAATCGGCCAGCGCGTTGGTGGCAAGTCGCCCAGTGCAGTGAGTAATACACTACGCCTCTTGCGCTTGCCTGAAGTAGTGCGCCAAGCAGTAGTCGATGGCAAGCTGAGCGAGGGGCAAGTTCGGCCGCTGATTAGCCTGGATGAAGCGCAGATTGCAGATATTTTGCCCAAGATTATTCAGGAAGAGTGGAGCGCGCGGCGGATCGAGCAGTACCTGGCCATTCTTAAGCGTACTGAGGAAAGTGACTCTGCTCAAAAGACCGCCAAGGCGCAGCGCCCAGCACCGCCACCGCAGTATACGGCTGCTAGCCAGCGCTTTGAGCAACAGCTGAGTGCACCAGTCCAGATCCGCGGCAACCGCCGCGGGGCAGGGCAGATCGTTATCCGCTTCACGAGCGACGATGACTTCGAGCGGATCATTGGTTTGCTTGAGCATACGCAGGATGAGAAGTAGCGAAATAAAGTGTAACATACAATAAACCTTCTTAGAGTAGAAGGTTTATTTATTTTTGGCGAAGGCCTGATAGTGTATAAATTACTCTGTAATAATGAATATATCTCTACAGCATTCAGATTCTGGATGGAGAAGTCGCTAGAGTGATATTAGATGCTATATCTGAAACCCCTGAACTTTCGTCAGTGGCCAGAGGCGCAGGCTAACGGGGCCAATCACATCATAGAGTGGCACGGTGCCGAGGCCATTGCGTGAGTCGAGCGAGTAGCTGCCCTGGCGGTGGTCGCCCGCCACAAAAATCGATCCTTCGGGTACCGTCACCTCTGTGTCACCACTGGTGGGAGAGCCAGGGCCATCCCAGCTGTCGTCCGGGTGGAAGCCCTGAGGATGTTCTTTGTTATAGACGGTCAGCGTCCCATCCTTGACGGTAACGCGCTCGCCCGCAAAGGCAATGACGCGCTTGACGAGGTTCATATCCTCGCTGCCTGGACTGTAGAGCGGGTTCTTGAAGACGATGATCTGCCCTCGCTTGGGTGTGTATGAGTTGTTTTGCAAATGCGCCATCGTGACGGGCAGGCGATTGACAATCAGCCGGTCGCCAGTGTAGAGCGTCTGCTCCATGCTTGGGCCAGTCACGCTAAAGCTGCGAAATACAAAGGTGTTGATAAGGAGTGTGCCAACAATGACGCACACCACAAAAATTACAAAGCCACCGATATCCTTGAGCCTGGGGTGGCGGGTCAAAAAACTTGCTTCCATCATGAAGTATTATATCACTAAATGCGGGCGGAGGGGAGGAATAATTGCAATGTATGCGCTCCGCCACCGACCTAGCGGAGCGCATACTGTGAGGCTCAACGCGAGGTTGATGACGGAGCGGGGTTTCCGCCCCGGAGGAGCAAATTGTATTGCTCGGGAGAAAGGGTTATGGTAGCGCGAGCATGGCCCTCTGTAAAGGCCTCCTGAATGACTTCAGGTAGGCTTACACTATCCGTGGTACTAACAGAAGACTTCTCGAGCGTCCTGTGGCAGTACCACCAGCCGAAGCTGACACGTGCATGGCACGAGCTATAGTCCTCTCTGACGACGTAATTGTGGCCCGCATTAATATCTGAGTCGATATGGATGCTAACCGACGATTTTGCTTCACTGGACTGAACAAACGTTATCTTAGATGTTGGAATCTCTAAGATATAGCTCTCGCCTTGTGACGCAAAGCCAACAGAAATAGCGGTAGCTGGCGTCCAGGAGCCACTGCCATGAACGAAGAAGAAGTTCCCGTTCACTGCCATACTGCCAGACGTACCGGCAAAGCGTTGACCTAACATAAGTGGATACTGAGTATCCGACTCAAGCCCGTAGTGGGAGGTGACCTGTGCAATAGTAGCAGAGGTACGCTTTGTTTTGGTATCAAAACTGGACATCGAATATAGGAACGCATTTGCTATGCCGTAGAGGACAAGCATAGTGGCAATGACCTTTGTAAAGAATCCTATTGTAGTGGATTGATTATTTTCCTCGTCATCTTGTTCTAACACAAGGCCTACAGCCATAGAGAACCCAACAATAGTTGCAACGATTGCTGCAAGCCCTGAGAATAGCCAGACAATCATGATGATCAGCTACTTTCTTTTTCTCTAATAACTCTGGGTGGAAACGTACCATCTCCTGCGGGTCGGCGCAAAAGATTAATATATATATATCAATATATGACAGGTGTGTCAAGGCTATGGCAAAATATTGTTTGGGCGAGGCGGGGCTCTGTTGCTTGTGCGAAATACTTCTTTTTGCCGATGCTTGTGGTGTGATGCCGCTCGACCACAGTCTCTCGCGGCATTTTTGGCTTGCAAAGTGCAAGTTTGGGTGCAGTTTCGTATTTATTTTTTGGGGCAGATCCAGTATAGTAGAGAGAGTTTATGGCGGGTCGCAATTCGATAGATGGTTTTCGGTCGCAGAGTAGCGGGACGGTGGATAGACGTCCTCGCTCGCTTCGTCGTGCTGATGGCTCGATGCCGCGGATGGGCCGCTCGATGACGGGCACGGCTGGCTCTAGTGGCAGCTTGGCCACAGCAGAGCAGCCAAGGAATTATACACCACGCCGCAGTGCGTCTATTAGCACCAACAACCCCAGTAGTAGCCTAACCGATTTCGACATCAATCCAAGCGACAATATATTTGCTGACCTCGAGCAGGGCAGCGGCACGCGAGGCCACAAAGGCCGCAAGAAGCCACAATCAACGCGGCGCAAATGGATCAAGCGCATTATCATCGCTCTCGTCATTATTGGTGTGGGCTTTGGTGCGATGCTGCTGTGGCGGGCCTTTATGGCGAGTTCGCATATCTTTAAAGGTGATATCTTTGGCTTGATTCAACAAAAGGAGCTCAAGGCAGATAGCAATGGCCGGAGCAATATTCTCTTGCTTGGTACATCGGAGGATGACCCAGGCCATGAGGGGTCGTATCTGACTGACTCTATCATGATCTTGAGTATTAGCCAGAGCAAAAAGGATGCCTATATGATTAGCATCCCGCGCGACCTCTATGTCAAATATCGCCGGTCGTGTAACTCTGGCAATGCAGGTAAGATTAATGAGTACTTCAACTGCGTTAATAGTGATTGGTCGAGCACCGAGGCAGAGGATGAGCGCCAAGCGGCTTCGCGCAAGTTCTTTGGCAATATTGTGGGGCTAGACTTGCAATACAGTGTGCATGTGAACTACACCGTGCTGCGCGACCTCGTCTCGGCACTGGGTGGCATCAAAGTAACAATTGAGAGCCGTGACCCCCGTGGCCAGATGGATGGTAACTTTGACTGGAAATGTCGGGGTGGAAACCCTCGCGCGAGCCATGCCACGATGGTTAAGAATTGCCCGCCGAATGGCCACTTCATCGACTATCCCAATGGGCCGGTCAATCTCGATGCTGAGCATGCGCTCTACTTAGCGCAGGCACGCGGTGCCTCGGGTATATCGTATGGCTTCGAGCAGTCTAACTTCGACCGCGAGAAGAACCAACAAAAGGTGCTCGTGGCTATCAAAGAAAAGGCAACGAGTGCCGGCACCCTGACGAACTTTGGTGCGGTGACGGGGATCATCGACGCACTGGGCAAGAACCTCCGTACCAACTTTGAGACAAGTGAGATCCGTACACTTATGTCGCTGGGGCAAAATATTAAGAGTGATGCTATTAAGAGTGTGAGCCTACTAAACACAACCGTTGGTGACCTAGTGGTGGCGCAGACGGTTGGTGGTATTAGCTCGGTCGTACCCGCAGCTGGCACATACGATTATAGCCAGATCCAAGCGTACATCAACAAGACGCTCAATGCCACAGAGGTATCCAAAGAGTCAGCCCATGTCGTTGTCCTCAATGCATCAGGTGCATCAGGGGTGGCCAAGCGCGAGGCAGACAAGCTAGAGAAGCTTGGCATGGTCATCGATAGCATTGATAACGCTCCAAGCAGCGGTAGCGCAGGGAGTAACAAGATCTACCAAGTGGCTGGGAGAGCTAGCGCGCCACACACCAAGGCTAAGCTAGAGTCGATCTATCATGCTCAGGCTACTACTGGCACACCACCAGTGACTACTGGCAGCCACACGCAGTTCGTTGTCGTGGTTGGCCAGTCCACGACGGGTACTTCGTCGGCAATTAGCGATTAGTGAGTGTAGTTTAATAAGCCGATAAGCTTCTGTGTTCGGTGTATAGTTACAAGGTTGTGCGGAGTATTAACTTTTAACCTTTGAACCAAAGTAGATCATTATAATAACCCTTTCCTTCGTCGAATAAGGTAGCGAGAAGGGGGTTATTTCCATCTGTGAAGTACAAGAACGGTGATTTGCCGATTGTATAGCATCATTGCTATTGCCAAAATATGGTAGTGTTTGCACGGTTTTACATTGCCCAGCCTTAGCTTTACCTACGACGAGTTGTGTGGCTAAGCTGCGAGATACGAAAATACCTATCGTCTTATCGCCCACGATACCAAAATTGTTGCGTCTTCATCCACTCAGGGTCCTGGGTGGAGAGCTTTGCGTTATTGAGTTCATTCCAACATCGTTCAATGCTGGTACGAAAGAGTGATTCCTGAACCTGGATTGACGAGCCATTCACAATGCGATGTGGCAAACCACGACTCGCAAAGCACTGAGCAGCTGCATCAAATAGCTTGCGATCTGTCACTTGCCGTACATTCAACACCTCTTTGTATGAACCTGATGGGAAGTGCAGTGGTATCTCACTGCTAATGTAGCCAGTCAAAGCAAAGGCAGTCACCGGTACAGTTATAACAAGGAGAGGTGCGAGGATGGCGGCGGCCACCCAATGTTGCTTGGTGTTGCGAAAATGGAGTTTGTGTGCCATATATACCCACTATAGAACCATAGTGCTGTTGGGTCAAGCAAAGACCGTCTGATTTTTAGAGTCTTTCTTGAGCAGTATTCTCCTCACCTCGCCATATTACCCTGATAAATTGCGACACGAGCTAACGCCCTTCGCGCACCAACTTGTTCACGCTTATCTAAACGTATCATTAATAATTTCTTTATGCTCTAGCAGAGGAAGAGTGGGGGAAAGCAGCATACGATCTTATCGTGAGGTTCTGTAACTTAGGCGTAGCAAGACAAACTGCGGAACTAGCACAGCCAGTACAGTAGTACAGTAGAGAGTAGAATGTTCTCGCCCTAGGCTCTTATTTTTTCGCCCAAAATGGTATAATAAAAGGCAATGGATTTTTTGCATGGTACACATCGTCAGTCTCGGGTCAGTGAGGTCGTTTATGTGGCGCTCAATCTTGGCCTCGCAACGCTACTGTTTCTGATCGTCCTAGAGGTGCAGTCGCCTTGGCTGGCGTTGGCACTGGTGATTGCCAGTAAGTGGCGCGCGCTCGCGGTGCGGCCCCGCTTTTGGCTTGCCAATATTGTGGCAAATATGATCGACCTCACGGTAGGCATTAGCGTCGTGATGCTGATGTATGCTGCCAGTGGAGTGATCTGGCTGCAGGTTGTCTTGGCGGTGCTGCATGCACTGTGGCTAGTGGTGCTCAAGCCACGATCGGATCGCCGCTCGGTGGCTATTCAGGCGGGCGTTGGCGTTTTTCTTGGGGCGACGGCTCTTGCCATGAGCTCCTACCGGTGGGATGCTGCCCTGGTGGTGCTACCGCTGTGGGTGCTGGGGTACTGTGCTGCACGGCATATTCTCGGTAGCTATGAGGAGCCACTCACGCGCACTTATGCGCTGATTACTGCGACAGTCTTTGCGGAGCTTGGCTGGGTGAGCTACCACTGGATGTTTGCTTATACCATCTCTGGCCTAGGGGCGATCAAGCTTGCACAGTTGCCGCTCTTTTTGGTGCTCTTTGGCTTTGTGTGCGAGCGTGCCTATAATAGCTACTATCAGCATGGTGTGGTGCGCGGGGCAGATATTGTCTTGCCATCGACACTGGCGGTTGGGCTTGTGCTGACGCTTTTGCTGTTGTTTAACAGCCTCAGCGCTACTGGCCTTGCATAGCCGAGGCAAATGAGAAAAGGGTAAAGGGGAAAGAGGTTATGAATCAACAACCGCAGATGACAGCGCAAGACCAGCGGGCGGCGCGTGCCATGCGTCAATCAAAAATCATGTCTATTATTGCAGCGGGTGCACTTGCCCTTGTCTTCGTTGTGGCAATGGCAATGTGGGTGTATTTGCGGGCGATTGATCGCAATGCGACCGTCACTGAGCGCGATCAGGTTAGCACCGATGGTAACCTCGCTCCCACCGCCGATGAATCTGCAGTAGCTAATGTAGCCGACAAAGCATCAAAGAGCGTCGTGTCTATCATCACCAACATCGAAGAGTCATCATCCCTCCGCACGACGACTCGCCAGTCAGCGGCAGCAGGCACTGGCATTATTGTCAGCAAAGATGGTTACATCGTCACAAACAAACATGTTGTGTCTAAGGCAAGTTCTATCCGTGTCATTGCCTCGGACGGCACGCGCTATGACGACGTTCGAGTGGTGGGCGAGGACCCGCTTAATGACATTGCCTACCTCAAGCTCGAGGTGGGTAATACCGTGCTCATACCATTGTCGCTCGGTGACTCAGCAACGGTGCGGGTGGGGCAGTCGGTTGTGGCGATTGGCAACGCACTAGGCCGCTACCAAAACACCGTCACCAGCGGCATCATCTCTGGCAAAGGGCGACCCGTGACGGCGTCTACATCGGGCAATAGCACCCAGCGAACGGAAAGCCTAACTGATCTTATCCAAACCGATGCTGCCGTGAATTCTGGTAATTCTGGTGGGCCATTGCTTAACCGCTCGGGGCAGGTGATTGGCATCAATGTAGCAGTGGCAACAAACGCTCAGGGCATTAGCTTTGCCATCCCCGTCAATGCGATGAAGGGGACGCTCAAGTCAGTCTTGGCGGGTAAGGGAGTGCGCCGGGCCTATCTTGGAGCGCGCTATGTGATGCTCACGCCGGATGTTGCCAAACAGGTCGGTGCTTCGGCCAAGGAAGGCGCGTATGTGATGACAAGTGGCGACAAAAGCGCGATTGTAGCAGGTAGCCCAGCTGATAAAGCCGGCCTCCGTGAGAAGGACGTCATTACCAAGATCAATAGCCTCGTTGTGGGCAAGCAAGGCGACGTCTCGAGTTTGATTGGCGAATACCAGCCTGGCGACGTTGTAGCCCTCACCATCCTCCGTGACGGCAAAGAGCGCGTCGTGCGCGTGACCCTGAGCGAGTATCAGGGCGGAGAGAGTGGGGAGTAGAGCGAGTCGTTGTGCTACCTACTCCTTGTTGCCTCTAATCCAACGCTTCGTACTCAAGTCCAAGATAGTAAGGCATCAGCCGATCAGTGCCAGGATCCAGCTGATCATCAGGCGTGTAGGGGTTTGGGTCTTCGGGATTGACCCATCCCCAATAGCGCAACTGACTCGGTGTCTTGACTTGGCTAATATCTCGCAGTCGTATAACGCAAGCATGAGCTATGTCAGCGATCGCTTTGTTGTGGAGCGGCCATCGGCAGTCACGCCCCCAGTTTGGAATTGTTGGATCGTTGCGAGCAAACCCCAGGCCATTGAGCGTTTGGCGCTGCTCGCTGGTGAATGATGCTTTGCGTATTCCGATATCTTCTCCAGTAAACTCGGCAGTTACAGCATAGTCGAGCGATAGATCGTCGTGGATGCAGAATTGGACGAAAGGAAGATGGTCTGGACTCTGCGAATCAGCAATGATTAGGAAAGAACGCCGGGGGAGCCTTGAGATTGTGAGGGCTAGCTGTTCTTCAAACGCGGCCCATGTTAGATCGTCACCTCGACGCAAGATATAGTCTTTGCCATCCTTCTGAAACGCTTTGCTTGGGATAGCAGTCTTGATGACGCCAAGATCGCGCAGTGGAAATACGCGGCTGAAGATATAGTCTCCTATGAACTCGTTGAGCGTTATTCCGCCCTGCTCAAGTCGCGCGCGTCGTGGACTCACAATGAGCAGAGGAGGCCAACCATGAGGGTGGACTATTTCGACGAAGCAATTGTGCGGACCTTGCC
>CALHGK010000006.1 GCA_938030095.1 uncultured Candidatus Saccharibacteria bacterium
ATTATGTATGCTTCCCAAGCATGAGACGAGGGTTCGACTCCCTCTACCCGCACCACAAGGAGGATCACACTCAGTATAGGAGTGTGTTTTTATTTCTATGATGTATGATCGTAAGCTTGTTATCGTTCAGAACCCTTATAGCACCCGCCATCGCGAGGTGCAGGCTGGTGTGTTTGGCCGGCTTGGTACAGCGGGCATTACATACGACACCCTAACGACACGTTTTTCACGGGCGGAAGACAACATCAAGGATCTTGCCGATCGCCTCCCAGATGACGCTCATATCATCAGTGCGGCAGGTGATGGGACGAGCACGCAGGTGGTCAATGCGGGGCTGAGGGCAGAGCTTAATAACGCGGTGTACAGCTTCATCGGCTATGGCAACTGCAATGATTTGGCGAGAGGTGAGCGCAATCCACTGGCTGTGCTGCAAGACGATCGTCGCGTCATCACTCATCAGCCACTCTCCGTTGAGGTGAATGGCGAGCTGTGGCGATACGCCCCTGGCTATATGACACTTGGCTTGACTGCTCTGATTGCCAGCGGCTTCGCCAGCGCAGCATCGCGCGAACGCATGCGCCACACCCCACCCCGCACCAAGCTTGTGTGCAGCATGAGGCAAGTTGCCACCACCTACCTGCGCGCGCATAATACCTTCTTGCCGCCCTTCACAACCAATCTTTCTGCCAAAGAACAGACTGCTCTAACTGATGTGATGATGATTAACAGCCAATGCATGGGGCGCATGATTCGCTCATCGACCGACTACCCACAGACCGACTTTTTTGGCTACCATCAAGCGGACTTCTCGTCGGTCTGGAAAAATATCCCCTTTGCCTACAGTGCCGTAACGGGCCACACGCCAGCCGAAAGAATCACTGACATCACACTCAACTTCCGCGAGCCAGCCACCATCATCGCCCAGACCGAGGGAGAACACGCCGCACTGCCGGCGGTATCGACAATTCGCGCGTATAAAGATCCGGCAAAGGCTATTCAGGTTGTACGGCCCTAGCTACCGACTGTGCCGTTGGTTGAGTGTGTCTCATCTACTGCAGCCCCTGCCAAATCTGCGCCGCGCGCGTCTCCCCCACCACTGCCGCTAGCTCTGCCTGGCTGGCGCGCATAATGCCTCGCACACTACCAAACTGCCGCAGGAGCTTCTGCTTGGTTTTGGGGCCAACGCCAGGGATGCCATCGAGCGCACTTTTAACCCCGGCTTTGCGCTGCAACGTGGTGTGGTAGCTGACGGCAAAGCGGTGCGACTCGTCGCGGATACGCTGGAAGAGCTTGGTGATATCACTGGCTGCAAGCGGCGTGGTAGCTACCTGGCTAGTGCTGCGAGCTGGTTGTTCCTGCACGGCAGAAGCAGCCTGGGCCGCCTCTGGCTCATAGCCCGCGCTACTCCCGCGCAAATTCTTGGAGTGCGCACCAGCGTTGCGTTGCCCCGGATGGAGGTTGATCACATAGACATCGCCATCCTCATGCACGGTGATGCCGCCTGGGCGCTCCGCCTGCAGGCGCTGAATATACGCTAGCCCCACCTGCGAGCCAGTTTTGTGCACCAGGATCTCTTCCTCACGCTTGGCAATGCTGATGATCGGCACATGTACCCCACGCGCATCGCGGGCCGCAATTGCGGCCGCCAGCTGGCCTTTGCCACCGTCAATCAGCAGCAGGCTCGGCATGCCCCAGCTCTTGATATGGCGCTCACTCAGGCGGCGAAAGATAACGTCGTGCATATTACCAGTGTCGTCATTTTTTTCGCTGACTTTGAACTTGCGGTACTCGGCCCGGTCACTCGCACCATTACGAAACACCACCATGCTCGCCACCACCTGGCGGCCGCTCATGTGGCTGATATCGTAGCCTTCGATGCGGGTTGGTTCGCCGGCTAGCCCCAGCAGCGTAGTCAAATCCGCCAAGGCCCGATCCTTACTGATAGCCAAAAATTCCTTATCGCCAAACATCACCCGGCGCTGCAGCTCCTGCATGGCGCGCAGCTTGTTGCGCAGCTGGGCGGCCCGTTCAAATTCGTGTAGCCCTGCAGCCGTTTTCATATCGCGCTCAAGCTCGGCAGCGATGGCTTTGCGGTTGCCTTTGATGTAGCTTATCAGCGTGCGCAGGTTGGCTTTGTATACTAGCGGCCCGTCGCTGATTTTGGGGCTCAGGCCTAAATCTTCGTCCAGCTTTGACTGCCCAGGCCGGCGCTCGCGCGTTAGGTACGGGAAGATTGGCCGCAGGTAGCGCAGGGCTTTTTTAAGCGCAAAGCCGTTGTAGAAGGGGCCATAGTAATCAGCGCCATCATCCGCTGGGTTGCGCGTCAAGCTCACCACTGGCCACTGGCTCTTCATGTCGATCCGCACGAAGGTTTGCGATTTATCATCACGTAGCAGTACATTGTAGCGCGGCATGTAGCGCTTGATCATCTCGCTTTCCAGAAAGAGGGCGTCCACCTCGCTTTCGGTCTCGATCCAATCCGTATCGTGGATCTCCGCGACCAGCGCCATGGTCTTGTTATCCCGCCCGCGCGAATCCTGAAAATACTGCCGCACCCGGTTGCGCAGCACCGCCGCCTTGCCGACATAAATCACCTCCCCACTGGCCGACTTATGGAAGTACACCCCCGGGCTGCGGGGCAGTGTTTTGAGCTTGGCGTGGAGGGCGGCGTTCATACTTTCTATTATAGCGCGAAGCTACTGCTTGCCGGTAAACAACCGAAACAAACCATCGTGCTCGCCTTGAGCAAGCTTAACAGCCCAGTCTTTCCCCTCAAGATACCTCAAGAGGTGCGCTTTGAGCGCAGTCAAACCAAGTTTTTGTCGCGCCTGTTTGACCTTCTCTGCTTGCTCAACAAAGGCAAAAAATTGCTCGCGATATTCCGTTGGGATATCGCTGATCTTGCCATTTGGCATAACAACGTTCGTGAGCCCTGTTAGTTTCTCTTCGTCCTTTTTGCGCACACCAGTAATCGATCGATTCATGTACGCACCAAGCTGAGCAACGGGGCCAAGGATATTACAAACTGTTTCACCATCTTGCTCGATACGCCAAGGGTCAAGGCTTTCAAGTTGAATCTTCGTTTCGCTGCCAGCAAGACGCCAGTAAAGTTCCTTTTCACCTCCGTTACCCTCTTTGAGGTAGCGATCACCAGTGAAATGGCTCAAACCTTTGAGTGTATTCATCAGCGGAGTGCCATACGGCTTGAGGCCAAATGCCGAAGGGACAAGCAGTCCACCCAGCGCATCTTCCATCTCGTCTCGATATGCTGTTACTGTATCTGTCGTATGCACTAATGTGTCGAGATCTCGCACCGTGCCATTATTCTCACGCCGCCGCGGCAGGTAGATATTACCAATCCGTACCATACGATTATCCCAATCGATCTCCTCGGCATGAGTGACTGCGTGTAAACCGAGCCCACCAACCACAGTATAGGGAGCATCTCCCACGTCTTCCATCCGATTGTGAAAATCTACTGCAACTAAAGTGAAATATGAATTGTCTAGGGTTGTTTCTGGGGATCGTCTCATACACCTTGTTATAGCATACTATTGCGATGAGAGAAAGTATTATCATGAAATTACTGGCCTCTGTTGTTGTCATTCTAAGCTTGTTTGCTAATTATTTTGCCTTTGTTCGATAATCTTGTTATTTTTATTAATTCATGATATAAAAATAATTGTATGAGCACCATCACTACATCTAGGTCAAGAGAGTCGGCCAAGCTGGATATTATATCATTTCGGGAGTTATCCGAAGCAGATCAATCTACCGCTGCCGAACGCGTTGCGGCAATGATCGCAAATCGCGACAAAGAAGGTGCGCTCATGATCGAATTCACCCCCGAAGAAATTATGGCTAGGTATCTTGGTGTACTTGCCTGCCTTTCGCTCGATGAGAGTGATGCGCCACTCATTGTTGGTTATGTCGGCATCCTTGACCCAACAATACACTACCCTAATGGCGGCCATAGTCCACAAGCAATGGCTGAGGTGAATAGCTTAATCGTCGATCGCGATTATCAACAGCGTGGCATTGGCCGTGCACTACTCCAGACCTTAACTAGTGCAGCACTAGAGAAAGATATTATTCCTTACGCCTTTTGCAACAGCAACAGTCAGTCAATTGCTGAGTCCTGCGGTTACCGCAGAGCTATCCCTGGTGATCTACCACCAAATGCCTACGATCTGTGTGCTCGATGCCCAAACAATCCACGCAAACAGTCCAGTAATATGCAGCACACCAATCCTACCCCTCGCGACCTCCCTCGCTGCTGTGATACAGTAATGGTATATGACGACAACCAACCGACACGAAACCACACCACTGCCTGATGCGATTGTCCAAACAATCGGCCTTACCAAGCAGCTCATTGCCAGACCATCCGTCTCAGGCGATGAGGCGCAGATATTAGCTGATATTGTCCGGTGGCTCATGCCTGTGTGTGATGACGTCATCACCAAGCCTGGCTTCACCGCTGGCGTGATTCGAGCAAACCAGCAGCCCGTTCGGCGTGCTGTGATACTCTGCGGGCATGTTGATACGGTTTCGCCCGGCGACGTGTCTGCCTGGCAGCACAATCCATGGCAACCGTGGGTAGCAGATGGCCGCCTCTATGGCCTTGGTGCGAGTGATATGAAGGCGGGTGTTGCTCTCCAAATGACAGTCGCAGCCAAATACGCTCAGCAGCGCCGTGATGACCTTGACGTTTGGTGTATTGCAGTTGCGCACGAAGAGGTAGATGGTGCTGGGTCAGCTGCCTTTGCGCGGTATTTTTCACAGACCACCCAGTACGATGATGTGAGTTGTATGATCGCTGAGCCAACTGATGAGCGGATTGAGATTGGTCACCGAGGCAATCGCTTTGTCGAGCTGGTATTTGAGCGTGTATCAGGCCATGCATCGCAAGAAGCGGCTTACCAGGCTAGCTCGCTCCCCGCCATCATGTCGTTTCTTTATGACCTACCAACAATTCAACAAGAACTCCACACCACATACCGTCACGATATTCTTGGCGAGCCCACAATGACGCCAACGCGCATTGCACCAGAGGGGTCATACTCGAGCAACAAGACGGCTGGGGCTAGCTATCTAGCTGTCGATATCCGCACCACACCAGCGCTCGATGCCGACTTCACACACTGGATAGAAACACTGGCGCAGCGCTACCAATTCTCATGGCGCAATGCTACAGACCCAGCACCATCCGCCCTATGTGCACCAGACGCACCAATTCTCCGCCAGATGCAAACGCTTATACCTGGTGCAACGCCCATCATCAGCCGTGGTGCCACCGACCAAACCTTTTATCAGGCAATTGGCGTCGAGACGGTTATTTATGGACCCGGTGACTTTGACCAGGCACATACAGTTGATGAGTCTATCTCGCTCACACGCATTGCCCAAGCATATGATGTGTATTGGCAATTACTTACTCATTTGTAGGTGGCAATTAACCAATACCGCTAGGTAATATATGTTGCTGAATACCCCTGTCCCCTATTACACAACCATCTCGTTCTCTTTTATAGTGACGAAGAGAGTGCCTGCTGCACTCTCTGTCGCAGTACTGGAATAACATCTGCCTCAAACCATGGGTTACGCGCTCGCCAGCGAGCAGTTAACGGCGAAGGATGTACCAGTGGAAAATACTCTGGCAAATAGTGCGCAAAATGCGCCACCGTTTCTGTTAGATTCTTCTCTGCCTGGCGGGCAAGATAGTATTTCTGCGCATAAGCACCGACCAGAATCGTCAAGCGCACCGCTGGCATCTGGGCGCGGAGTTTTGGGTGCCATTTCTTGGCAAACTCTTTGCGTGGCGGTAAATCGCCGTGCGCACCCTTGCCAGGGTAGTAAAAATCCATTGGGATGAGCGCAAAGAGATCGGGGTTGTAAAATTGCTCATCACTCACGCCAAGCCACTGCCGCAGAAGGCGGCCGCTGGCATCATTCCACGGCACTCCCGTCTCCTGAGCAATGCGACCTGGTGCTTGGCCAACAATGATGATGCGCGAGCTGGTCGAGGCACTGTAAACTGGCGGCCAGCCCTGTGCTGCAAAATGAGCATTCATTGGGTCGGCACAAATGTGCTCGTAGAGGAGTGGCTGTAATTGCGCGTTTGTCATATCTTTTAGTATAGCGAAGTTGTGTAGTTGGCTCAATTGCTCACTAACCGCAGGTTATACTACCATATTAAACGTACCTTTTATACACGTATCTATATTTAAAATTTAGTTAATGCTTTTCAAAAGTTGTATCTGTGCCACGCGTTCGTCACGCACTGCCACTTCATCGTTTGGGTGCATAGTGTTGATAAGGGTGATAGCAAAGTCGCTTGCCCACAGCCCGTGGTATTTCACATGCGGGCTCGCCGTGAGCTGTGCCATGGTACGCAAAAAACGCTCCACTACTCGGTCGGTTGCAGAGCGTGCCTGGCGGCCAATCCGAAAGCTTGCATTGCGGGCCGCATGGTAGTTCGCCTCGCCAGCAAGCCACTGCTCCATACCAACATACGCGTCAGCAATATCGCTGCTATACGGGAAGTTATAGCCAATGAGCTTGTGTAATCGATGACCATACGCGCGGCAAAAGCGCACAACCTGCTGGTGTGTCTTAACGTCATACACGGCAATAAATTGCTGGCGCAAAGCCTCGTCGTCGGCAATAGGCCCAAGCGGGCGTTGATAGGCGTAAATATTCATCAGTCCCCCACCGTTAGCTCGATTATCTTCTGGAAGGTTTTTCCATTACGGATCGTGAGCTGCTTATAAAACCGGGCTTTGAGGAGCTTTTTATGGTAGTTTGATGTGAGATAATCGGCTTGATCGTGATTGCAATAGAAAAACGCGGTGCGCCCAAAATAGAGCTGCTCGCGATCGTTTGCCCAGGTGGCTGCCTCTGTCTCAATCGCCGTCTTGTCCGCCTCTGGCAAGTAGAACAGCGCATCCCGCCGGTAGGCCGCGTCATCCTGCCACCAGCTCGGTAACTGAGCCACCTCTTGCCGGAACGTAGCAGCACTGATGATGATAAACGGCACTGGGAAGTCATAGGTCGCGTCAAAATAGCACGCCAATGTGCGCTGGATCTCCCCCTCCGGCTCGCTGCTATCAAAAAACAGATTGCCACTATTGATATACGAGACGACATTGCGAAAGCCCAGCTCCATCAAGTTCGCCTTCAGGCGATCCATACTCACCTTATGCTTGCCGCCAACATTAATACCGCGGAGGAGCAGCACGTAGCGCATTGGTTTTGCTGTGGTGTGGTGGGGCGTGTGCATAGTGCTATTATACAAAGATATACGGCGAGCGTCACGTTGCTGGGCGACGAATCGTAAACGTGAGGTTGACACAGCTCCCCACATCGAGCTGGTTTGCCCGCCGCACCTTAGCAGGCAGCGGAATGAAGTGGGTGCCATCACCCATTGGCAGTAGTGAGGTATCCCACGACACCTCTCCTACTACCACATGAACCGCAATCAGACCACGCACCGCTAGTGGCTGGAGTATCTCTGTATACCTCTGCGGCACTGCGACATAATACCAGCCACCTGCTTGCGGAAATTGCTGCACCCGCCCATCAATGATATGGGTGTGCATCACCCATCACTCTCTCCTGCTTGCTGAACGATATCGACCGTTACACCGCTTGGGTCACGCACACAAAAGTGAGTCTGGCCCCATGCCTCGGTGGTGAGTGGATGGGTGATTGCAACATCACAGCTCTTAATCCGCTCATATTCACTGGCAGCATCAGCAACCTCAAGTGAGTAAATAATACCATGACCACCAAATGCCGCTTGGAGATCTTGTGGCTGGTTGGCAAGGTGTGGCTGCATCAGGCCGATCTCTACACCATTATGCCTATGCAGGAGCTGCACGTACCAATCGGCTTCGAATACAACCTCAAAGCCAAAGAGCCGACAATAAAACTCCTTACATTCCGTTATCTTTGTGGTAATTGTCACAGGATATAGTGCGTGCATATGCGCTCCTTTATGTTAATGGTTATGTCATTATAGTAGCGTGGTAGCACTCTCTCGTATTGTATATTTCGGACATTATGCTTGGTATGTCTTGTGGTAGTGCTGTGGTGTGTACTGCGTAATACACTGAAAACGATGGATATAGTGCGACTGGTCGGCATAGAGCTCTCGCCAATCTTCTGTAAAGCTCCGCTGAAACTGGACAATTGTCCGCAGTGCTCGAGGTGAAAAGCCAGTTCGCTGGCGAACAATCCGCCGCAGATGCCGCTCGGAGCAGCCCAACTGCTGAGCGATCTGGGTAATCGTATGTTGGCCATCAAACCGAGCGATGACCTGCATGATAAAGTCATCTTCCTGCACCAGGCTACAGTCAATCATTCGTTGGATGCAAGTTGCGAGGATGTCTTTCTGCTGAGTAAAGCTGTGCTGTTGCAACGCAGCAATAATATCTGTGACAGCCCAGCCAGCAAGCCGCTTAATAGGTATCGCCGTACCAACAACTGCATCGACATCACCGTGATACACACCAGGATACAAACGTATTCCCACATAATGAAATCGCCGGCCCAGTACTATCCGCCAGGCGGTTTGGCGCGGCGTCATAATAGAGGCGCTGCAGTCACCTAGATCAAAAACAACATCAATGCACGCATCGGGCAAAATTGTGTAGTAGAAGTTGTGCGCCAGTGGCTGCGTTGTCTTTAGCTCCCATAGACAGTACACGTAGCGAGCGTGCGCTACCTGTGGTGGTATTTCGTCATACCACACACGACGAGCAGCCGCTTGCATGATGCCATTTTGCTGAGGGGTGTATGGAGGTCTCATATACTTTGTACTGAAAATACTGTGCAGCCAAGCACATCTATTGTACCATGGGCGTTATCGCTACTCAGGCAACAGCCAGTGACCACTCAGCAAGAAGGTCGCCATATCTGCAAGCAGAATAAGCCCGCACAGTATAATAACCACTGTAATACTCGAGCGAATCAGCGTACTGTACTGGGATCTCACCCGCTCGAACCAGGCTATGAGGGGTTGGTGTCTATCGCACATAATCGCGACGACAAGGCCAAAAATAGCCCCTGACTGACAAGCAACCACACAACGTGCGCCATGATAACGACAAGCAGTGACTGTTCGCGGCTTGCTATAGTAATCACTGCGAGGAATGATGGGTCAGTAAAGGCACTGGCCGCATAGATAATGCCACCAAGCATAATACTACGCCTCAGCCACTGCAAAACTCGGCTATCCTGTGACTCCTGCGGTTCCTTATCCGATTTTATATGCCTGTGTAAGCGAGCCACCGCCCAACCAAGCAACCCCACGCTTGCCGCACCTTCTGCGCCTACCCACACACAAGCTGGTATACGATGGAGCGCCTGGGCAAATAGCTCGGCACTGCTACCAAGCAGGAGCGATGCCGCTACACCAGCAGTGACCGTCCCCACTAAGACGATGAGCGCAAATGCAGCGATTCTTTGCTTGGGTAGTTTGCTTGCCACTAGCAGCACAACCAGCACTGCACCAAACACGTCAAATCCAGCCATGCCAAGGCCAAATGCAAGTGCAATAACATTCATGGTATCTAGTATAGCAGTAGATTCTTGGAGATGGCATACGTGTCTCTCATCACAGCATGGATTATGAGCACTTTACAGCCAACACTACACGCCTTATCCCTGTTTGGCCAGCAAGAAAGATACGCGGCTCACTTCAAGCTATTGTACGCCGCGCAAAGCACCTGCTCTTATTTGCTATATCCAACGAATCCAGTAGTATTCCCTATCAAGCGATCAACGATGATACCGTTGCTATTAATAATCATGGTTGGCCCATCTGTACCCGCCAAAACAACGGCTGTTTGCGCCTGCCTGGCACGAATAACACTGTCTGCTGCGTGAAATTGCTTTTGCAGATAGCCATACTCAGGATCACTCACTGGAATATAGGCAACGTCACTCCCCTTGAGCCGCTCAACAATATCTGGGTAGTGTATGTCATAGCAAACATATGCCGTAACTTTCGTAGCATTATGCGTAGCAATTACGCGTGAATAACGCGCTGTACCAATTGATTCATCTGGCGCAAGATGCGCTTTGTAATTTGTTAGTATACTGCGACCAGACTGATCTACCAGTGCGACTTTTTTGTATATTCTTGTATCGTCTTTTTCTGTTGTGTGGTAGACGATGTTGATCGATTCTCTTTGTGCAAAGGCTGCAATTGTTGTGTGCAGCGCAGGTGGGATAGAATTTTCTGGCCAGACGATTGTCGCATGAGGATATCGGTACTGTGCAATTGCGCGCTTTGTCAGATGTATGAGGTCATCCACATCAGCCTTAGTAGCGGGTATATCAACGCCGCCACGTGTCATCTTTTGGAGTGCAATCACTGGAGGGAGTGGCTTGGCTGGCATATGCACAGCAATACTATTTGCCACTGCCACGAGTACAACAAGCCCGCAGCTCATACGTATCCATACGCTCATACGAGCATGCACTATCAGCCACGCTATACTCGCGCCGCAAAGTAATACAATCGCTTCGAGCACTGCTTCGCCGCCATAGGCACTCCACATAGTGATACTATCATTACGCCACACGCTATAGCCAAGATGAGGAATCCACCAATCCTCTACCACTGGTGCATGAGTTCGTATATACGTCAATGTGCACCATGCAATAACAAAGAGCACTACAGCACCGTATGTCCGAATATACCGACGCAGAGCTATAATCCAAAATAGATTAGCCTGCAAAAGCGCCCATCCAACACTTGCACCAAATGCCACGCCGGGCGACATAATGTAGTAATACCAATAGGTCGTTGGTAAGAGCCATGCCAGCAAGAAACAAGCACCAACGCCATAAAGATGGATACCCGACAGTCGTCGCACTGCTATAAATAGCAATGCCAATGCAAAAAATACTGGTAGCTGCAGAAGCCAATGTGGGGCAAAAGCCGTTCCTGCCACAACAATGCCAGATATCGCCGCAAAAATATATGGCCGAGCCGCTCGCCGTATTGTTATAAAGCGCATAGGTTTCACGTGCTTGCACGCCATAGGCACTACAAGCCAGCGCCGCACCCGTCGGCAGTACCACTCGTAACGCTCGTCAAAGACGTGATGGATGGCGCGCTCTTCGATTGGAATAATGAGCCAGTTTAGCACGCCAAAGCACACCACTGGACACAGCAGCGCCAGCCATGAGCCACTCACCAACGCGCAACCAAGTACCGCCAAGATATATGCAAGATAGAGTGGATTGCGCGAGAAATTGAACGGCCCCGTGGTGAGCAGCTCGCTTGGCTCATCGAGCGGGTTGGTTGAGGTTGCAGCTCGGCGCAAAGCGCGCATCGTTGCATGCATTATAAACACGGCCACAACAATGCAAGCAGCACCTACCAGCCACCATTCGCTGGCAATCACTACTGTCCCTGGCCACGTCCACGCTACTGCTAAAGCAGCAAAGCCGAAGCCGAAGAGACAAAAATCAGGAATATGGTTATATATCATATGCTTCTTCATGCGTATGATTATACCACTTTATTACTGATGTGGCATAAACATGGTATACGTTCTTATTCTGTACGTATTGTCCCTGACTCATTTATCGGAGATGTGCTGACTGCAGGACATCATACACGCTTGGTACAACTCGCACTAGTCCTTGCACGGCGATGTCTTGCGGTGCAGTGCGTGAAGAACCGGACGTTCTTGAGCCATTACTTCATACTCCTTCTATCTTTCTCTCTATATCCATACTATTCTCTATCTTTATATCCATATATTCATATCGATTTCTCTCCTATTATATATAGATATATAAAAGAAGAGAAAAAGAACCCATGCTAACAGGGGAAAAACAGGGTAACCCAGGCGAATTTCGAAATTCGCCTGGTTTGATATAAAACTGTGCCTTGATATACTACCTTGTAAGGAGCTTATTATATGCCAAAGTACGTTCATATTGCTGGTTTTGCTATATTACTTTGCGTGCTGATGTATGTGCTGCTGCGCGTGCTAGCGCCAGCGTCACACTCTACCCCGCAAGGCAGCGCGAACCATTCACCTTCTCATCGTGCATCATCACATATGCTCTATGGCCTGACAATCGACGACAGCTGGGAGGGCACGAGACGGATTGCTGATATCGTGGAGGCTCTTCAGCGTTTGCCTGCTCGGCCAACGGTGCGGATCGTTATGTCTAAGGATAGATCACCGCAGCGTTACCGTGGGCTATTCAAGGTGATTTATCGCGTGGCCGATATCATGGCCCAGCCCGTTGATTCTTCTGATATGCACAGCTACAGCACTGAGCGCTACCAGCAGCGCTTTGCTGAGTCTTACCAGTATTTATCTCACTATGTAGCGATATGGGAGATTGGCAATGAAATGAATGGCCAAGAGTGGATCCAAGAAGACCCGCGCCTTACTGCCGCGAAGGTGACCAGTGCTTACCGATACATTAAGGATAAACATGCCGTGGCGGCGCTTGTGCCCTACTACTTTCCATCAAACGGGAGTACGCTGAGCATGAAAGAGTGGCTACAAACATACCTACCAGATGATCTGAGGCAGGGCGTCGATTATGTTCTTGTCAGCTATTATGACGATGACAACGATGGCTACCAGCCCAACTGGCGGCAGGTCTTTGCTGATCTCGAAGCCCTCTTCCCGCAGGCCAAGCTTGGCATTGGCGAGTGCGGCACACCCAGCGAGCATGCCCCGATGGCGCGTAAACTACAGCTATTTCGGCATTATTATGCTATGCCGCAGTATACACGCTACATTGGTGGATACTTTTGGTGGTACTGGGCACACGATGGCGTGCCATACAAGGATAACCCGCTCTGGGAGGAGACCGCGAGGTATATAAAGAAGCAGTCGTGAGCTAGGCGTCCTTTGGCCAGACGTCCTTTGGCCATACCTCATTTCCTCAATATGTGGCATAATATAACTAATGCATCACGAAACTTCGCACACCAAAGCAGCGCATAGCTACCAGCAAGCACTCGCGCAAACAGTCGGTGATTTTCTGCAACACGTACACACGACTGAGATTCAGCCAGACGCAGCAACTGTCTTTGTGTATGATGAATGTAATCCTGATTCAATTGGGGCAATCGCTACTGCGTGCTCGCCGCAAGTTCCGGCTGATGGCAGATTTAATTTTCAGAAAACACACATCACAGGACACCGTGTCGACGGATCATCAGTTGCTGGGCGTGTCATCGAAGGCAATCAAGACAATATTACCCTGACTGACAGTGCGATGAATCCTGATCATCGCGTCCTTAACTTGCCGCTGCCCGACCAACATGCCGTTCTACAGGTTGCTTTCACGAAAAACTGTACGCCACAGCTGGATGAACTAGAAACACTATGGCAATGTGGCAGAGCCAAAACTGCACTCAGTCTTGGCATCACAGCGTTGCAAACATTAGCGCGAGAGTCGTACCCAACTCAGTCGGTTGCCGACATGTTAGCCCTCAAGTCACCCACCACGCCAAACGCAATCCTCACCATGTGGGATGTGTCGCGTTCAACCGAAGCAATAATAGACCGAGACGATGGAATGTTGCGTTCATTTATCATTTGCTTTGGTAGCCAAGTACTCACTGCCGTGCAACGTTATGGCGGCGAGCTGATCGACTGGACGGGCGATGGACAGAACCTTGCAGTGCCACTACCGCAGAGCAACGCGCGTTTCTCACGTGAGCAGCGGGCTGATTTTGGTCACAAAACGCTCATCCCGCTGCTCAGTCACCTCACCGACATTGCCCAATCACAGGATGAATATGCGATTCGACTCACCGCTGGCTTTGGACGGGTCGACAATATACCCGGTGGGCAGATGAGCCCGCAGCTTTTTAGTATGACGAAGTTATCTAAGCGTCAGCCGCGCGACCGACTATCAATTGCCCTCACTGATGACACCTACGATATGCTCGCTCCTACCCTGCCTGACACATTGCGGCATTATCTGCACCACGATTAAGCTTTCTTACGGGCTGATTTTTTATCTTCCTTGCTTTTTTGGAGTAATTTGTTTTTGAGTGTCAACACCACATCCGCCTCTTTGGCTAGCTGTTTGCTGTGGGTAACGACGATGACGCATTTGTCGTTTTCATGGGCGGCTCGACGCAGGA
>CALHGK010000007.1 GCA_938030095.1 uncultured Candidatus Saccharibacteria bacterium
GAGCGCTTCATTGACGTTGAAGAGGTGAGAGGTTCGAATCCTCTATTGCCCACCATTTCGGTCTATTTGCCAGTGCGCCATGTCGGTCTGTAAGGTGCGCTGGCGCGAAAGCACTTACTACTATAGTAAGTGCTTTTTGTTATAGCAAAGCCTGGTAACATTACTTCGCTACCAGCTCACACCACAAACTTGCAAAACGCAAGCCTTGATGCTACGCTAAAGGCATGACACGAACAGCTCACAAACGCTCAGCCTGCCCCATTAGCTACAGCCTCGACCTTTTTGGCGACAAATGGACACTCCTCATCATGCGTGACGTGCTGCTCTTTGGGCGCTGTTACTTCCGCGAATTCGCACGCGATGAGCGCATCGCGAGCAACATCCTGGCCGATCGTTTGGCACGGTTAGAATCAGCTGGCTTGCTCGATAAGCAGCGCGATCCACTCCAAGGCAATCAATACATTTACAGCCCAACAGACAGCAGCTGGCAGCTCTTGCCGCTGCTCGTCGAACTGCTCTTTTGGGGTGCCTGCGCCGACCCACACGCCGCTGTGAGCGATGACTATCGCACCACCATCGCCCACGAAAAAGATTTGCTCAAACAAGAAATCATGCTTGCCGCAAAAACCGGCACCTTCGTCGATTACTACCACAACACCATGGGTATACAGGGGTAGAGACTATTACAAAAATTGATATATGGCAAAGATACGTACTATATTTTGATTGCAAATTGCAAGTGATATACCCTGCTTAGCATCGCTACTTTTCCTCTCAGCTCTGCCTATCTCACTCCCGCAGGTTAACATTTTATGAATTATAACAAAAAATATTCACATAATAGCGTCTTCTCGTCGCCACCTATCATTCGCGCATAAGTGCCTTGATACCGTCGCGATCAATCATGACTGTAACCTCTCAGCTCATCATTTCACTTGCATATTACAAGCAAAATGACGAGCTATATTGCACTCTATTTGCTGGTTTATTATGAACAGAATATGAGGAGATTCACACGCTGCGCCACACTTACCCAGACCACCTGCCCAGCCCAAGAAGTCCCTCACACCACTATCAAACGCACACATAAACTATGCAATATAAAGCATATGCTTATCGATATTACACACTATCTGTACACTCCTCTCCATTATCTATACGAATGAAGCAGCAAAAAACCAGCGCCAACAAATGAAAATTTGGTGTATATATTCACATTACTCATATATCCTGTCGCTAAGCTATCACAAGTTCACCCGCTCCAGGCTATCACATACTAAGTATGTATAAAGAAACCTGGCATGCCACTATTTTTTCGAGCCCCCACCTTCCTCACAGCACCACCTAGCAGGCATAGCTGTGGTTTCTCGCCTATTATTCATCCACACCACACAATTAGTTATCCACATTATCTATGGCCGTTTTGCCTCCCATCGTATGCGTTTGGTGATATAATGCCCGCGCAGTTTGCATTTGTATTTTGGTATTTTTGTAGTATAACAGTTATTTTGATAAAATGACCTCTGTAAAATCTGCCAGAGTGCCCTACTCGCATTCCCTACGAGCCACTCATTCATGGCGCTACAGCCTCAAGGCGGCCTTGCTCTGAGCTATCTAGCGAACCAACAGCCTCAGCGGCGTCAATAATACTCATGCCAGCTCTCTCACACGATTAATGAACGATACTTTAATTGGCCTCTACAGGCCAAAGAAGAGATATAAGAGATGTGAACGAAATACCACTAATAAACGGCCTTCTAACGCCAGAGTCTTACCTACTCCTCAGTACCACCCCTCCTCTCTCACTCTTCAGCGGGGCATAAATCTGCCGCAAAGTCCTGCCAGACCACCCGTCAACATGAGAAATTCTACTCTAAGCACCGCAGCTCTTATAGCCCCAGCCAAGGACGGCAGAGAATATTAAGATAGCTGATACTCTACGCTCCAATCCTCGCCAATACAAAAACCGGCCATTCTCTGGCCGGTTATATATGCCGCTACAAAAGCGCGAATTCTATTCTTTCTTGCGCTGTTTCTTAGCGGCTTTTTGGGCTTGTTTGGCGGCTTTGGCACGGTCGCGCGAGCCGGTAGTGGCCTTGACGGTTACGTCAAATTTGTCGAGATAGCGGCCAAATGCTAGGTGCGTCTGCGCATTAAAGGCACCAATCGCACTAAAGCAAATGGACGTGACGGGCATAAGAATCCACTGCGCCACCATGGCAAAGCTGCGCCGGCGCTTGTAGCGCTCAGGGCGAGGCGGCAACATCTTAAGCATCAAGAAGACGGTAATAAAGATACCGATCATCGCGAAGCGCTGCAAATTGCTAATCACCTCGGGCAGCATGTGCACCGCATAGCTGCGTGATGATTCTTGGTTGATCAACAGTGGTACCCACCCACCAAAGGTCACCAAAAATGCCATCACAGCCAGGGTCACATGCCCATCGAGCAAGCGCATGAAGCGGGCAAACACCTCAGCAAATGGCACATTGCGCCGCCGCGTAAAGGTGCGTATTGCGACATACGGGATATCCGACGCGCCGTAGCTCCAGCGTCGGAGCTGCTTAAACTGCGCCACCACTGTCCCCCAGAAGGTGTTGTCCATCACGGCATCTTGGTAGATCGGCACATGGATGGGCAAAACACTGTAGTCTCCCGCAAAGTAGAAGTAACTGCGCCAGTATTGGTGGCCATCTTCCACAATGCTGCGCGTGCTCCAGAAGTTCATCTCCACCAGCGCGTCCATTGGCTGCGAGTGCGAGGCAAAGTTGCGCAGTGTGTGGGGGCGCATACTGCTGATGATTGTCCAGAAGGAGTTACCGGTCGCAATCACCCGCATCGGTGCTGGGGCATCCCAGATGTTGCCAAAGTATAGTGCAATCGGCTGGTACGATAGACGTTTGCGCTCGGGATGAACGATATATTCATACGCCACGTAGTCGAAGTATGACGGATATGGGCGGTTGTCACTATCGAGCGTGGTGATCATCACATCGCTGTAAGCAATTCCCTGCTCGTCGCAATAGCGCTGGAGCTGCTTACCAGCATAGGTGATGTTACCCCCCTTGCCGATCACTTCATCGGGCATATCCTTGGGGTGCATAATAGTCTGGAAAGTGAAGAATACATCGCCATACTCCTGCTGGAGGCGAGCGGCTGTGCGGGCAATATCCACCCCACCACGCTCTTCGTAAGCAAGGACGAGGATAATCTGCTTGTTGTTGTACGTTGTGTTCTTGACCGACTCGATGGTAGGCTGCAAGACATCATACGACTCATTGTACGCCGCCACAATCACTGCTTGGTAGAGCTGCGATGGTCGCGGAAAACTGGCTGGGTCGGCCGCCATAAGGCGGAGATTCTCGCGATGCTCTTGGGCATGAAATTCGCGCTGATGACGCCTAGGCAATGGCTGCTGCTGGATGGCAGCATAGCTTGCTACTGGGTCTTCGAGCTGCTCCAGACGCTGCCGCCAGTCCACCATCTGCGCCTTCTCCAGCTGGTGATGGCCTGTCAGTGTACGATAGGCAATGCCAACCGAGCGGACAATCACACTCATCACCAAGACGAGGAGGTAGATAGACGCCCACAGTGGGTTAACCAAAGACAAAATGATAAACAAAATCAGCATCCCATAGCTCAAGAATGCTGGGAGAATTTCAAATAATCGGTAGAGGAGAGTGCGCTTGCCCATGGGCAGCTCGAGATCGTTGTGGTTCATTTATCGATACGCCAGGTGCATTACTGCTAATCCATACGAGGCAGCAACCAGCAGCACCAATACTGCTGCCGCCCCCACAAAAAGCGCTGTCTGGCGGCGCTGCAGGCTATACAGCTTAACCATCAGGCCAATGTGCACCACCATTACCAGCGCACCAAACAACACAAAACTGAGCAAATAATACCAATAACTCTTATAAAAATGCGCCTCACCAAAGGCGGTGTAACGCACATAGACCTGCACATCGCGCACCTGCAGCGTGAAGCCCATCACCAGCATATAGATGATGCCCGCAACAAACACGCCAATCAGCGCCGCAAAGAACGGCCGATCGGCCGCGATCGTGCGGAGAGGGGTGCGCAGAAAATCCTTTTTCTCTTTGGTCATAAACAAATGGAGCCGCTGACCGGACTCGAACCGGTGACCTACGCTTTACGAAAGCGCCGCTCTACCAACTGAGCTACAGCGGCATCACCGCTATATTATACTAGAGGCGAGGCGAAAATGAAAGGTGGCGCAGCAGGGTAGCCTGTAGAAACTACCTTGCTGCAGGATGATGAATTATCGCGAGAGTGTTGCAGCTGAGGGTACGATGGCGGTGCTCTCCTTGCCACTCCTCCCTGCTTGGTGGATGGCCTTCGCATGAGTCCTGACCTGATCATTATGCTGAGGTAACTTCTGTGCTAGCTCAAACTGCGGTAGTGAGTGGCCAGTGATTTTTCTTACAATACATTCAAGACCGTCGCTCTCCTGGCGTTAGCTCTACCTCCCCATCACTTCATCCGATGGAGTGTGAAAACAGATTGTAATAATCTGTTTTTAGCCCAACGCAAGAGGTCGATACTTGGGGAGTATCGACCCTTATAGTGTTCCGGAGGAGGGAGTGTGGAGAGATAGAGCGTGATACAAGACTACGGTTCGACGATTCCTCTACAAACCTCTTGCGATTTTTGGTAATTGCTGCTACTATTGATCTAGCCTATGCGCTCGTAGTGAAGATGGCCTATCACGTCTCCCTGTCACGGAGAAGATCGCCGGTTCGAATCCGGTCGAGCGCGCCAGTATTGGATACGATACACCCTCTTGCAACAGGTCAAGAGGATTTTTATTTATATAATGCGGAAATGGTCGTCTTTCGTTTGTAGTCCATCAATATGCAAACTAAGACTATCTCTGATATGATGGCCAAGCGGATCAAGAATAAAGTCAATCCCCTCTTGGTGGGTTCATTGTCGATACAGCTGACTCCACAAGCACTGCCATTGCCGTCTGCACACCACCCCACCTCTCTTACCAAAAACTCCTAGCGGTGCTCGTTCCCTTATGATGGGAGCACTCGCTAGGAGTTAGTGGCTTTATCAAAGCATAGATATGCAAGAAATCAACGCTTAGCGCGTAAACTTCTCGTGCAACGCATGGTACTCATAGATTTCGTCATCTGAGAACCAGTGGTTAATCTCTTGCTCGGCTTCTTCGGGGTTGCCCGAAGCATGGATGAGGTTGGGCACGCCCTTGTCTTCGTCGTTGGCATAGCCAAAGCTCATGTGTGAGTAGTCGCCGCGGATCGTCCCCATCTCGGCAGCCATTGGCTCGGTGGGGCCCACCAGCTTGCGCACCAGCTTGACAGCCTCGACTCCCTCAAACACCATAGCAATAACTGGCCCTTGCATCATAAAGTCCAACGTCACCCCAAAGGCGTGCTTGCCACGGCGCGACACCATTTTGCCAATTTCCTCGTAGTGGCGGTAGTAATGATCGCGCGTTGGAGCAATCATCTTAACGGCCACAATCTTGAGGCCTACTCGCTCAAAACGGGTCAAAATCTCGCCGACAATCCCCCGCTGCACAGCGTCTGGCTTGAAGACGACCAAGGTCTTTTGCACATTATTGTTGTTGGGCACCGCTGTTGTTTCGCTCATAACGCTCCTTATCGTTAGGTTTGCTTGTATTATAGCGTATTGTGAGTGATCGCGAAAATGGAAAGCGCTAGAACTGTGGTGTATCGCATCGTAGCCTACTGGATCAAAAATGTTCCGGCCAGATTAGACGATAGAGCATACCCGCATACATTATTGCTGGCCTCCAGATATTTTCTTATCCAGTAGGCTACGATGCTGCTAACAAAACAATCATATAGTCAGATGCGATACCCCTGCCGACACCTGATACTCTACCTCTCTGTCTATATATTGTGGTATACTATGGCAAATGGCACAGCACTATTACATGCAAGATTTGATCATCGACTTCATCGAATATATGGAGGTGGAGCGTGGCCGATCGTCCAAGACAGCAGAGAACTACAAGCACTACCTCGAGCGCTTCGTTGAGTTTGCTGGTGCTGAATTGACGGTCGATCAGATCACGCCCGAGCTGGTGCGGCGCTACCGCCTCTGGCTCAATCGCTACCAAAGCGTCTATGGCGAGGAGCTCGGCATGCTCACCCAGAGCTACCACCTCATCGCGCTGCGCGGCTTTCTCAACTACCTCTCTAAGCGCGACATCGCCAGCCTCTCGCCGAGCAAGATCGAGCTCCCCAAGACGCACAAGCGGCAAGTCACGTTCCTCCATTATGACGAAGTAGAGCGGATGATTGATGCCGTGCCAAGCGATGACAAAGAAGCCAACTTGCGCGACAAAGCCATCATCGAGCTGCTCTTCTCCAGTGGTCTGCGCGTCTCAGAGCTTGTCAATCTCAATCGCGACCACATCAACCTCAAGCGCCGCGAGTTCATGGTGCGTGGTAAGGGCCAAAAAGACCGGCCGGTCTTCGTCAGCAGCCGTGCCGCCGAGCAGATCGAGGCCTATCTCAGTGCCCGGCATGATTCGCTCGACCCGCTCTTCATCAGCTATAGCCGCAACCACGGCGCCACAAGCACCAGTGGCGACTTCCGCCGCCTCACGACGCGCAGTGTACAGTCGATGATTGGCAAATACGCCCGCCTCGCTGGCATCACCAAGCACGTCAGCCCCCACACCATGCGCCACAGCTTTGCCACCGATCTCCTGATGAACGGTGCCGACCTACGCAGCGTCCAAAGCATGCTCGGCCACAGCAACATCAGCACCACACAGGTCTACACCCACGTTACCGACCAACACCTGCGCGACATCTTCGAGCAGTTTCATAGCGGGAGAGAAAAGGGGTAGAGAGTTACAACTAAGATGAATTTGAGCGTTCTCTCACGCTCACCCTCCCCACACTTCCTCCTCCGGAACACTATAAGGGTCGATACTTCCCAAGTATCGACCTCTTGCGCTGGGCTGA
>CALHGK010000008.1 GCA_938030095.1 uncultured Candidatus Saccharibacteria bacterium
TAGGCACGCAGGTTCCTGCCCACCGTCTTCTGGAGATCACCAACAGCCACATCTCTCAGCCTGGCCACCTGCTACTTGAAGGTCTACAGACTGATGAGTAGCATTGAGCGGAGCGAGGTGTAGTCGATACGTGGTAGCAGAGGGGAGAAAACACCATGGCCATCACCCTCCAGGCGCTGGCCGAGGCCCACATACCCACCATCCTCGAGGCGTGCGCGGACTGGCCGGAGCTGGCGCAGTATGGCCCGCCCTACTGGCGACCGAGGAGCAGCGCGGAGCTGCGCCGCAAGATCGCCGATACAGCGGGCCCGCAGCCGGCTACGGCATACAGCTTCGTCCTGGCAGATAGCGATGGTCGGCTGGTCGGCGAGGCCTCGATCCATGCCATCGACTGGCGCAGCCGTGTCGCCCAGGTGGGCATCTGCATCTGGCGGCCGAGCGATCGAGGCAAAGGCTATGGTGCGGCGGGTAGCCGGGCTGTCATCGACTGGGCGGTTGGCCACTTGGGGCTGCATCGCCTGGAGGCGTGGATCGTGGCGGGTAACGCAGCTTCGCTCGGTCTCTTCCGCAGCCTCGGTTTCGTCGAAGAAGGCCGGCTGACGCAGCGGTACCTGGTGGGCAGCCAGTACATGGACATGCTGGTGCTGGCACGCATCACTGGGGTGTAAGGAGGTGGGCGTCGGGGAGTGGATGGTCGGCGGCGGCCAGCTACTCCTTGCTCTCTGCTTCTCAGTCCACTATGGCCGTTCTCCGTTGGCTGCTGCCGCTGGTCTGGCTTTCGTGCCTCGCGCTGCGGTTGGCTGCGGTCGTGCAGGCAGACGGTGCTTGGGGGAGAGGAGGCAACGTGCGATCTGAGCAGCCAGCAGGTGGAGCCGAGCGCTGCCCTGCGTGGTGCGCAGTCAACCATAATGTGGCAAGCGATGAGCTCGATGGTGTCGTCCACGAGAGTGCGCATCTCCCCGTAGCGGGCGTCATCCCCCAGCGCGGGTACGGTAGCGACGGCGTGCTCGCGCGACGGGCAGTGCCAACCGAGCTCTACCTGGTGCGCTACCAGTACGCCGGTGAGGCGGACGAGTGGCTCTACCTCGGCGACGGGCACCACGGGCTGGACGTCAGCCCCGAGACGGCGCAGCGGCTGAGGCTGGCGATAGGCCGGCTGATGGATAGTGAAGCCGAGCGCCGTTGAGTTAGCTCCAGCAGTACCTACGCTCCCTGCTGCCCCAGATCAGGGAAGTGGGCTTCCACCAGGCGGAGGCGACGGTCGAGGTCGCGGTAGTGGCTGTCTTGTGTGGTGAAGACGCTCTCGTGCATCGTGTCGCGCACGCCGGCTTCGACGACCATCTTGCGGTTAATCCGTGCGATGTCGTGCTGGATGCTCGCCTGCGTCGCCTTCATGTCGGTGAAGTCCTCCTCCAGCTTGGCGCCTTGCTCCTCCACGGTGTGCTGCAGGTCAGCCTGCATCTTGGCGATGGTCTTCTGTGCATTGACGATGTGACCCTGCTTCTCGTTCATCTCGCCGTATTTGGTGCGCAGATCATCCAGGCCAACTTGCAGATCAGCATGTTTGGCGACCAAGTCGTCTTGCCCTGCCTTCAGGCTGTCGTACTTGGTGCGCAGGTCGTCCTGTCCTGCCTGCAGCTTGTCGAGACGTCCATCGATTCCTTCAAACCTCGTGTCAATGTGTTCGAGGCGTTTGTCTATTTGCTCGAACCGCTTGTCGATCTCGTTGAATTTCTCGGTTACGGTTGCTGTGAGTGCCGCAATTTGCTGTGAGAGTTCTTCGTTTGTCATACTTCTATTTAAACACAAAGCGGGCATGCAAACCATGTCGAGACGCTTATTTGTGTCGTATTCAAAACTGGCGCTGACCTGCAAAAATGTAGGGGTTTGCTGTATGTGTGGCGCCCTTCTGCCGACATCCTTCGCGGACGGAGTATCTACAGCATCTCATCTTGTTAGCCTGCTTACCTACGCATTACTTGCAATACTCAGACGATACTGCTCGCGTTTGCCCTATGTGTCCGCATTTTGCTATACTATATCTATTCATGGCCAGCAAAGACGTCCTGCCACTGTATCGTCGGCTGCTCAAGACCAAAGCAGCGTTGCTGGCCGTCTCCTTCACTTTGATCGGTATTCTGCTCATCATGCTCAACGCCTGGCTGGCGACGCTGAGCCTGGGCGACTGGAGCTGGCTGCATCATCTGCCGCTGGATGAGGTCGGTGGCCCACTGCTTGGGGCTGGTCTGGTCTCCACCATCCTGGACTACTCCTACCGGCGCGACCAAGAGAACGTCGCCATCCAGCGCACCCAGCAGGCCATCGTCGACCTGTCACCGGCCAAGCTGTGGAGCGTCTTGTGCGAGGGCCTTGCCCGCCACCCCGCAGAGCTGGCTCGCCTGACCACGCCCGAACGGCTCGACGATGCAGCGGCGGCCATCATGGCGCAGCGCCTGGGCGACGAGCAGTTCGCCCGCGAGATCTATGCCGACATCCGTGACCAAGCCATTCGCGCCGCCGAGCGGTGGTAC